>DATNMU010000231.1:0-42325 GCA_035602195.1 Candidatus Acidiferrum sp.
ACAAAAAAGAGAAGAGCAGAAGAATGTCAAACAAAAAGGACATTGATACAGCATTTCTAAGCCGCACAATAGAATTGCTGGAAACCGTGCTCGACGAGTTTGACCCTAATGACGCTGATCATGATGAAGCACTCCTAAAAACAGCCTTCAGTACTCTTATTAAAGAAGGGTATATGACAGTAAGCCTAAAGGGTTTTGGGTTGCGGGATTTGGTGGGAGAGGTGCTCGGAGAACATGCTTCGGACGACCTAATCTATCGAACGGAAACATTCGATAATTTACTGGACACCTATGCAGGGGAACCATCAGACGAAGATATGGAAGAGGCGCATGGGTATCTCGAAAAGATATTGAACAGCCTGAAAAAGAAAGTCAAAAGTGTGCAGAAAAGAAAGGACACCCAGCAAACCTTGTGGAAAAACTCTTAAAAACAATCATTTTCGACCGCATGCGTAAGGATGGACGCGATCCCGCACAGTTGAAGAGCGCTGGCGAAATTGTTGTCTTTGGCTCCTATTCTGCTGGACTTAACACAGAGGATTCGGACGTGGACGTTTTATGTGTCGGGAACGGTCTTCGAGTAAAGTCTCGTTCATTGGATTTGTCGTGGATATCTAAGAAGAAACTTTCTGAAGATGCGTGGCTAGGATCAGAGCTTGCGGGTCACATTGCAAAATATGGGATCTGGCTACGAGGGACCGGCGACTGGCGAGCGACTGTGTTTGGTGGAACGCACGCTATTGATAGAAAGCGAAATAGAATAATCTCACTTTCCAGGACTGTTAACCACTTTTGGGATCGCTTGCACCCCATGTTTCAAGACCAGTACGATGTCACAATTCGTAGAGAGTTACAGAGACTGGCGCTGCTGCAGACGTGTGTTCCGATCCCTCCCACAAAGGTGCTCGACGATGAATGGTGCCGCAAAAGAAGCCGTAAACTCTTGGAACTGCGAAGTTCTATTAAGGAACTAAGGGTTTACGAAGGGCAATGCAACGTACCCATGATATTGAGATTATCCGCTTAGATTGTAGCTCTTTAGCCAGCTCACAAATTCGTCGTACGACTTACGTTTCACGGGAATTCCACGTACCAGTTTTCTTATGAAGTTCTTTCGATCAAATCCGCTTTCGCGAGCGCACTTGTTGATTCCGATGCTGCTGATTTGTGCCTTTTACATCTTCGCTCGCGACCCGTCAAACGGGGAGGGATACCGAGCCGAAAGGCGACTACTTTTTCTCCGCCATCTTGCGAGTGATTTCTTCCATGAGTTTGGGGCGGAGACCGGCGAGGACGCTGTCGACGATGCTGGCGACATCATTCGGATTCTGGGTTGGGGCGGCGGAAGAAGGTTCTGGTAACGCCTGCTCGGCTCCTGCCGCGACTGCGAGGGCTGCGGTGTCTGCGGTTGTTGCAGACGGTTGAGGCGCTGCTTCGGGGTTACCGTTTTCGGGCCCACCGTTTTCGGACCCATCGCTGCTCTTGGCGGTGTCGCGGATTTGACGCCAACTGGCCCAGGCTGCGGCGGTGGTTTTCACGGTTTCGGAATCCGGTTTCGGCTCTGAGGTATTGGCAATGGAAATAACAGAATCGGTGGAGGCGGTGGCCGCAGTGGCGGCTGCCTCGAATTTCATCTCAGGAGCAATTTGCTCGGCAGAGGTGGGTGTAGCCGTTTCGGTTTCGCTGACAGAGGACGTGAGCTCGGGAGCCGGCGCGAGATTTTCTTCGGGCTGGGCAAAGTTCGGGGACGCTGCGACTGGCTCCGCGGGCGCAGGTTCTGGTTCGGAAACGGTTGTTGCTTCAGAGCTCGAAATCGTGGCAATCGGTTCTTTTGTATTGGTGCTTGCGGCGTTTACTTCTGCGGGGACTTCCGAGATCGCGGTGGAATTGCCGGTCGACGCGCTTTCCGCTTCGACGGATCCGGCGGTGGTTGCGTAGTCGGCGGCGGCGAAGGCGGCGTAGGCCTTCTGCATTTCGTGCTCGAGCGAAATGGATGCCTCGTCACCTGCAAGTGCGACTGGAACCGCGGTCCAGCGCGGCAATGCGGCGATTGCATCGGACGCAGATGCGGAGGCGACCGCCATGGTTACGGGACCATCCTGCGATTCTTCGGGAGTTTCGTCACCGTTGCGGCGGTGGTTGAGGCCTGCCGCTGGAGGTTCACTGGAAACTTCCAAGTGACTTGGTTGGCTGGTGCCAGCCTGGTTATCTGGAGGGCCGCTGATCTCCCCTGCATTGGCTTGAATCTGTTCCCTGTCTTCGAATCTTTCCTGCGTGGGCTCTACGGCAAACTCGCTGGCAGCCTGAGGAGCCGTACTTTTGGCAGCGGCAGGTTCGGGACTGCGAAAATCGTCTTTGGTAGAAGCCTCCGCCATTTGGATCTGCGCGGCGGCGGCGGTGATGGCGGCAACTTCGGCTGGAGAGACGTCTTTTGGCACGCCGATGGGAGCAAAGGCGGCGACGTCGACCTTGGCAACCGTTTCCTCGGATTCTGGCTTGTTTTGAGGAAAGCTGATCCGGTTCTTCCATTCTGTTTCGGTGCGGGGGGGCTCGTTCTTGACGCCGCGGTCACTCTCATCCACCGCGGCAATGGCGCGGGCGAAACGACCTGGCTTGGAAGGTTCGGCACGAGGTACAACCTTGTCTTCGAGTTTCGAGAGAGCGCTCAGTAACTCACTCGCCTCAAAGGGCTTTACGATATAGCCTTCGGCCCGAACCCGCTGCGCTTCTTCCGGCTTGAAGGGCTCGAGCTTGCCGACCGTGAGCAACACCGGAATGCGGGCTGTTTCCTGCGACTCTTTGAGCCGCTGGCAAACTTCGAGTCCACTATAACCGGGCATGTAAACATCGAGGATGACGAGGTCGGGTTTAAGCTCGGCGATTTTTTTCAGGGCGGCGGAGCCGTTATTGACAGCAATAACCTCATACCCCGCGTCAGCGAGGATTTTGCGGCCCATGTTCTGGGCGGTCACACTGTCATCGGCGAGCAGTATTTTCCGAGCCAAAGAGATTCCTCGCGTGCGAGGGGGATATCGCGAAGGTAACCTGCCCTCCACCGTAAGTCAATGAATCAAACGGGAGGTAACACGTTACCAGCGGTCAGCACCTACCGAGCGGAACGGGCGCGGCAGGCGGGAAAGCAAGCGAAACGCTGGATTGATGGGCCGTAAAAAACGCGGCCCGATGACAATCAATTTAGAACGCTATAATTTTCTTCAAGCCGGTCTTTTTCTTTTTCTTGCTGCTGGAAATTTCCTTATCGGTAGCCAGGTTTGAGCTGGAAGAATCGGCGGCGTTGGCATTCGGTGGTGCTTGGCCCTGCTGGATCTCATTGAGCTGAACTGGCGGAGGCACAGCTCCGCTGGATGCCGTGGGTTGCGGATCGGTCGTGGGCTTTAATTCGTTTGGATCTGCAGAAGCGGTGGGGGTAAGCGCATTCGAATCGGGTGCGATGGGCTTAAGTTCGTTCGGATCCGCCGCTGTCGTAGCGGCAGGGCGCGCAAAAGGATCGGCGTTGGCGGAGGAGGCAGGAGCATCCGATCGCGGAGCAGCTTCATTCGGTCCTGGAGTTCCGCCTTTTACGGTTTCCACGCTCAGGCCATGGTCGCCAGCGGGAGTGCCTAAGGCTCTGCGCATGGTTTCTCCCGCCAGTTGATTAGCCGAGACTGGCGTGGGATCGACCAGGGTTGGCTCTCCCACTTTCGCCGCGTAGGATGTGTCTGGTCCCTTCTTGACCACGCTCATTAAGCGGTCCATGGTGTTGGCTTCGCGGCGGCTTTCTTCCTCGGCACGGTTCTGCGCTACCGCGGCTTTGGTGGGACGCGGAATGGGCTGATGCAAAGCTGCCAGACGCTTCTTGGCGTCATCGGCGTGATCCATCAGAGGATAGCGGGTGATGATTTGCGAATAGGCTGCGGACGCCTGTTTTGTCCATTCGTCAATGATTTTGGCTTTTGTAGTTTCTCCTCCCACACAACCCGGGGGAATGTTGAATCCCGTGCAAACCGGCCGCGCTCGCAGGCGCGTGATCTGACCTTCATAATCCTGGCCCAGAACAAAGAGAGCTTCATCGGCCCGACTGTATAGCGGGTACTTTTCCACCAGAGTTTGCAGGCGAGCAATGGAGGCGGGATAGGACTGCCGGAAGAAGTAGAACTTGCCGATGGCAAATTCGCGATCGGCCAAGACCTCCTGCACTTCCAGCAGGCGCAGCTTCCCTTCCTTCACCAGTTTCTGATTGTCGGGGTATTGCATGATGAGGTTGCGGTATTCGTCTTCGGCACGCTTGGCGTGAGTGTAGTCGCGATCGGACTTCTCCATCTGCTGAAACTGAATGTTAGCGATCTTCAGTTGCGCTTCGGCGGCTTCCGGCATGTTGGGGAAGAAGGTTTCGAAGTCGCGATATTCCTGCTCAGCTTGAGCGAGCGATGCGGTGCCGCCCTCGGCATACCAGGAGTCTCCGACGGCCAGTTTGGCGCGGGCGATGAATTCGGAATCGGGGTAGGTATTGATCAAGGTCTGCAAAGTTATGCGCGCCACGTCGAAGCGGTTGTGCTTCATCGCGTCCATAGCCTTGTCAAACAGGACTTTGTCAGGCTGCTTGGAGCCTACGTTGGCCAGGGGGTTTTTGGATTTTTTGTTGGTGCAAGCGGATGTGATGAGCAGCAGCATGCCGAACAACGCGATCAAGGAATTTCGACGCAACATAGGACCTCGAATAAACTTGTGGGACCGGGTCCCTTGACCCGGTGCTACATGAAAGAGCTACACTTTCAACATTGTGGCCTCGGTGGCCGCTTTCAACAGGGTTTCAGCATTCCTTCTTGGATCGCCGCTACCGAATACGGCGTTGCCTGCAACGAGAATTTCTCCCCCCGCCCGCACCACATCGCCAACGGTGTCGAGAGAAACTCCGCCATCGACTTCAATGCGGAAAGCGAGACCGCGTTGGCTGCGAATCTCAGATAACTGACGCATTTTGTGCAGCGTGCCGGGAATAAATTTCTGGCCGCCAAATCCCGGATTCACCGACATCACCAGGACGTAGTCCACCAGATCAAGGACCTCGGCAAGAGTATTGACGGGAGTGGCGGGATTGATTACCGCGCCCGCCAGACAATTGTGGCTTTTGATCAGTTGCAACGTGCGGTTCAAGTGGCGGCACGCTTCCTGATGGACGGAAATCCAGTCAGCGCCGGCTTCGGCGAAGGCGGGAATGAATTCGTCCGGATTTTCGATCATCAGGTGGCAGTCGAGCGGCAGCTTCGTAACCTTGCGCAGAGACTTCACCACCGGCGGACCGATGGTGAGATTGGGAACGAAGTGGCCGTCCATAATGTCGACATGGACGACGCTGGCTCCGCCTTCGCTCGCGGCGCGCACTTGTTCACCGAGACGGGCGAAGTCCGCCGAAAGAATCGAAGGTGCGAGCTCGATCAACGTGGTCTCGTAAACCTGTTTTCTTAAACTCTGGTCGGTTTAGAACCTGATATTAAAACTAGAACCAGTAAGGAAGCGGCTTCTGGAAATTCTAACACGCAGGAAGGCTGAATTCAGCGGTAAGCGACGGAGCGATTGGGTCAGTTCGCTTGCGATCAACAAAACCGTCGAGCTGCGCTCGACCGGACAGCCGAGGGCGGCTGTCGCTACATTGCTTAATTACTTATTGAGGCGGGGCAGCGGCTGGCTCAGTCTTGGGAGAGGTTTTTTCCAGATCCTTCATATCCTCCTGCATATGCGTCTTCCAATCGTCGAGGTATTTCGTCAGAATCGGCATTGCCGCCTGCATGCCCTCCTGGGTGACTACGGGCAGTTCTTCCAGAACTTTCTGGCCAACGGGAGAGGAATAGAAGGAGTTCATGGCACGTATGTCACTTCGGGTGAAGTGCTTTTGGTAGGCAGGAATCATGGCCTGCATAATGTCATCTACCGGCATTCCCTGGATTAGGTCTGCCATTGCCTTCTTCATATGTTCGCCGAAGTTTGGCGGCAACGTACCCCTATCCTGCAGAACCTGATCGCGCATCAACGTCTGCATCGATTGAGATTGCACTTCCATCATCTTCTTGAACATGTCGTGGGAGCGCATGGTCCGGAGATAGAGAATAATGTCGTCTCGAGTTGCCGGATCGCTGTCGGCAGTCTGGGCGACGCCGGGTGCGGTGAGTGCCAGGCAGAGTGTGGCCAATAAGAAGATCCGCATGATGCCTCCGAAAATTGGTTTCAGCCTATTCCATTATTCGCAGGCGATCAATTTTTACTTTGGTTCCGCGGAGGGGTTGCCTTGCCTCAATCGGACTCGAATCAGACTCGCTTGGTCTGAGGGTCGAACGGATACATGTTAACCTCGTCCGAGCGTGTACGCCTCGCCACAATTTGTCACCGCCGCCTACGGATTAGCCGCTGTAGCAGCGTGGGGAACAAGTGATTTTCTGGGTGGGTACGCCACGCGCCGGGCCAATGCTTTCTTGTTCACGACGGTCGTGAACCTGGGTGGCCTGCTGCTGGTAGGGACTCTGGCCACAGCCAGCCATGCGGCTTTGCCCACGGGGCGCGGGGCTTTGTGGGTTTTGGCGGGTGGAGTGTCCGGAGGAGCGGCGCTGGCGATTTTTTACCGGGCGCTGTCTTCAGGGAGGATGGGCCTGACGGCGCCGGTGGCGGCGGTGCTGGGCGCGGCAATTCCAACCCTTGTCTCCATGTTCACGGAAGGATTGCCGGGGCGAATTCCGCTGCTGGGGTTTGTCTGCGCCGCCATGGGCTTGTGGCTGATCACGCGCACCGAAGAAGGCGGAAGGCCGGAAGGCATTGGGATGGCGGTGCTGGCAGGCATTGGATTTGCGGGCTTTTATCTTTGCATTCATCAAGCCGGCAACGGGTCGGCGTTTTGGATGGCAACGCTTACCAGGGCTGGAGGACTGATCATCACCGCTCTAATTGTTCTGCTGCAGCGGAATTTTCGCGACATCACGCCGGCGGGTGTGCGCTGGGGCGTTCTGACGGGATGCATCGATTCGCTTGGCACCATGCTTTTTGTGCGCGCCAGCCAAACGGGGCGGCTTGATGAGGCGGTCGTGATCTCGTCACTTTATCCGGCGGTGACCGTACTGCTGGCGCGCATCGTGTTGAAAGAGCACTTCACGCGCTGGAGATTTGTGGGTCTGGTGGCGGCGCTGGCGTCGGTGCCGATGATCGCGGCGCAGTAGATCGCATTCCATATTCTGGAATGTGGAATGTATGGATGTTAATGAATCATGTCTGAAAGATAGCCAATGGCGCTTATCGAAATTCGCAATCTGACCAAGATTTATCCGCAGGGCGAGTCCATGTTTGGCGGGAAGACATTTGCCGGGAAGGGGTTCGCCGGGAAGACGCGCAGCGAAGTGCGCGCGGTCGACGATGTTTCGCTCGATATTCAGGCGGGGGAGACTCTGGGCCTGGTCGGCGAGTCGGGGTCGGGCAAGAGCACGCTGGGGCGTTTAATCTTGCGACTCATCGAGCCTACCGGCGGCAGCGTGCGTTTTGAAGGGCGCGATCTGCTGGCTGCCAGCGCGGGCGAGATGCGGCGCTTGCGGCGTGACATGCAGATTATTTTTCAAGACCCGTTTGCCTCGCTCGATCCGCGTTACCGGGTGGAAGATATTATTGCCGAGCCGCTGATTATTCACGGAAAAACCAATGGGAGATCCGGGACTCGTGCGCAGGTGGTCGAACTGTTGCGAGCGGTGGGCCTGGACGAATCCATCCTGCGGCGCTTTCCGCATGAGTTCAGCGGCGGGCAGCGGCAGCGCATTGGCATCGCGCGCGCGCTGGCACTGCGGCCTAAATTTATCGTGGCCGACGAACCGGTTTCAGCTCTCGACGTGAGCGTGGGCGCGCAGATTGTGAACCTGCTGGCGAAGTTGCAGCGCGATTTCGGACTGACCTACCTTTTTATTTCGCACTCGATGCCGGTGGTGCGTTATCTATCGACTCGCATCGCTGTGATGTATCGGGGCAAGATTGTGGAAGTAGGACCGAGCGAACGAATTACCGAGTACCCCGAACACGCTTACACTCGCAGCTTGCTGGAGGCGACGCCGGAGGTAGCGGTGTAGGCTGTCAGACCTATGCAATACTGGCTTTCATGCCAGGCGTTTGTCCCAGCCGACGCCGCGATCTGATCGAGTTGATACTCGGCTATGGATTAATTGTCGGCGTCATTTGGACCCCCGAGCGGCTGCAGCGCATCTTCTCGCCCTTGGTGCTGGTGCTGACACTGGCAGTGGTATTGTTGCGCTGCCGGGATCGGAATGAGCTTGGATTCGGGACTCGCGGCCTAGTTGCCTCGCTCTGGATATTGCCAGCGAGCCTCGCTCTCTCGGCATTGGGCGTTTTCGTGGCCGCGGAAATCGGCACGCTGCATCCGCTCAATAGGGCCGACTTCGCACACATCTCCGGCTATGTGCTGTGGACCATCTACCAGCAGTTTCTTCTGCAGGATTATTTTATGGAACGACTGTTGCGTCTTTTCGAGAATGAGAGCGCTGCCGTGGCGGTCGCTGGCATTCTGTTTGCGGCGGCGCACTTACCAAATCTTGTGCTGACTGCAGCGACGCTGGTGTGGGGCATAGTGTCGTGTGTGCTGTTCCGGCGCTATCGCAATCTTTGGGCGCTCGGGCTGGCGCAAGGGCTGCTTGGGCTTTGCTTCGCTATCTGTGTGCCGGAGGCGCTGCATCATCATCTGCGAGTGGGGCTGGGGTATTTGCGGTATCAGCCAGACTTCCCCGCGCATTTCCTCAATTCCTTCCGAAAGCTACATGTGAGCTTCAGAGCCTGGGGGCTGTTAGCGTGGACTGACTTGCTACACATTCCCAATGGCTGTTTTGGAAAATCCAGGTATCCGTGAATCGGACACGGCGATCCACGTCCTTCCCCTTGATTTTCATTTTCTCGAGGTAGATTCCGATCACAACTACGGCGTCGCCATAGGCACGGGCATTCTGCTCCACGTTAGACAAGTGCAGATAGTCCTTCGCTTGGCTCTGGACTTTTCTCAGCCATTGGTCCCGGTCCATAATAGTTCCGTCATAGTCTGTGTACACAAATGTTTCGGCTAGCAATAACCTCAGAGCATCCCCATCATGCCGCTCTTCGGCGTAGTTCCACGCGTTTTCAAGATTGATAACAGCCTGGGCCTTGTCGGCGGCACTCTCGGCCGCCTCGGCTCCCATCGCGAGAAACGCTAGAAGGGATACACAACCCAAAGCAATGAAGCGCCGCATTTAGCCTCTTTTTCGGGCTCACATGTCCAATTGATCGATCTCCCGGCCCCCGCTATCTTAAATTGCTTAGCCTCAGAGAATACCCTTACCAATGGCCGTATTGGACCCAAGGTCTACCGTGAAGAGCCAAGCTAAGGGTCCTACGAGGGAACGTTTGTTGGCCTAGCATCCCCATTGAACCAACAATTATCCTTCCGCTCCAATTTGAGATGCACGCTCGCCCTTTCAGCTAAAACCACAACCCCCAAATCCAATCCACGGTCGCATGGGTAATCGTCGAAGCGGGAACGCGGTGATGCTGGCGCCAGGCACGGCCGTAGAAAATTCCTGCGATGGTCGCCAGCAGCACGTAACGCCAATTGAAATGGGCAGACCGTTTGTTGAAGTGCGATAGGCCGAAGAGAATCGACGCGACCACCAGGGCGGCGCGGCGTCCCACACGGCGCTCCAGCAGGTTCTGCACCCAGGCGCGGAAGAAAAGTTCTTCGGGCACGGCGGTGAAGAAAAATATCGCGATCCAGCGCAGGAGCGCGCTGCCGACTCCCGGCAGGTTGCGATGGGGATGGATGAAGCCAAGCGCGAGGCCCAGCAGCAGAACGATGGGCGTGAAGAAAAGCAGCTC
This sequence comes from Candidatus Acidiferrum sp., assembly GCA_035602195.1. Taxonomy (GTDB): domain Bacteria; phylum Acidobacteriota; class Terriglobia; order Terriglobales; family Acidobacteriaceae; genus Sulfotelmatobacter. The sequence continues at coordinate 9,883 of DATNMU010000231.1, forward strand.
ACGGAGGCCAGTTTTCCAGTCGCTCCATTGCAAGTGGAAATCGAATCCGGTATTTGTGAGTTGACGAATCGCCAGAAACCCATACAAGCCGGCATCCACCAGAAACAATTCGTTCAAGGCGCGCAGACCTTGGGGCCACGCGGGATCAAACCAACGAAGATCGACGGCCAGTCCGAGCACCAGCAGAATCAGGGCGTCGCGCCAATTGCCGCGCTGTTCAGGATCGGCCGCAGCGGCGCGCAACTCGAGCAATGCGCTTGCGACGGGTAATAGGGCGTAGAGCGCGAACCACCGCCAACGAAACATGTGCGCGGAGATTGAAACCATCAAGTAGGGAGCGACAAAGAGCGCGGGAAGAGCGAGGCGCGCGGGAACCGGGCAGCGACCCACAAAGCGCGCTACTCGCGATGCTGCCAGACCAAACATGACTGCGGGAGCCAGTTCCAGCGCGAGTGCTGCAATCGCGAGCGGCGTGACATTCTGCATGGGGCCATCTTAAATGGCGAATCGAAAAGGAGCACCGCTTGTGCGGGCGGCGGTTGGCGACTAGAATTTCTCGCGTGTTCAGGAGAGCTTCCATGAGACGGATTCTGGTTATGATTTTTTTCGCATTTGTTGGTCTTGGAGCGAGCTGGTCGCAGACGATGAGTTCGCCTTCATCCTCGGCATCGGCGGCAGCTCCGCAAACGGCCCGAATACAAGATCCGGTCACAGCGGCGCTGCGCGCGTTTTTGCCAAGATCGCGGAACAACATTCTGGGCGCAATCACCGCAATGCCGGCAGAAAAGTTCAATTACAAGCCAACCCCGGATCAGATGACGTTTGCGCATCTGGTGGTGCACATTATCGGGTCGAATAATTCCGGGTGCGCAAAAGTGGCTGACGTGGCCGCTCCCAAGGTCGAAGAAGTCAAGGAAACGGATAGCAAAGACAAGTTGCTGGCAGCGGCCACAGCGTCGTTTGATTTTTGTGGCGAGGCTTTGGGCAAGATGGATGATTCGAAACTGGGCGATACGGTGGAACTTTTTGGCGGGCGGCAAGGACCGAGAGCTGCGGTGGCTTTGGGCTTGGCTAGCGGTTGGGCCGATCATTACGGGGCTGCAGCGATGTATTTGCGGTTGAATAATATTTTGCCACCATCGGCGCAGCCGAAGAAGTAGCCTACGATAGGGGCGGGTTTGTCTCACGAGCGGCGGTCCTCAGGGGCTAAAGCCCTGCATTTCCTGTGCCCAGGGAACGGCGCGGCTGAAAGCCGCGCCCTTTCAAAGCAACTCGATTCAACGACTCGTTCGACTATTTAATCTGAACGAGTTCGGGGGCAGATGCGGCTGGAGCGGCCGCGGCCTGCTGCGGGGCGCGCCAGGCGTCGAACACCGACACCTGATGCACGCAGGACACGGTGCAATTGGGCGCGCAGCCTTTTTCGGTGAAGTATTCGCGACGCATGTCCTCGCGCGTGTAAGTGGCGAGCGGCACTCCCGGATAGCCGCGCTGCTGCGAACAGTAGTGGACCAATCCATCTTCGCAGATGTAGAGGTAGCGCGCTCCGGCGCGGCAGCGCCAATCGTTGGGCAGACCTTGCGCGATGTTTTCCTGGAAGGCGTTGATGCGGGTGAAGCTGCGCTTCTCCCACGACTTCATTTCGTTGTAGACGCGGCGCTCTTCGCCGCCCAGCGCCTGGAGTTGACCGCTGCCGTCGTGAATGATTCCGACGGTTGAGCTGAAGCCCAGTTCGACGGCGCGTTTGCCAATAGTGAGTGCGTCCTGCGGATTGGAAATTCCGCCGCCAACGACGGAATTGATATTCACGTGAAACTCGGCGTGTTCGGCCAGCCATTGCAATTTCTTGTCGAGAACCTTCAGACTCTTCTTCGAAACATCATCCGGATTCACGTTGTCGATGGAGATCTGCAGCCACTCGAGGCCGGCGCGGTTCAGGCGCTTGATGCGCTCGGCGACTAGAAAATATCCGTTCGTAATTAATCCGGCGATCATGCCGTTGGAGCGGATGCGGCGGATCACTTCGTCAAGATCGGGATGCAGCAGCGGCTCTCCGCCAGAAATTGTAATCACGGCCGTTCCCAGTTCACCCAACTTGTCGATGCGGCGGAACATTTCTTCCGTAGGCACCGGCTGCGAGAAATCGTCGAACTCGTTGCAATAGGTGCAAGCCAGATTGCAGCGGCGTACCGGAATGATGTGCGCCAGCAGCGGATGGTCGGTAGAGGCGAGGGCGTGCGCGGCCATGCGTGCTCCGCGAAGATTGCGGTGCAGAGCTTTGGCGCGGCGGCGCAGGGATATAAGTGTTGATGGCATTGGATCGATACTCTTTATTACAGCACGGATGCGACAGAAATGCAGATTCCGCGACAGCGTTTGGCGGATTTTGCGGGGCGAATGGCGCAAATGGGTGGCTGCCTGCGCGGGTAGCAATTCGCTTGCAAAACCGCCTGACGGCGGTCATAATTTGCGCCCGAGGAGGTATTAAGCATGCTGAAAGCTTGGGGTATCTCTTTGGTTCTTGCGTTGCTCTCTGTGAGCAACACTGACACGACGCATCCCGACTGGGCGCTGAATGCGACCACCATCGAAGCCTGCAGTTGCCCGATGTTTTGTCAGTGCTATTTCAATCCGAAACCTGCCGCACACCACGAACACGGCACGGCAGCCCACTACTGCAAGTTTAATAATGCGTACAAAGTAAACCACGGACACTATGGCGTGGTGAATCTGGACGGCGCTAAATTCTGGATCACTGGCGACCTCGGCGGCGATTGGTCGCAGGGAAAAACCGACTGGGCGCTGGTTACGTTCGACAAGGCGATGACCAAGGAACAACAGGAAGCGCTTGGCGCGATGCTGCCGCATGTCTTCCCGGTTCAGTGGAACTCGCTGCAGACCGCAGTGGGGAACATTGACACATGGGAATCTAACAAAGATGGAGCGCACGCAACGATTGATGGCGGAAAAACGGCGGAAGTAAAGCTGCACCGTTTTCAGGGAAATACTGACGATCCCGTCGTCATTCATAACTTGAAATATTGGGGAACACCGCGGAACGACGGTTTTGTGATGATGCCCAGTGATTTCGAGGGTTACAAGACCGGAGCAAAAGCGTTCGAATACAAGGGAACCAACGGGTTCATGCTTACGCTCGATATCGCTTCGACGGACGTCAAACAATAAAAATAGAACTCGCTAAGAAGATTGGGCCGGAGGATCGGGAGATTCTCCGGCCTTTGTTTCTTTTAGATCTTTCTTACCTCTCATCGTTACGAGAAGTCGTACGGTTTCATCCTGTGATCAGTTCGTGTCCTGCTTCGCTCAGCAGGTCGAGAGCCCGATCTGCATGCTCTTGAGGAACGAGAACGTAATCGGTGTCGTAGGTCGAGATCGCGAAGATGGGAATCGCGTTGTTCGAGAGCGGCGCGATGAAGGAGAGCAGAATTCCGGTTTGCGAGAAAGGGAACGGGCCTTCGAGCTTGAGGCAGATCCAGCACGGCGCCGCGGAGAACTCTTTCGGGATGTTGTCGGAGGGACACACGATGGAGAGTTCTTCGGCAGTTCGGCTAATCGAGGTGAAGGCGGCCGTCGTGGCCCAAGTGGGGACGGGGGCTTTGGGAGGTTGGCGCACGATGGCATAGAGGCCCGGGAGTTGGCGGAATTTGAGGGGGCGGGGTTGGGAAGGCCTGGCAGTCATATTTGGGGATAGCTGAACAGCAGGTTTCTCTCTCGCGTCGCGTTCGCTCCGGCTCGTTAGAAATGACAAGACCAAATACGAGCACATGCTCACGAAGCGAAGATATTTTCTAAAGTTCTCGCAAACCCTTTACTAACCTTCGACCGCCTTATGCACCGCAGCTTTGGCCAGCAGGCGCGTGGAATCCAGCGTGGGCAGCGGCGAGGATTCCGGCGTTACCAGCAGCGGAATTTCGGTGCAGCCGAGGACGACGGCGTCGCAGCCTTCGTCTTTCAAGGCACGGATCACTTCCACGTAGTAAGCGAGCGAGCGGGGAAGGAACTGGCCGTTGACCAATTCGTCGAAGATGATCTGGTCGAGGCGCTCGCGCTGCTCAGGGCCGGGAGTGCGGTGCGCGATGCCGGCGGCTTTCAGCGCATCGCGGTAGACCGGGCCTTCCATTAGGTAACGCGTGCCGAGGACGCCGAGGCGTTTGAACTGGCTGCGCTGCGCTTCTTTCGCAACCTCTCTTGCAATGTGCAGCCAGGGGCGCGGGGAACGGTGCTCGATCAAGTCAAAGGCCTGGTGGATTGTGTTGTCGGGGCAGATGAGAAAGTCGGCGCCGGCGCGGGCCAATTTGTCCGCGGAAGAGAGCATGAGTTCGGCCACGCCCGCCCAGTCGTTCGCGTAGACAAAGTTCATATATTTCGCGAGCGAATGGGAGTGCAGCGAAACTTCAGGATGGTCGTGTTTGCCCAGCATGTGCGCGCCTTCGAGCGAGATGGTGCGGTAGCAGAGAGCGGCTCCTTCAGTGCTGCAGGCGACGATACCGATGTGGAGGGGCATGGTTCTTAGCTATTAGCTTTCAGCCCTTAGCTTCTAGCTGAATCGATCAACGATTTTAGAGAAAAGATTTTATAACAGCGGCAGTGTTCGTGTCGGGCGGGCTTCGCCCGGCCCGGGACAGCCGAGGCGGCTGTCCCCACATGGGATTCCTTTTCCTCTTCTGCATTCTCGCTTTATCTGGCGGCGGCGGCGTCGAAGAGGTTGAGGAATTCCAGTTTTTTTTCTGCCGGCAGAAATGATGCTTCGAAGGAGTTGCGGGCGAGTTCGCGCAGGTGTTCGTCGGTGAATGCGAAAACCTGTTGGGCGATCTGGTATTCCCGCGCGAGGCTCGTTCCGAACATGGCGGGATCATCGCTATTGAGCGTGATCATGACTCCGTGGTCGAAATAACTTTTCGCCGGATGATCGTTGAGGTTGGGGCAGAGTCCAGTACGCAAGTTGCTGGTCAAACAGATTTCGACCGGCACCTGGCGCTGGGCAAGCTCTTCGACGAGATCGGGATCATGGAAGGCGGTGAGGCTGTGTCCGATGCGCTCGGCGCGAAGGTTGAGCGCGCCCCACACTGATTCAGGCGGACCGGTCTCGCCAGCGTGGGCGGTGAGACGCATACCGTGGTCGGCGGACCAGGCGTAAGCATCGCGGAAAAGCTCCGGGGGAGCTTTTTGTTCATCCCCTCCGATACCGATGGCGACAACCTCCCGGTCGTGATAGCGGACGGCGAGTTCGAATACTTTCTGCGCGGCTTCGGGGCCGAACTGGCGGACAGCATCGAAGATCCAGACGAGAGAGATGCCGAACTCGCGCGCGCCGCGGGCGCGGCCGCGATCCAGGCCTTCGAAAATCGAAGCGAAATCGTGCTTGCGCCAGAGGCAGACGCCGACTGAAACATAGACTTCCGCATGAAGAACATTTTCTTGCTTCAGGCGCTGCATAAGGCGGTAGGTGATGAGTTCATAATCTTCCGGCGTGCGCAAATGCTCGGTGATGTTTTTGAAGGCGAGCAGGAATCCGGAAAAATCTTCGTAGCGGTAGAGCGAATCGATCTCCGATTGCGTAACGCGATCGCCGTGACGCTGGCGGAGTTCGAGCAACGTGGCGGGTTCGATTGCGCCCTCGAGGTGCAGGTGGAGTTCGGCCTTGGGGAGAAGGCGCAAGAAACTGCTCGGCGGGCGATCAGCGGAAGACATTGTTTCTTGATTGTAGATTCTTGGGGCAAGATTTGCGAGGGAGCAGCGTTGAGAGGCAACCGACAGCTGATGGTTGAGAGCTGACAGCTATTTTTTCGCAAACTCGCTACGGTGCCGGCTGTAGAAGATGTAGATCAGCAACCCAAGGCCAAGCCAGATTACGAAGCGCAGCCAGGTGATGACGGTGAGTCCCATCATCAGGCCGCCGCAAAGAACAATCGAGATCAGCGGGAACCATGGGACAAACGGGACTCGGAACGCACGCTTGCGATCGGGCTGCCTGCGGCGCAGGATGATCACTCCCAGCGAAACCAGAACGAAGGCAAACAGCGTCCCGATGTTGGCGAGGTCGGCGGCATCTCCGATGTCCACGAGGCCGGCGGGAATTCCCACGGCGAAACAGGCGATCCAGGTGGAAATGTGCGGCGTCTTAAACTTCGGGTGTACTGCGGAGAACAGCTTCGGCAGCAAGCCGTCGCGGGACATGGCGTACCAGATGCGTGCCTGGCCGTACTGAAACACGAGCAACGAAGAGATCATGCCCGTCAGCGCTCCAATCACGATGACCGAGCGGAAGAGCGGATGCACACCCAGATACTTCATCGCGTAGGCCACAGGCGCTTCGGCGGCCGCCCCGGACACGAATGTTGTGTACTTCATCATGCCGAGCAGGACGACGGCAACGCCGACATAGAGCAGCGTGCAGACCACCAACGACATGATGATGCCGAAGGGCAAATCTTTTTGCGGATTGCGCGATTCCTCGGCGGCGGTAGAAACCGAATCGAATCCGATGTAGGTAAAGAAAACGATCGCCCCTCCGGTAACGATTCCGGCAAAGCCAGAAGGCGCGAAGGGCGTCCAGTTCGCGGGCTTCACCAGCATTCCGCCGACTACCAGGAAGGTCAGGATGGCGCCGATTTTAACCGCCACCATGATGTTATTGGTCTCCGCCGACTCCTTCACTCCGCGCACGAGCAGCAGCGTGAGAATGAAAACGATGAGGAAGCCGGGGAGATTGAAATAGGAGCCGGTCCACTGGCCGCCGGCCCAGACCGGGCTCGCAAGTTTTTCCGGCAAGTTGACGCCGAATACCGCCAGTTGCGCCTTTGTATAACCGGCAAAGCCAACCGCGACTGCGACGTTTGAGACTACATATTCGAGGATGAGGTCCCAGCCGATGATCCAGGCAAAAATTTCGCCGAGTGTTGCGTAGGAGTATGTATAGGCGCTGCCGGCGATGGGAATCATCGAGGCCAGTTCGGCATAGCACAATCCAGCAAAACTGCAGGCAATCGCGACAAGGAGAAACGAAATCGCAATCGATGGCCCGGCGGGCGGGCGTCCGTGCATCAGCGCTCCTGCCGTGCTTCCAGTGCGCAGTAAATTCACAATTACGTCGAGCGCCTGCGCATGCAGGAGGGATGGGACCTGGAAATATTCGCCCGCGGCCGCTGTGCCGGTAAGAATGAAAATTCCGGAGCCAATGATGGCGCCGATGCCCAGCGCGGTCAGCGACCAGGGGCCTAGGGTTTTCTGCAGCCGTTGTCCTGGAGCCTCGGATTCCGAGATCAGCTTGTCGATTGATTTGCAGCAGAAAAGTTGGTTATCGGAGGTGCGAACCGGAGCGGCGGGTTCCGTAGATGATGGGGACAAGAGGTAGCGATCTCCTGGGAGCTGGCTTTCAGCCGTCAGCTTTCAGCTCTTAACCTTGTGCCTTTCGCAGTTGGCAAGATGGCCGACAGGATCTTCGCGATTCAAAGAACCGGCCGGCCAACTGCCGAATGCTTACGGGCCTACTGCCTTAGCGTTTCGACTGGCCGCGAGCCAATTTCTTAACCTTGCGCTTCTTCGATCCGCGGGCATAGTCGCGGGGCTTCTTGGGCTTTTCTGCTTTGCTCTTCTTACGGGCGGCGCGTTTTGATTTTTTGCGTTCTTCTTTTGTCAGCGTTGCTGTATTTGCCATGATTGCTTTCTTGTGTCGGTAATTTGGTAATTGGCTAATTTCTAAATTTGGTTGGTACGACGAAGCCGCGAAATTACTCAACTACAAAATTACCAGATTGTGTTTAAGCGCGCTCCAGTTGGGCATATTTCTCGACCAGCTTTTTCAAGCCGAAGCGAGGAAATTGTACAGTAATCTTAGCTTCTTCGCCTTCTCCTTCGCGCTGGTAAACAGTTCCTTCTCCATATTTGGGATGGCGAACGCGCTGGCCGGGGCGGAATCCACGCTTGCCGGTAGGTTCTTCGAGAGGAGTTTTTGGGACGGTAAATTTCTTGCCGCGGCTGGCGAAGAACTCGGCGATGTTCTCGATGGAGTTGTAGGGCTTGGCGGGAGCAGTGGTTTTCTGGCGGCTTGCCGGAACGCCGCGCTTCCAGGCTGCACTTTGGTCTTCGTCTTCGTAGGAGTAGTGAACATCAGCATCGTGGGCTGCGGGGCTTCGCCCCGCTGGACGGCCGAGGGCGGCCGTCCCTACATGGGCTGTCGTTGAGCTGCGGCGTTTGCCTAGCTCTTCGATTAGCTGGATGGGCACTTCTTCTAGAAATCTGGAAGGGACGCTGGCTTCGGGAAGATCGGTGCCGTAGCGGCGGCGGTAGACGGCGCGGGTGAGAACGAGTTGATCCATGGCGCGAGTCATGCCGACGTAGCAGAGGCGGCGTTCTTCTTCGACGTCGTCGGGTTGAAGCATGGTGCGTGAGTGCGGGAAGAGACCTTCTTCGAGGCCGCTAAGAAAAACCAGGGGGAACTCGAGGCCCTTAGCGGCGTGGAGGCTCATCAGCGTGATCTGAGCGCGCTCGTCGTAGTCGTCGGCGTCGCTGATGAGGGCGGCGTGGTCAAGGAACTGATCGAGCGATTCGCCGCGGTCGCGCGAATCCATGGCGGCGTTGACCAATTCGCGGAGGTTTTCGATGCGGGAGAAGGCTTCTGGCGTGTCTTCGGCTTCGAGGAGCTTGATGTAGCCGGTGCGGTCGATTAGGAATTTGAGAATGTCGGCGGTGCTGACGGTTGGAGCGGGAAATGAATTGGCGGTTGCGGAAGACCGGGCGCCATTTTCGAGCGATTCGTTTTCAAAAACAGTGGGCGGTTTGTTGGCGGCTGCAGTATGGCTAGACTCTTCTTCGTCCGGAGATCCGTAGGCTCCGCCGAAATCGAAGGCGGTGTTCTCGAATTCGGCAGGGTCGAAGGCGGCGGCATCATCGGCATTGGCAGAGAGCTGCAGGGTTTCGCCCTGCTGGACAGCCCCTTCGACTTCGCTCAGGGCAGGCTTGGGCGGCTGTCCCCACATGGCTGCCGCAGCTTCCGGCATTTGCACGGGCGAGGGCGCCCGCGCCACAACTTCTTCCGCGCTTTCTTCCAGGTGCTCGACGAAAGTTCCCGCCAGCATGGCTTGGGCGTCGATGATCAACTGCTGGAAACTTTTCAGAGCAGAGAGGGCGCGCTGCGGGAGCAGTTGGCGGAGGACCGCTTCCCCGACGGCTCCCCAAAGCGACAGGCCGGTTTCGAGGGCGAGGCGTTCGAGGGTATCGATGGTGCCCTTGCCGATGCCGCGGGTGGGAGTGTTGATGACGCGAAGCAGCGAGATCGAGTCATCCGGATTCTGAATGACTTTCAGATACGAGATCATGTCTTTGATCTCGGCGCGTTCATAGAAAGAGAATCCGCCGACGACTTTGTATTTGAGGCCGTAACGGCGCATCGCTTCTTCAAAGAGACGCGACTGGGAATTAGTGCGATAGAGCACGGCGGCACGAGGAGTTTCGCCGCCCGAGTTTTCAGCACGTCCGGCCTCGCGCAGATACTTTGCGACGTGGTCGGCGGCAAATAGAGCTTCGTTTTCGCCATCGGGAGCTTCGTAGTAGCCGAGTTTTGTCCCGCCCTGGCGCGATGTCCAGAGATTTTTGCCTTTGCGGCGGAGGTTATTCGCGACTACCGACGACGCGGCCTGCAGAATGTTTTGCGTGGAACGGTAATTCTGTTCGAGGCGGATGATTTTGGCCTCGGGAAAATCCTGCTCGAATTCGAGAATGTTGCGGATGTCGGCACCGCGCCAGGAATAAATCGACTGGTCTTCATCGCCGACGGCGCAGACGTTATGTCGCTCGCCGGCCAGCATGCGCATGAGTTCATATTGCGGACGATTCGTGTCCTGATATTCGTCGATTAGAAGGTATTGGAAGCGGCGGTTGTAATATTCGCGGACGCGCGGCACAGTTTTCAGCAGGCGCGTGGCTTCGAGCAGCAGGTCGTCGAAGTCGAGGGCGTTGGCTTTGCGGAGTTCTTTTCGGTATTCCTCGAACAGGTGCGCGATTTTTTCGGTCTTGGGATCGGCCGACTGCAGATACAGTTCCTGCGGATCGAGCATGTGATTCTTCGCCCATGAGATGCGGGAAAGAACGATGCGCGGAGTGAGTTGTTTGTCGTCGACACCGAGGCGCTTCATCACTGACTTGACCACAGCTTGCATATCGCTCTCGTCGTAGATGACGAATTTCTTGGTGTGGCCGATGGGCGGTTGACCGGGTGTGGCTGAGGGAATTTGCAAAGCGTCGATGTCGCGGCGAAGAACGCGGACGCAAAAAGAGTGGAATGTGGAGATCACCGGCTTGGCGATGCTTAGGCCGCCGACCAGTTTCTCGACGCGCGCGGCCATTTCGGCGGCGGCTTTGTTGGTAAAGGTCATGGCCAGAATGGATTCGGGCATGACTCCGGCGTGCTCGATGAGGTAGGCGATGCGATAGGTGATAACGCGCGTTTTACCGCTGCCCGCGCCGGCGAGGATGAGGACTGGACCTTCGGTGGTTTCGACGGCCTCGCGCTGCTGCGGGTTGAGTTGATCGAGAAAAGACAATGCGGGAGTGGCTCCGGGAGTGATGATTTAATTTTACAGGGAATTGGGGTTGGTGACGCCGTTCCGTTTCGGGACGCCATACATTCGAATGTGATGTACGCGGGTGATGATTCCCGCAAATCACCAATAGACTCTTAGTCGGGCCCGTGGTGTAACGGCAACACAGCGCCCTGCGACGGTAGCAGATGCGGGTTCGAATCCCGTCGGGTCCACGCTCTGGTTTCTGGGGCGCAGGTTCTGTGGGGAGCGAAGCAGGGACAGCTTCCTTACAAAGTAACTTGACTGCAAATTTAGGCGACCTATACTGGAATAGTCGCAGGGTGCTGTATACCCAGATTTGATGGCCCCGAGAAATCGGGGCCTTTCGTGTTTCAGGCAACCGCCCGGAGAAGGTTACGATTTCGTCGCGGAAGCCTTGCACTCCGCGCAAGGACAGAGTTCACGAAAAAGCTTCCATGAATAAATGCCAAGGTCGTGGTCGTCGTTCCATTTGAAACGGATGGCGTATTTACCCATCGGTTCGGCGGAGACGGGCTTGGCGGAGGGTTTGAACATGGGCAGAGCGCCGCGGGCGAGTTTTGGAGGTTCGCCGCGCTTGCGGCCTGATTTGGAGCGCTCTTCTTCGCACATGGCGCAGGGGCAGGCGTCACGGAGAAAGACGAAAGAATAATGGGAAGAGTGCCCATCGGCCCATTGAATGTCGACCCCTGTGCCGGTGGTGAGATTGACCTTGACGGACTTGGGGTCGGTAGCTGCGGTGGGCGCCTGAAGCGGGGACTGCATGGAATCAGTATCGCACAAGGGAAGACGGGCGGAATCCTGTCAAGGCTGGGACGCGATGCTGGAATCTCACCCGTGAGCGCGATTCGGCTAGTGAGAAGACGAGCTTGAGGAAGTCTTGGGCATGGTCGAAACGCCGATCGCCAAGCCTCCGATTGCGCCGGCCAAGATTCCCATCAGCGCAAGAATAAGCGTGCTCTCGACGAATGCTGCTTTGCCATGGTTCGACATGAGGTTGCCTCCAAGGTTGCTTCACACCAGTTTACCTTAAGCGATTGCTGAGGATGAGATTTGGGTAGTGGCGAGGGTTACCTTCGTTGCAAAAGGCAGTCGAGCTTCGCTTGGATGGAAAACCGGGAGCGGCCATCCCAACAGAAGTTAAAGCCGGGCAGGAGCGGATTGTCGTTTATGGCGCGAATCCGGTAGAATACTAGTTCCGTTCTAAGGACTTGAAAGGATCTAGAGCAGTCATGGCACAACAGTGTGAAATCTGCGGCAAGAAGCCGCAATTTGGAAACCGAATCAGCCACGCGCATAACGTCACCAAGCGGCGCTGGAATGTGAACTTGCGTCCGGTGCATGCCCGCGTGGGCGCTGCCACCAAGCGCATACGCGTGTGTACTTCCTGCCTCCGCAGCGGCAAAGTGGTTAAGGCTTAAAAGCAAAATCATTTACCCCGAAGGACACTAAAGTTCACTAGAGTACTTCGTGCCCTTCTTTCTATGCTTACTGCACTTGCAGAAGCTGCACGTCGAAGATCAGATTCGCATTGGGTGGGATAGGACCGCCCGGAGTGCCTTCGGCTCCGTAGCCTAAGGCGGGGGGAATGCGGAGCTGGCGTTTGCCGCCCACTCTCATGCCCGCAACTCCCTCGTCCCAGCCTTTGATGACCTCTCCGTTGCCGATGGTGAAATCGAAGGGCGTGCCCGCATCGACTGAGCTGTCGAATTTCTTGCCATTGGTGAGCCAGCCGGTGTAGTGCACGCGCACGTGGCTGCCTTCCTTGGCCGCCTGCCCTGTGCCAACGCGGATATCCCAATAGACCAGACCGGAGGGGGTTCTCACTCCATCGCCTACGACTTTGGTGGGGGCGTTGGTGTTGGGAGCGGCCGGCTTTTTCGTTGGGCTTTGCGCCAGGACAAAGATTGCGGTCAACACGAGGATGATTGCAATTCCTGCGATGTATTTTGTCATTCCTTGCCTTCTTTTTTAACAACTAGAAATTCTTAAACACAGAGGTCACAGAGGTGCACGGGGTAACTCTCCCTTACTCCAGGGCGATCACGTCGATTTCCACAAGAACGTCTTTGGGCAGGCGCGCGACTTCGACGGTGGAACGAGCTGGCGGGGCTGAGCTGAAATATTTGCCGTAGACCTGATTCATGGCGGCGAAGTCGTTCATGTTCTTGAGGAAGACGGTGCAACGCACAACTTTGCCGAGACCACTGCCGGCGGCTTCCAGGACTTCCGACAGATTGCGCAGCACACGCTCGGTCTGCGCGCCGATATCTCCGCTGACAACTTGCTGGGTTGCGGGATCGATGGCGACCTGGCCGGAGGTGAAAACGAATCCATTGGCTTTGATGGCTTGTGAGTAAGGACCGATGGCTTGGGGAGCATCTTTGGTGGAAATAATCTCGCGCATGGGGATGTCTGTCTGATTAACGCAGATGCGGGCGGATGAAGTCAAACCAGTGTTAAAGCCGCTACAAGAACCGCCGATAAAGACATTGGGGACACTCGTTCACGGGAGGGAAGATGAAATCAACATTAATCAACGAGCGCGTTCTGGGAAGGTCATCCAGCACTGCCGGCAGCTCTACCGATGTCGGATCCAAGTTCAAAGTCGCCTTGTCCCGGATCAATCAGGAATTATGGCTGGTGCTGTCTCTTTTTATCATCGCGGCCCTGTTCAATTGGCTGGTGGCGTCTCACCGGATGATTCTGGGCTTATACACACTGCCCACGATCTTCTCCGCGTATGTGTATGGCAGAAGACACGCGGTCCTAACCGCCAGCGCCAGCATCTTCATGGTGCTCATCCTTATATGGAAAAATGCCGGTCTCTTTTCGGGTTCAGCCCCATTTGTATTGAGTTTCGAGGAATGGTCCGAACTTGTCACGTGGGGCTGCCTGCTTCTGATTACCGCATTCGCAATGGGAACATTGTATGACCGAAAAGAGCTGCATCTTGCGGAACTCCGCCAAACTTACTTTGGCCTCTTGACGATTCTGCAGCAGTTCATCTCGAACGATAAATACACACACAACCACTCTTACCGGGTGGCGTTATATGCCTCAGCACTGGCCAAGCGAATGGGATTTGATCAGGAACATATCGACGACATTCGGGCAGCCGCGTTGCTGCATGATGTGGGCAAGCTTGAAACCAGCCGCGAATTGCTGCATAAAGCGGCCAGCTTGACTCCCGAAGAAATGGTGGAGATGCGAAAGCACGTGCAAAAGGGAGTCGCCATGCTCGAGCCGGTGGGCGGTTCGTTGCGCAGAGTGCTTCCGATCATTCTTGCCCATCACGACAAGTACGATGGTTCAGGGTACAGTCCTTCCAAAGGGAACGAGATTCCGATTGGAGCCAGAATACTGGCGGTAGCGGATGCATATGACACTTTGACCAGCGACCGGCCATATCGCCGGGCAGTTACCCCATTCGAGGCGCGGCAAATCGTCGTATCGAGTGCGGGAACAAACTTCGATCCGGCGGTAGTAGATGCATTTGTGGACGCTTTTGAACACGGGGAAATGGAAATTCCAGAGGCCCTGGTGATATGACCGATTCTGTAGTCAATGCCACCGGCATGGGATCTGGCAAAGAAGAGGCGCCGGCCGTAGGGGTTCGGGTCCTTCTGGTGAGCGGCGATATTCAGACCATTGATACGGTTTGCGAGTCGATGGGGAAAATGGCGATGAACGTCGAGGTATGCTCCGATCTCGCCTCGGCTACCGGCAAACTCTGCCATTCCAAGTTCGAAGCGTTGGTGGTGGATTTCAAGGACCGAGAAGAAGCGCTGGAACTGCTGAAAAAGTCACGGCAAATGACATCTCACAAAGCGGCAGTGGTGTTGGCCATCTTGAATAGCAACGGCGAAATGCCGAGCGCGTTCCGGGCAGGTGCGAGCTTTGTACTGGTCAAACCTCTGTCGCCGACAGTACTGATGCGTACGTTGAGGGTTTCCTATCCGCTCATGGTGCATGAAAGAAGGCGCTCCTTTCGATGTCAGGTGCAGATCCCGGTTTATGTCTCCATTGGATCACAGCCCGAGTATATGGTGACTTCCGCCAACATAAGCGAGGTCGGCATCGCAGTGACCAACTCACATGGGCTACAGGTCGGAGATAGAGTTGGTTTGCGCCTCACCCTTCCCCACACACAGGCTGCAGCGAGAATAACCGCAGAGGTGTGCTGGCATAATCCCGCGGGCGCCGCGGGAATGGAGTTCATTAAGATTCCTGGACCGGTAAAGGAACAACTGGTTTCGTGGCTGGCTGAACGGTTGGAGGAATATCTGCGCGGAGAAGCGGTTGCGAAGCGGTGACTAAATTTTCTGCAGTCTTTGCACTTCGTGCACCCCGGGGATTTTTCGCAGGCCGGCCATGATTTGTTCGAGATGTTTGAGGTCGGAGATGTCGAGGACGATTTCGACGCTGGCCTGGCTGTTTGCGGTGTGGGCTCCGATGTTGCGGATGTTGCTTTGGGCGTCGCCGATGACACTGGTGATATTTTTCAGCATTCCGAAACGGTCGTCGCAGTAGACGGTCAGTTTGACCGGATAGGCTGTAGGAGTGCTTTCGTCACGGGCCCACTCGACATCAATACGGCGTTCCGGTTCAAACAACAGGTTGGTCACGTTGGGGCAATTCACCGCGTGCACCGCGACTCCCTTGCCGCGAGTGATGTAGCCGGTAATGCTCTCACCGCGAATGGGGTTGCAGCAGCGAGCGCGGTAGACAAGCATGTCTCCCTGGCCCTTGACCATGATGGCGTTGTGATCGCCAAAGACGCGGCGCACGACGCTGGCGATGGCGCCGGGTTTGTTGGAGAGTCCCTCGGCCTCGATGTCCCCGGCCATCGAAGGAGTGGCACCTGCCGGTAAGAGGCGGGCGAGAACCTGGCGAGCCGAATATTTTCCGTAGCCGATGCCGGACATGAGGTCGTCGACCTTGCCGAGGCCATAGCCTCCGGCAACTTTCAGCAGGTCGTCATCCTTAATTTCTTTGAGCGCGATGCGATATTTGCGAGCTTCTTTTTCGATCAGCTTACGGCCGATTTCAATCGAACGCTCGCGCTGATGGACATTCAGCCAGTGCTTGATTTTATTGCGGGAGCGGGAGGACTTGACCAGACCGAGCCAGTCGCGGCTGGGCTTGTGTCCCGCTTGAGTGACGATTTCAACGATGTCGCCGGAATGCAGTTTGTGGCGCAGCGGCACCATGCGGCCGTTGACTTTGGCGCCGACGCAGGTATGGCCGACTTCGGTGTGGATGGTGTAGGCGAAATCGATGGGAGTGGCGTCGCGCGGAAGGACGACCACCTTGCCTTTCGGCGTAAATGTGTAGACCTCTTCGGGATAGAGATCGACTTTCAGCGCGGTGAGAAATTCGTTGGGGTCGCTGACGTCGCGCTGCCACTCGACCACCTGCCGCAGCCAGGCTAGCCGCTGTTCATCCTGCGCCGAAACTGGGCCATCTTTGTATTTCCAGTGGGCGGCGATTCCCTCTTCCGCCATCTTGTGCATCTCTTCGGTGCGAATCTGGATTTCGAACGGCGTGCCGTCTTCCGTGATCACGGAAGTGTGCAGCGATTGGTAAAAGTTGGGCCGCGGCATGGCAATGAAATCTTTGATGCGCCCTGGGACTGGGCGCCAGATGTTGTGAATGATGCCGAGTACGGCGTAACAATCTTGTAATGAGCGCGTGATGATGCGCATGGCAAACAGGTCATAGACCTGATCGACGGAGATGCGCTGCCGCTGCAACTTCTTGTGAATGCTGTAGAGGCGTTTGATGCGACTATCGACTTTGGCCTGGATGCCGGCTTCTTTCAGCTTGTCGGTGATGATCCCCTGCATTTTGCCCAGAAAAGCTTCGCCTTGCTTGCGGCGCGCGTTGACCGCCTTTTCAACCTGCTCGTAGCCTTCGGGATCGAGAAAGCGGAAGCCCAGATCTTCGAGTTCGCCGCGAATTTTTCCCATGCCGAGGCGGTGGGCGATGGGAGCGTAGATTTCGAGGGTCTCCTCAGCAATTTTGCGCTGGCGGTCGGGCTGGAGGTGCTCGAGGGTGCGCATGTTGTGCAGGCGGTCGGCGAGCTTGATGAGGACGACGCGGATGTCGTCGACCATGGCGAGCATCATCTTGCGCAGGTTTTCGGCTTGAGCTTCTTCGCGGGTGGCGAAATCGATTTTGCTGATTTTGGTGACGCCTTCGACGATGTGCGCGACCTGCTCGCCGAATTCTTTGCGGATGTCGACGATGGTGACGGAGGTATCTTCGACCGAGTCGTGCAGCAGGCCGGCGGCGATGGCGACCGGGTCCATCTTCATTTCGGCCAGCACAAGAGCTACTTCGAGCGGATGCACGAGGTAAGGCTCACCCGAGGCACGGCTCTGGCCTTCGTGATGTTTCAGGGAGTAGTCGTAGGCTTTTTTTACAATGGACAGATCGTCCTGAGGACGGTTCTCCTGAATCCGCTTCATCAGCTCGCGGAACTTGGTGAGCGTGAGGGCGGTGGTCGCGATCTGTTGGCGCAAGCTCGCCATGTAGGATTATAGCGTGCACGCCGATTGACGGTATGGGTGCGGAAGGCGGACGGGACGGGCGTATCGCCGTCGAGACGCCTTGGCCGTCAGAATTGTGGAAATCCCCAAAAACCTCAAAAACAGCAGCGAACCTCTTCCCGGTTTTCGGAATCCAAAACTCGAACCTTTTTCCGGACGCTGAAAATGAGCATCCCAGGGTGGCGGGAAGGTGCAGTTGCCGACTAGGAAAGTAGGTTGGCCGCTGGCCCGCGTTGCATAGCAGGGGAATACGGTATGAGTAGTGAATCCAGTCTCAATCGCGAATCTTTCCAGCGGCTGCTCGCTAGTGCATTCGCTGTGCAGGAAAGTCATATCGATAGTCAATTCCTTTCCGCCCTTGTGGAAGTACAACGGTTAATCACGAAGGAGGATCTCGGTGTGGACGGGACCATGAGTCTGGTGGTTGATTCTGCGCGAGATGTGGCCGGGGCTGCGGGAGTCGCCATCGGGTTATTAGAAGGAGATCGGCTCCTTTACCGGGCGGGAAGCGGGTGTTCCGCTGCCTACAAGGGCAATCGAGTGGGAGCGTCACTGACGGTCTCAGCCCATTCGAAGGCAAGACGGGAGATTCTCCGCGTCGAAAATGCCCAGACGGACACGCGGATTGAGGCGGCGATTTGCAAGCAATTCGGAGTGGAATCCTTGTTGATCTTGCCCATCTATGGCGAGGGCGCGTTAGCGGGAGTGCTAGAGATCTTATTTGAGGAGGCGCACGCGTTTCAGGATACTGAGATAAGCACCTACCGGCTGATGGCTGGATTGATTGAGACGGCGCTGCTTCGGGCCGTCCAGACCGAACAGCGAAAACCTCCAGCGCGAGAAATGCTCCCGAGGGTTGAGCAGCTGGCGCCGGCTAGACGGGAAGAGCATTCCGACGATTGGGAAGTGCTCTATCCGCAAAGGCGCTCGATCTACGAGCGGTGCGGATTGGCGCTGGCGGCGATCCGGGAGTTGCCTGCGCTCAAGCAGTCGGGCGTGGCGGCGAGAGCGATGATGCAACGAGCCAGGGAATTTCGTTCACACGTGCGCCACTGGAATGTAATCCTAGCCTCCGTTGCCGGAGTGGTCGCGATAATTTCCCTGTTCGCATTCGGTGGCCACCGGCCATCTTCGGCGTCGGGTTCGTCAGGCTCTTCGAAATCCGCTAGCGCCGTGGGACAGTTTGAACGTACGACGGAGTCGCCCGGGGATGGAACGGCGGACTCCTCTGGTCAGCCCGCGACAATTGTGCTGAAAGAAGCAAGGCTTACGAGCAATAGTGTCCGGCGCGTGCGGTTAGGTAGGGAGGAAATTGATTACCTTGGGGACGATGTCACGGTGCGGCATTTCGCGCATAAGACCCCGCAGCGAAGGGCGGTTGGAGCGAGCCGGGTCACTTATATAGGTAAAGATGTTACGGTTCGCTACTTCACGCCGAAATCCCAGGCCAACAGCAACCCGTGAAGCCGAAACGGTTTAGCGAGGGCGGTAAGTTTCCGGTACTTCAGTAAGCGGCACGATCAGTCGACCAAAGGGTAGCATTGGTCATGTCTACCCCTGCCAGCACACCAAGTATTACCGCTAGTCTCCGACAGACTGCCAACGCCACCGGGACCGCCACGGCCCCGGGCACCGCGCCGATGTCTACGCCGGAATTGCTGACGGTAATGTTAAGAACGTCGTCGAAAATCAGCGACCTGTTTTTTTCGCCCGGCAAACCTCCTCTGGTTGAAATCAACGGCAAGCTTTCTCCCGCGGGAGCGGCACGTGCCCTTACCCCTGAAGACACCAGGCGAATCGCTTCCGAACTTATCGGCGACAACCAACATGCGATTGGTAATTTGAAGGAACTGGGCTCGTGCGACGTTTCCTACAGCCTGCCGGGGGCTCATCGATTCCGGGTGAATATTTTTATGCAGCGCGGTACTTGTGCGGTGGTGATGCGAGTGATTCCGGGCAAGGTTCCGGACTTTGAATCGCTGAATCTTCCTGCCGAATTGGGGAAGATTGTGGAGCTGCGCAATGGAATCGTGCTGGTGACCGGCCCAACCGGTTCCGGCAAGTCGTCTACGCTGGCGGCCGTCATCGACAAAATTAATAAAGAACAGTCCTATCACGTGCTCACGATCGAGGATCCTATCGAATTCCTGCATCCGCACAAGAACTGCATTGTTCACCAGCGTGAATTACACAGCGATACGCCCAGCTTTGCTCTAGCTTTAAGGGCGGCCCTACGGCAGGCTCCGAAAGTGATTCTTGTGGGTGAGATGCGAGACCGGGAAACGATCGAGATTGCAATGGAAGCGGCAGAAACGGGTCACCTGGTACTTTCCACACTTCACACGATCGACGCCTCCAAGACGGTCGAGAGAATCGTGGGAGTGTTTCCCATGGCAGAACAGCACACCATTCGCAATCGTCTGGCGAAGAGTTTTCGGTACATCATTTCTCAAAGGCTTATTCCCCGCAAGGATGGTGGGGGCCGGGTGGCAGCGATGGAGATACTGAAGTCGACTCTGCGCACTCGCGACTATGTGGAAAAGGGCGAAGGGGATGGAAAGACTTTGCTGGACGCGATGCGCGTTGGCAGCCAGGATGGGATGCAGCATTTCGACGGCGAGATCGAGAAACTCATACGCGCGGGCACTATCGAAATGGACACTGGATTGGCTTACGCCACCAATGCCGGCAACCTTCAACTGGAACTGGCTGACCATGCAGCGGCGCCTGCCGATCCACTGTTAGAAACGGCCGGGACATAGGTTTCGAGCATTTCAACGATTTCAAAAACCCGTCCGCAGATTGGCGTGCCACTCGATGAACTGGTAGAGTGACATCCGATTCGTGATGAATTCCAGAATCTTAGTCAGCGGAGTTTCGGGGCCGATTGGGGCGGCACTTGTTCCCTCCCTTCGCTCAAGCGGGTGGTCGGTGGTGCGGCTAGTGCGGGGAACGGCAAACGGAGACGGGGAGATCGGATGGGATCCGGCGAAGCGGCTGGCGCCCGAGGCGGTGTCCGGGTTTGACGCGGTGATTCATCTGGCGGGCGAAAGCATTTTCGGACGATGGACAGCGTCCAAGAAAGCGAAGATTCGAGAGAGCCGCGTCTTAGGCACAGCGAATCTGGCGTCGGCGCTGGGTCGGACGGAAGAGAAGCCGAAGGTTTTTGTTTGCGGGTCGGCGATCGGCTATTACGGCAACCGCGGCGAGGAGTCCCTAACGGAGGAAAGCGCTGCGGGTAGGGGATTTCTGGCAAAGGTCTGTCAGGAGTGGGAAGAAGCGACCATGCCAGCTGTGCAAGCCGATATCCGCACGGCACACCTGCGAACGGGGATTGTATTGAGCCCCAATGGGGGCGCGCTGGGAGCCATGCTGCTTCCATTCAAGATGGGCTTAGGCGGCCGGGTGGGAGACGGGCGGCAGTGGATGAGTTGGATTAATGTGCAGGATATGGTGGGCGGGATTCATCACATCGTGAAAAATGATTTGCTGCAAGGTCCGGTGAACATGGTTGCTCCCAAGCCAGTGAGGAACGAGGAGTTTGTGAAAACTCTGGCGGACGTATTGTCGCGCCCGGCGATTCTGCCAATGCCGGCCTTCGCAGTAAAGGCCGTGTTTGGGGAAATGGGCGAAGAACTGTTGCTCAGCAGTGCGAAGGTGGAACCGAATAAGCTGATCTCGAGCGGGTATCCGTTTCGGCATCGCGATTTGAGTAAGTCTCTGCAGCATCTCCTAAAAACCTAGCGGGCGGCGGCTTGTGGCCTCATGAGACGGGTTGTGAGCTTAGTTGGAGCCAGGAGAACTCGAACCGCCCTCACGCCGATTCATTTCTTCCTGCAATTTTTGCAGTAGCTCGGCTCTTTGATCGGTACCCAGCTCGCGCTGCAGTTCTTCGAGGGCGAGGGCAACTATGTGGTAATGGTGGGTCCCGGCGAACCTGGGGTCGGTGGTGATGTTGAGCCAAAGTTTGTGCATGAGTTCGACATCCTGCGGTCGCAGGCGCGGGTTGTGCGGGCCGATGGCATACTCGCGGACGCTGCCGTCTGGCGCACAGACCTCTAGCGTGATGCGAGGCCGGGGCTCAGGCATGCGCTCCCAGGCATCGCCGGTGAGCTTAGCTTGCTCGTCGGAAGTAAGTTTGTTGGAGAGGCCGCAAATCACGCGCACGGAATCCAACCGCTGCGCGGTAACCATAATTGCTTCAAAGACATCGGTCGCGGGGACGACCAGCAAAGAAATCGGCTTACCTTCTTTTTCGGCTACAGCCACGGCGGCAGTGAAAAGTTCCTGCTCGTAGTGATCAAAGACCTGGCTAGCTTCCATGACCGCGCTGCCGCTGAAACTGTGCTCGCGATGGTAAAGGCGCGCGCTCATAACGACGACATCCTGACGGGTCGTGTCAGTGTGGCCCAGAATGTGCCGCAGGTAATACAGATTGCGAGGGTCGCGCACCGCGACCAGAACGTTTCCTGGACGCACGCCCATGGCGCCGCTGCCTAATTCCTGATTGCCATAGACGCGGAATTGATCGAGCTGCTCGGGCTTGCCGTGACGCTCTTTAGTGACGTGGCGTTCCGAAATGCTGAAGATGGTGAAAAAGACGGCGCTGAAAATTACTCCGGCAATGGTGGCCTCGTATTTCGTGAAAAGGTTCACCACGGCGGTGACAAGAAGCACGGCGGAGATAAGGATGAGGCCAACGGGGATTTCAGTCTTGCCGATATGAAGGTTGCCGGGCACTTTCCAGGCTCGGTTGCCGGGTTCGGTGAAACGCAGCACCAGCACGGCGATGGACTTCATGGCGAAGCTCCAGATCACGCCGAATGCGTAGAGCGCCGCCAGAACGTAGACATTGCCCAGGCTGAGCACGATAACGAGCAACTGCATGCCTACGATCAGATTGATGATGCGATAGCTGGTGCCGAAACGGTCATGAGGTTTCTGGAACCAACTGGTGAGTACTCCGTCTTCCGCCACGCGGTTGAGAACGCCGTTAGCGCCCACGATGGAAGTGTTTTGCGCGCCCGCCAGGATAAGCACGCCGACAAGCACTACGAAAGCGTGAAAAAGCAGCTTCAAACTTTCTGGCCCCGCCAAATACATGGCGATGCCGCCAATGAGGTTGGCGAAGTAGTCTGGGCGAACCTTGTCGGGGATGATCATCACCGCAAAGAACGAGACCAGCGAAGTAAAGAGCAGGCTGTAAATAAAAATGACCAGGCCGGTCTTTTCCAGATTCTTCAGCTTGGGATGTTCGATCTCGCGGTTGACCTGCGCCAGGGTTTCTTCGCCGCTCATCGCGAGAACGGAGTGGCCGAAGCCAACGAAAAGAATGATCCAGGTGATATGGCTGAACCAGGTGCCGTAGAGCCAGCCCAAAGATTCTTTGTTTATTGGGATCACGCCAGGGTGCAGCGGATTGGGCGGCAACTGAATGGGAGCGCGCAGGACAGTGATGGTGCACCAGATCAGCAGAATGACCACCATGACCGTGGTGATGGCCATGATCTGCAGGGCTTTCTGGCTGGACTCATGCATGCCCTGGGTATTTTTCCACCAAAAATAAGCCACGACGATAACGGCCAAACCTGCGGCAAAGTGGTCGTCGGAAAAATAAAGCGGGCGGTGCAGGTAGACGCCCATGTCTTTGATGAAGCCTGCAAGATATTGTCCGGCGGAAACCGCGCTGATAGGGCCGGTCAGCACATAGTCGAAAAGCAAGGCGGAGACGGAAAACTTGGCGAGCGTACCGCCCATGGCCTCTTTGACCACGCGGTAAACCCCGCCGCGCACGAACATGCTGCTTGATTCGATGTAGAGAGCGCGCACGGCATAGCTGAACAGCATCACCCCGAGGATGAACCAGGGAGCGCTCTTGCCGATGACCTTTTCGGCATCGCCACCGGCGTAGTACGCGGAAGACGCGAGGTCGGAGAGGACGATGGCGGAAGCCCGCCAGAAGGAGATGAAGGTCAACATCACCGTGGTGGCGACGAAGACTTTTATTGCCGGTTTGGAACCTTCAACCGAGGTGGCCATTATCTAGAGGAATGCGGGCTCGCTACTAGTAAACCCTTTGAAGATAGCATAGGGCAGGGCAGAGCGGGACGCACGGACGGCGTAAAAACTCCACTTCAGGACCTACCGCGATCCGCGGGAGCGAGGTAGGTGTGAGTGATGCGGTCATGCCAGCAGAGGGAATCTTCGTCAAGGAAGACCCAGCCATATCCCATGCCGAGAGAAACTGCCGAGAGGAATGAAGCGAGAACTCGCCAGCGGCGAAGGCGGCGGGGCGCTGGGGTTCCATCGAAGCGAGCTAATCGCAGTTTTACCAACCGCAATCCTGGGGTTGAGCCAGAATAAACCAGCAGCAGATATTGATAGGCAAACCAGAATAAAACCAGCAGGGCCGCACAAAGGCCGATCGTCTGAAATAGCGGAGGCTCAATGGCCGTCATCTTCCAAAAGATGAAACCGAAGATGGCGCAGGCTGATGCAATGATTACGGCGTCAATGGCAGCGGAAAAGATGCGGCGCGCAAGAGGGGCACTCTGCAGCGGAATATCGATGCCCGGACGTTTTTCCAGTTCCGGTTGAAGGATGGGCTCGATGGTGATTCCGCCCAGCGATGGCGGGGGCGGAACAACTTCCGGGGCTTCCAGAATCCGGGGACGGTCGATCACGGGTTCAGCCAGTGCGTCGAGCGCCTCCGGTGGGGGCGTCCAGAAGCGGGGGAATTCGAGGATCTTCGCCGTGGCGGGACTTAGAGCAGTGTGCTGCTGCGAAAAGTCGTCGGCTCGACTGAAGGTGGCGCGCGGATCCTGTGTGTTAACCAGGGGCAAACGCCCTGGGATTTCGGATTCGCCGACCGAGGCCGCGCTTTCCGCGAAGTTATCCAAGGCCAGCGCGTGGCGCGAAGAAGCACTCTGGGAAAACGACGAGGATTGGTCGGAATTGGCGTTCGCAGCGCTCCTGGCGTCTGGTTCCTCGAAACGCAGGCGCAGCGAGGGATAGCGGGGCGGGCGCGGCTTGTGTTTGGCTTGATAACGATTCAGCTTTGCAGCCAGCTCTTGCCGCCAAGCGGGAGAGTCTTCTGCCAAAGAGTCGGCGGGATTGTCAGGGCTCGCAGCAGGCGGAGGGCCCTCTTCGACCACTGAGGCTGGTAACGGTTCTGAGACGGCTGCTGCGAATAGGGGAGCATCATCGGCCAACCAGCGAGTTGAGGCGGAGGAATCTTCTTCAGACCTGCAGCGGCAAATGTCACCACAAAGCGGACAAGGCATGAGTCACATCTTATGAAAACGTCGAACTTTATTATGAAAACGTCGAACTCTTGGGTCAACGGATAACCACGAGCAGGCCGCAGGAATCCAAGATTTCTGGCGGCTTTGCCTCGCAAGGCGCAAGCGTGCTAAGTTCACGACGGCTGCTGCCTTTCGAGGTGTCGAGCGCTTCTTCCATGCGCTCGACGATCTTTGTTTCGACAATCTTTGTTTCGACGATCTTGTTTTCAACTTTCAACGATCTGGTTTCGATGATCGCGTTCCGATGACTCTTCGCAACAGATTCCTTATCACGGCTGCGGTGCTTTGTCACCTGCTTCTGGTTCCTCCCTTAGTAACCAGCCAGTTGCCGCCTGTGAATAACGAGTCGGCAAAGGCGGCCGCGCCTCCGCAAAAGCCAACGACCCCTGCAACCCCTTGCGAACAGGCGGCAGCGGAGCAAAAAGAGAAAGGCGAGGTCAACACTATCTGTGCGATCGAGCAGGAAGAGGAAGGAGGAATCTATAAGTTGCACGGGGCGGTTGAAATCCATTATGGAAGTTATGTTTTGCGGGCGGACGAGGCTACCTACAACTCCGAGACCAAGGAAGCGACTGCGCAGGGACACTTTGCGCTGGACGGAGGCCCCAACGACGACCATATTCGAGCGTCGCACGGAACCTACAACCTGGAACTTGAGACGGGGCGTTTTTACGATGTGGCGGGAACGACCGGGCTGCGTTTTCACGGCAACAGGGTGATCTTAACCTCCACCGCTCCGTTTGCTTTCACCGGCAAAGTTGTGGAGAAACCAAGCCCCGATCACTACCTGGTGTATGACGGCACCATCACTACCTGCGAACCGCCTCATCCCAAGTGGCAATTCGAGGCGCGCAAAGTGATTGTGGACGTGGGTGGAAATGCCAAGATCTACCACAGCAAATTCCTGCTGCATGGTTTACCAGTTCTCTACTTCCCCTTCGCCACACATCCAGTCGAGAAAGAGGCACGCCAATCCGGATTTCTGATTCCCTCCGTCGCCCGTTCTTCGACCAAGGGCAATGTGATTGGCGAAGCGTATTACTGGGCGATCAGCCGCATGATGGATATGACTCTGGGGGCGGAATATTTTTCTCTGCGTGGCTGGTCGCAGAGGGGAGAATTTCGGGCGATGCCGAGCGAAACTTCGTATGTGGACTTGAGCTATTTCGGAGTGATTGACCGCGGCATCGGCACGCCCCCTCTCAAAGAAGGCGGAGAAAATGCGCGCCTGAATGCGGCGGGCCACGTCGATGGGTTTCGCGCGGTGGCGAATATCGATTACCTGAGCTCGTTCCTGTTCCGACTGGCTTTCAACGAGATTTTCAGCCAGGCCGTTTACTCGGAAGTAAAATCACAAGGGTTTCTTTCAAAGTCCACGAACGGTTTTAACGTGAACGGATTTACTGAGTACTATCAAAACTACTTGAGCACGACTCCGGGGCAAGTGATCAAGATTGAGCACGTCCCGAGCGCTGATTTTTCAAGCGTCGACCGGCAGTTGGGACATACGCCGTTCTTCTGGTCGTTTGACGCTTCCGCGGCTGGTTTGTCGCGCAGCGAACCAGAGGAGTGTTCGACGTCAGTCCCTCCAGTTTGCACTCCTCCGTTCCGGAGCGGATTGCTGGGAAGATTCGCGCTGAACCCTGACATCTCGCTGCCGCTGCATTACTGGGGATGGTCCCTGCGTCCGGAACTCACGTTGCACGACACTTATTACACGGAACGGGAACCTCCTGCAGGCGCTGGACTGGCGGTGAGCGATCCCATCAATCACAGGTCACTGGAGACGGCAGTGGAATTGAGACCGCCGGCGCTGGAACGCGTATTCGATAAAGAATTTCTGGGGAGGAAGTGGAAGCACGTCATTGAGCCGAGAATGGTTTACCGGTTTGTCACCGGTATCAATGAGTTTGCGAACACGATAAAGTTCGACGAACGCGACATACTCACCGACACCAACGAGGTGGAGTATGGGTTTGTGACGCGATTGTATGCCAAGCGGACTTCCGGGAAGCAGGATTGCCCGGCCAATCCATTGGACGTGATGATGTCGGGCCTGAGGGTGGGTGGCGCGGCGCCGGAATCAAACGTGCCGTGGGTGCGCCCGATTGCC
Source organism: Candidatus Acidiferrum sp. (assembly GCA_035602195.1). Lineage (GTDB taxonomy): Bacteria > Acidobacteriota > Terriglobia > Terriglobales > Acidobacteriaceae > Sulfotelmatobacter. Next base: position 36,434 of record DATNMU010000231.1, read on the forward strand.
GCGAACCAACCGTGCGAACCAGGGCCGCAGGTGCACGAGGTCGTGACTTGGGAACTGACGCAGAAGTATTTTCTTGATCCGACTTTCGGAGGTGCGGTCATTTCCGGTCAACGCAACATGTTCACGACCACGGCCGATCTGACCGGGATTGCCTTCGTGACTGAACCCCGTCACCTTTCGCCTCTGGTCTCGCGATTGCGCGTGGAAACCAGCGCTCACACCGATGCGGAGTGGGACCTTGACTACGACTTCCAGGGCTACAACGTGAATGCCAGCACATTGCTGGCCAACTATCACGTTGGGCCGGTGAGCATCGGCGGAGGCGATGCCATCCTCAACATACCCGCGCAGGCCGTGACATCGTCCACGGGTCCGGCCACGCCCGCGCGCTTCAATCAATTTCGTGCAGCCATAGGCTATGGCCAGGCGACGAAACGCGGCTTCAGCGGCGCTGGCAGTTTCGGTTTTGACTCGGAAAGCAACATATTGCAATTCGTGGCCGCGCAAACTACCTACAACTGGGACTGCTGCGGCGTGACTGCGGAATACCGCAGCTACAATGTGGCCAATGTGCGCCACGAGAATCTGTACCGCTTTACCTTTACCCTGGCGAACATCGGCGGGTTCGGGAGCTTGCGGCGGCAGGAACGGCTGTATTGAGAAAACACTGGTCCGTAGTCAGTGGTCGGTGGCCAGTAGAGAGGATGAAAGTCATCTGACGAGTGGTCACTGGACACGGAATGCCTATATCGGTACTCGACTTAAGGGCACGATGAATTGAATGCCGGGGACGTGCTTGTCCTGCAAACGTGTGTCATTGGTAACGAAAAGGTCGGTGGCCGCGCTGCCCGCGCAAGCCAACTGAATTACGTCAGGCGCTTTCAAAATGCGATCGCGCCGGATCGCGGCGTAAATCTTAGCAACCTTGGTATCCAGCGGAATCAGCAATGCAGCGCTTGAGATTGCGTCTTCGTATTTTTTACAGAGCGCGGTATTTCCCGCCACCGTGGGCTTGACCAAAATTTCCGCAAGGGTAAGCGTGGAGGTCAAAAGTTGATCTCCGCGGCGAAGCATTTTTAAACGAAGATCTTCCACGGCCTGCGACAGCTCGCCGTAATCCTCCCACAGGTAAATGAAGAGGTTTGTGTCCCAGAAGATGCGGCTCATTCCCAGCCCTCTCGCATCCTGCGTACGTACTCGTCGGCGTGCTCGTCGGCCCAGAGTTTCTTGCCGGAACCGCGCAGTACCAGGAGAGGATCATTCTTGATTCTGTCTTCCGCGCTGTCTTGGCTCCAGTCGCTATACCAGTCCAGCAGAGACGAATATCGAGAAGGAATGTCTTCTCTAGCAGGTGTGATCTTCGCGCCTTCTCGGGCAGTGTCGTAGTTGTCTCCACTGCGAAACAGGCGGCGGCGACCTGGAGCAGTCTCGAAGAGCATGCGATAACGGCCGGGATTCGGAGGCCGGTTCGCCACGCAGTGTTGGACGATATGAACATAAACTCCGGGTCGAAGAGGTTGTGGTTTAGCTACTTTAGTCGCGCCAGTCATGATCTCTTCAATCGTGAAATCCGCTTTGTCCGGACACTCTCGATGGAGAAGCGCCGTCGCGATCCAGACCTCATCAGCTACCTTAATTCCTATTTTCGATGCGGTTGTCATATCTCCTTTCAGGCTCCTTACAAGGCTCGAAACACCAGCTTTTCCCGATCACCGCCGTGGGTATCTGGGCGTCTGCTGAATTCCAGACTTACATTATACTATGTTGTTATGTATTTACCATATTTACTTAGTAACAAATCTTAGTTGACTTACCCGTGTCTAACTCTCGCGCACCCGCATCCGACTGCTAACATGAGGAATATGCAGACAGTGAGAACCGAGGTCGAGCAAAAAGGCGCAACGCTGCTGGCGCGACTCGGGAAGCTGGGACGGGTGCTGGTCGCCTACTCGGGCGGGGTGGATTCTGCTTATCTCGCGTGGGCTGCTTATCAGGCATTGGGAGAGAAAATGGTGGCTATTATTGCCGATTCTCCCAGTCTGGCGCGCACCCAGCTTGCGGATGCGGTCGCTTTTGCGCGAGAGCAATCGATTCCGCTGGAAGTGATTCCTACGGGTGAGCTTGACCGGCCTGAGTACGTGCGCAATGACGCGCAACGCTGCTTCTTCTGCAAGGATGAATTGTTCACGCTGATGGAAAAGTTTCGGGAAGCGAAGGGATTTGACGCGATTGCATACGGCGTGAATTTGGACGATCAGGGTGACTTCCGGCCTGGACAAAAAGCTGCGAACGCGCATCAGGTTGTGGCTCCGTTGCTGGATGCGGGGCTCGGCAAAGAAGACATTCGCGAGCTGGCGCGGCAAGCGGGGCTGCGGATTTGGAACAAGCCTGCGTCTGCCTGCCTTTCGTCGCGCATCGAGTACGGCCGGCCGGTCACCAGAGAGGCGCTTGCGGTAGTAGAAAAAGGGGAAGACGCTTTGCGAGAACTTGGATTTTGCCAGTTCCGGGTGCGGCACCATGGCGATATCGTGCGCATCGAGGTGGCACGGGAAGAGTTGGTGCGGGCGCTCGATCCGGAAATGGCCGCGCAGTTTACCAGCATCTTCAAGGCGCTGGGCTTTAAATTTGTGACGCTCGATTTGGAAGGATTTCGTTCGGGATCGATGAATGCGTTACTGCCGGCGATGGACTTGATACGAAAAACAGGTTGAGCGCGCGCCGCTTCGCGCAGGTAAAATAGCTTTTTCTTCGGCGAAGTTCCCCTGCGGAGGCTTCTGCTCCCCGCTCTGGCGCTGTGAGATAATCAACTTTGAACTTGTGATCTTAAGGCGGTTTTTGGTGACTTTAATACGACGTTCTTTTCTCCTGCTGCTGGTAGTTTGTCTGGGGTGTGTTGCCCAATCTACGTCTCCTGAATTAACGAACAAAATCGAACGCCAGGTTCGCGCCTATTACAAGATCCCCCCTGAGATTCACATGCTGGTGGGGACGCCGTCGCCGAGTTCGGAATTTCCGAATTACGACACGGTCGTTGTGACGGTTGAAAACGGCGAGAAGAAGCAGGACCTGACTTTTCTGGTTTCGAAAGACCGCGCTTCGATGATGCGGCTGATCAAATTTGACTTAAGCAAGGATCCTTTCGCGGAAACGATGAGCAAGATCGACACCAGCGGGCGGCCTACTCGCGGAGCGAAAGCGTCCAAAGTTGTGGTGGTGAATTTCGACGATTTCGAGTGCCCGTTCTGCTCACGCATGCACCAGACTTTGTTTCCGCAAATTTTCAAAGAGTATGGCGACCGGGTGACCTTCATTTACAAAGACTATCCCCTGACGGAAATTCATCCCTGGGCCACGCATGCTGCGGTGGACGCCAATTGTCTGGCGACGCAAAACGGCGATGCCTATTGGGATTTTGCAGACTACATCCACGCCAACCAACGCGAAGTGAGCAACGAAAAGACGCCTGCAGCGAGAGTGGAGGCGCTGGACCGGCTGGCCACTCTGCAGGGCCAGAAACACAATCTTGACCTGGTGAAGCTGCAGTCCTGCATAAAGGCGCAGGATGAGAGTGCAATTAAGGCGTCGATCAAAGAGGCGGAAGGACTGGGGGTAGAAGCCACGCCGACGATGTTCATCAACGGACAGAAAATCGACGGAGCCGTGCCTATCAGCGAGGTGCGGGCCGCGCTGGATCAAGCTTTGAAGGGCGCCAATCTGCCAGTGCCTGAACATACTGCAGTGGCTGGGGCGCCCCCCGCCAAATGATTCTGGGCGATTCTGTTAATAGTTTCTGGTGTCTGGGGCGCTGGGGAGTGCCCAGACTTTCCTAGGGGAGAACTCATTTGAAAAAGAACGCGCGCTTTGTCCGTCTGGCGACGATGCTGTCCGTGGCCGCTCTATTGGCGGCGTTGCTTGGCTGCAAGTCGCAGGTGAGCGGTGATGTAGTGGCCACGGTGGATGGCCGTAAGATATTTCATTCGGACATCGACAAGTACTACGACAACCAGGTTGCTAGCGCGCAACAGGCGCCGGTTGGGGAACAGGCGACGATTCTGCGGCTGAACATTCTGCGCCAGCTGATCGATGACGAAATGGTGATGCGACGGGCCGAAAAACTCGGCTTGCTGGCCACGGAAGAAGAAGTAGACCGCAAGCTGAATGAGATCAAATCGCCTTACTCACAGGAAGAATTCGACAAGCGGCTGCAGGAAAAAAAGATCAGCCTGGAAGATTTCAAGCGCGACATCCGGCGCTCCATCACAGTCGAGAAGGTGATGAACAAGGAAGTATCGTCGAAGATCAATGTCACCGACCAGGACATCAACGATTACTTCACTGCGCACAAGTCGGAGTTCAATCTGATTGAACCGCAGTATCATCTGGCGCAGGTATTCGTTACGCCCGCACCCAATCCGCAGGTGCACAACCAGAACAACAAGGCGCAAAACGAGGCCGATGCCCGTAAGAAAATCCAGATGATTAACAACCGGCTGGACAGCGGTGACGATTTTGCCACGCTGGCGATGAACTATTCCGAGGATCCGGAAACCTCGGGCAACGGCGGAGACCTGGGAACGATTCCTGAATCTTCTCTACGCAACACCGACCCGGGAACGAGGGATTTAGTTCTCAAGTTGAAGCCGGGGCAATACAGCCCGATCATCACCGTAGTGAACCCCGCGACGAAGCAGGCGGTAGGGTTTCGCATCGTGAAACTAGTCTCGAAGGAGCCCGCGGGGCAGCGCGATTTATCCGATCCGCGCGTGCAGCAAGCTATACGCTCGCAACTTCACGACCGGCGGGAGCAGTTGCTGAAGGCTGCTTATTACGAGGTGCTGCGCGACTCCGCCAAGGTGGAAAATTACTACGCGAAGAAAATTCTGGATAGCAACGGGTTGATGAAATAGAGACCTATGCCGCGGCTGATGTGTACGTTTACTCTACGATAGCCAGGACGTCGCCCGCATTCACGGGAGTGCCTTCACTGACCAGGATTTTCTGTACCGTTCCCTTCTTCGGTGATTTGATCTCGTTCTGCATCTTCATCGCCTCAACCACTGCAACGCCAGCGCCGGCTTCAACTGAGTCACCTTCGCGAAGCAAGAGGCGCACGACCTTGCCCGGCATTGGGGCGATTATTTTTTTGGGCCCCTTGTCATCCGCGGCGCGGGAACGGCCGCGCAGAGAGCGCGGATCGCGAACTTCGACGGCGAAGCGTGCGCTTCCCACCCAGAGATGCAGATCGTTAGCGACCCGTTCCGATTTCACCTCATATGCCAAGTTGCCGATGCGAAGTGAAAGCACATCTGGACGGGCGAGAATGGCTTCAACCTCGACGGCGCGGCCGTCGAGACGACAAGACCACCGTCCGTCTGCACGGCTGAGATCCAGCCGGTAATTCTTGCCGTCGATAGTTACGTCATAGAGCATAAAAAATAACTAGCCTGGATCAGCGGCCAGTGCCCAGTTTTTGCGGCTTACGCTTCCTCAACGCAAGGCTTCTCGGCGGCTGGTGGCCTTCCATTTCGAAGGCGTCGCTTCCGTCGTGCGGGAATCGCCGCTGGAGACGCCGTTCGCCATGCCGCTCGAAGGTGAACCCAATGCGGCGAAAATGCCGGCAGCGATGACGGCAACTTCCGACTTTCTCGAATCTAGCGGTGTGTCCTCAGTTCGCTTTAACATGCGGTCCAGGAATCCGGTATCAAGTTTGGCGGCACGGAAGTCGGCATCGCGCAGGATGCGGCGAAACAGTGAAATGTTGGTCTTGATGCCGCCTACGAAATATTCGCTGAGTGCTCGGGTCAGGCGCGCGATGGCTTGATCGCGGTCGGTGCCATAGCCGATCAGCTTAGCCAGCAGCGGATCGTAGTCGATGGGGACGGTCCAACCTTC
>DATNMU010000232.1:0-2941 GCA_035602195.1 Candidatus Acidiferrum sp.
CGCTATTCGATCTTTGCGATCGCAATGTATGCCGCGGCAATTGATTTCTCGACAAACGCGGCTACATCCCTTCACGCCTGGTATATGCAGCACCTGTCGTGGCATTGGGATTTCTGGACTACCGCCCTGCTCACGCCGCTAATGATGTGGCTCGTCCACAAAGGCATTCCCCCCTCTCCGCCGCCGTCCGGCAAGGGCCCTCGGCCGAGTTGGCTTGCTTTCTTGTATGGCAGCTTCGGCCTTGCGTTCCTTTACGGCGCCCTGGACCAGGGTGAGCGCCTGGACTGGCTGAATTCAGGAACTGTCGTTGCCATACTTTCGGTCGCAGCTTTTCTTCTGACCGTCACGGTTGTCCGTCGGCTGCGCACCCCGAATCCATTAGTCGACCTGCCTTTTCTGCGGCAGCGAAACACGCTGCTGATGGCCGCTGTTCTGTTCATATTCCGCTTCGTGCTTTTGTCTACCATCATCCTTATTCCGCAATATCTCGGAGGGATTCGCGGACTGCGTCCTGAGCAGATTGGTGCGGCGCTTCTTTGGGTAGCTCTTCCGCAATTGCCCCTTGCACTGCTTACCGCGTTGTTCCTCAGGCGATTCGACTCCAGACTGCCGTTGGCTGTTGGCTTTTTTCTGGTAGCAATTGCTTGCTTTATGAATTCGCACCTGAGTTCCGCGTGGGACCGCGGTGATTTCGTCGCATCGCAGATCGTGATGGCATTCGGACAGTCGATGGCGTTCACGAGCGTGGTAGCGAGTTGGATCATGCAGGCGTTCTACACAGGTGCCATCAGCAAACCGCAATGGATTCTGACCTTTTCCGCTTTTGTCCATACCATCCGGCTTTTTGGCGGAGAATGCGGCGTGTCGTTGATGGGGCACTTCTTAAGCGTTCGGGAAAAGTTGCATTCGAACTTGATCGGCCTACACGTAGACACCGGAAGCTGGCTGGTGCAGCAAAGACTCTCGTTGCTTACTGCCTCCCTCGCCCCGGATTCCAGCGGCGCCGATGGCGCAAGCGGCCGTGCAGTCGGGTTGCTAGCGCTGCAAGTGAGCCAGCAAGCTCACACTCAGGCCCTCATTGATGGCTTCGTTCTGTGCGAGTGGGCTGTCCTAATTTGCCTGCTGGTCGTTTTGTGTATGCACAGAACGCCTATTACGTATGGCGACTTGGACATCGTTCCCGGGCGACCAGCAAGTGTGTGAGGGCCAGTCACAGGAGAGACACTATGGAAGAGCACTATCACGCCCTCGGCAAATGCGCTGTCCTGTTGCTCGGTTCCTTTCTGCTGGTGTCTGCGGCCGGTGGACAGGAGCAAAGACTGACTTTACAGGAGGCGACTGACCTCGCGCTAAGGCAAAACCACGCAATTAAAACTGGCCAGTACGCCTTGGCCGCCGAACAACAGAAGCGGCGGATCGCACAGTCCAACTACTACCCAACGCTCACCAACGAGTCCGACCTTCTGCATATAACCGATCTTCAACGTGTGGAGGTGCCAGCCGGGGCCTTTGGCGTCATCCCTGGGGGCGCATCCATTCCCCCTTCGAATCTCTTCCTTACACAAGGAACAAAGACGCTTGAAACCAGTGGCACGATGCTCGCGCAGCCGCTGACCCAACTCATCAAGATCCACCAGGCAAATAAGATCGCGGAGGCGGATGTAAAGGTATCGGAAGCCTCCTTAATAAAGACATCCAGCGACGTGGTGTTCCGCGTGCACGAACTCTATTACCGTGTTCTGGCGACTCAGATGCAAAGGCAGGCGACCGAATTGCAGATTGCATCTGGCAACGAGAATCTGAACGAGAGTAGCGAACAAGTCAAGAACGGCAGCCTACTTCAAGTAGATCTAGTGGAAAGCCGGGCGAACCTGCTTGAGGCCAAGCAAACACTGTTAACTTATGATTCGCAAATCTCCGATCTCAGCGTTGAACTAAACGATCTACTCGGCCTACCACTCGATACAAGGCTTGCTCTGGATCCTGACGTCAATGTGGCGCTAGACCTACCAACCCGAGACGAGTCAGTCAAAACCGCGCTGAGCAGCAATCCCGAGATGAAGCAATCGTTGCAGGAACTTTCTAAGGCGCAGGCGGCTCACTCGGCTGCGAAGGCCGAATACATACCTGACGTGGGTGCTTTCGCTCGATACAGCTACCAAAACGGTGTGCCCTTCGTCGACCGGAACTTTGGCACGTTCGGAATTCACCTCACCTACGATCTATTCGACGGCGGCAAACGAAAGGCGCTCGTTCGGGAACGTCGTGACGAAATATCAGAAGCCAAAGAAAACCTCCAGCGCATTCAGGATGAGATCGAGGTTCGTATCACAACGATTTACAACCGGCTGGAAACGACTCGATCCATGGTGGAAGTCAAGAGAGAGTATCTTGCCGCACGGCAAGAGAGCGCCCGCCTTGCTGAGGATCAATTCAAACAAGGGATTACTTTGGCGTCCCAGCGGGACACATCACGCGCGCAAGCGATGAAAGCGAAGGCTGGATTGCTCGACGCAAGCTTGGCGTATTTGTTGGCTCGCGACGACTTGACTCGAACCCTTGGTGGCGAACTTCCACGGTAGTTTCTCACGCTAATGTAATCGACTGAGAGCGCGTGTTCCAGATAGCCTGTCGAAACAGACTTCATCGCAGAAGCTTGCGAATGCCTACCTCTGAACCGCGCACTCATTCGACAAAGGCGAATCCACGACCAAAACAAAGGGCACAGCTCGTCTGAATGTCAATCTTCAATCAGGTGCCAGCCCATTAGCACTCGGTAACGGCAGCAGCATTTATCGCAAACCAAGATCATTTGCATGGTGACCTCATTCCCTTGGCTTTACGAGCGACTTTCCCTGAAAAGAACTTCGGCATCGTGATTGCTTCATTACCATCCGGACACCGCAACCGCCAAAGAAAATCAGGAGAAGAACAATTAAAT
>DATNMU010000233.1:0-141720 GCA_035602195.1 Candidatus Acidiferrum sp.
GCCGTTTGGTGTGCTGGAATGCAAACGTGATTGTATCTACGGCGGAGATGGGCAAGATTCACCTCGGCATACGCTTCAGCAGCAAGGTACTGCGAACTAGGAGGCGAGGCAAATCAATTTTTCGCTGGAGGAGCATGGCTGGCGAATAGTTGGCGTCGCTTCGCTTGGCTGGACAGCCGAGAGCCTGCCCTGAGCGAAGTCGAAGGGGCGGCTGTCCCCACATGGGTCGTGCTGATGACTCACAGATGATAGCCGCAGATCCTTCGCTTCGTTCAGAGCCTGCCCTGAGCTTGTCGAAGGAATGACCGCAGCGGACTCCCGCTTCGCTCACGCCCGCTGAACGCAGTCACTTTGGTTGTAAGGTTTGGGCGATCATTACCTGGCGCTTGAAATTGTCTAACATGTTTGGGTCGAGGCGCACTTCCGTGGGTTTTTTCGCCAGCGTCATCGTGTCGATTTTGTCTTGCAGCTTGAGCAGGGCGTAGAAAAGATTTTCCGGGCGCGGCGGGCAGCCGGTTACGTAGACATCGGTGGGCACGATTTTGTCCACGCCTTGCAGGACTGCATAAGTATTGAACGGGCCTCCGACGGAGGAGCACGCGCCCATGGAGATGACCCACTTGGGGTCGGGCATTTGGTCGTATATGCGCTTCACCACTGGCGCCATTTTCAAAGTTACCGTGCCGGCGACGATCATCAGATCACTCTGGCGCGGGCTGGGACGGAAGACCTCGGAGCCGAAGCGAGCAATGTCGAAGCGAGCGGTGGAGGAAGCGATCATTTCAATGGCGCAGCAAGCCAGGCCGAACGTCATCGGCCACACGGCGGATTTGCGCGCCCAGTTGAATACATAGTCCACCGTGCTGATCATGAAATTCTTTTCGAATTTATTTTGCAGCCAGCCCATGTAGGGGGACCTCGGTGGGTACGATTATACAGTTGTTGCCCGTGGATAGTGAGGCTGTCGAGCTTTGCTCGACTGGACAGCCGAGGGCGGCTGTCCCCACATTGGATCCAATTGACGGCCGAGCTGTCTCCACATGAGCAGATCAGGTTGCCGCATTGTTGCGGGTCGGCTACAAATAGAAGTGCTCATGGATTCGAAATCCGCCGTGGTTCTTTTTCGCGAACGAATTCCCAGTAAGCTTCTTAGCGTGTGGCGGCACATTCGCGCATCTGAGTTCTGGATGGTGGCGATCGCGCTGTTTCTGCGCGTGGGATGGATTGTGGTTGGCCATACCTACAAGTTCAAGAACGCTGACAACAATTTTGGATTTGGCTGGGAGACGGGACGAATCGGCGCGGCGATCGCGTCGGGACACGGGTTCAGTAATCCTTTTGGGCCGCAGACTGGGCCGACGGCGTGGGAGTCGCCGCTGTATCCGTATCTGACGGCGGGCGTGTTTCACGTCTTCGGCATTTATTCGCGGGCGTCGGCATTTGTGCTGCTCACCATCAATAGCGTGTTTTCGGCGCTGACTTGCATTCCCATTTTTCGGATAGCGCGGCGAATTTTTTCGGAGAAGGTTGCGGTGGGCGCAGCGTGGACCTGGGCGCTGCTTCCCTACGTCATGTACTGGTGCACGCGCTGGGTGTGGGAGACCAGCTTTTCGGCGTTCCTGATGGCGGTTATTTTCTGGTTGACGCTCACGATAGAGGAGCGCGACGGGTTGAAACCGTGGGCATGGTTTGGCTTGCTGTGGGGCATTGCGGCGCTGGACAGCACGGTGCTGCTTTCGTTTTTGCCGGCTTCGGGATTCTGGGCATGGTATCACCGAGCACGGCGCGGTAAACCGTCGCTAGGTGGCGTGGTGTTGGCGTCGGTGATTTTTATTGCGTGCGTGACGCCCTGGGTGGCGCGCAATTATGCGACGTTCGGGAAATTTATTTTTATCCGCGACAACTTTGGGGCCGAGCTGCGGCTGGGGAATGGCAATGGGGCGGACGGGACATGGATGCAGGTGATCCATCCGACGCAGGATGTTTTTGCCATGCGGCAGTACACCACGATGGGCGAGTTGGCTTATGTGGCCATGCGGAAACGGCAGGCCCTGGATTACATCAAGGCCGATTACGGGCGTTTTGCGTGGCTTTGCTTGAAGCGGCTTGTTTATTTCTGGGCGGGGCCGCCGCGGCTCTCGCAAATCTGGTGGCTGGCGCAGGTGAAGAACTCGCTGTTTCTGGCGTCTTCTGTGCTGATGTTCTGGGGGTTGGGACGCGCGTTGCGCCAGCGGAGACCGGGCGCATGGCTGCTGTTCTGGCTGATCTTGCTGTATCCAGCGGTTTTTTATGCGGTGTTTCCCGGGCAACGGTACCGGCATCCGCTTGAGCCGGAGATGACGATCCTGGGAGTTTATTTGCTGACGGAGGCGGGCAAGAAGGATTCGACGGAAAGTCGGCCTGCTTAGTCAGTCCGGACGTCGAGTTTCGTTCATTGCACCTAGGGCGGACTTTTTCGGTTCTCGTTTTACTCACGAATGGGCGATCGCGCCGTCTAACCGCTCAAATGGAGGAACGATATGAATCGCTTACGGCAGTTTCCCAACTATACGGGTTTTGTCCTGGGATGGATTTGCGCATTGCTCGTTCTTACTCTGGGAGCCCATGGGTCTGATCATCGCGGGGCGTTCACTGAAGAATTTCGCAAGACTTATGAACTTACGCCGGATGGGCGTGTCGAATTGGAGAACATTAATGGGTCGGTGCACATCTCCACTTGGGAGCAGAATCAGGTGAAGGTGGATGCGGTGAAGTACGCTGACTCAAAAGAGAAGCTGGAGGAGGCGCACATCGAGATCGATGCGGGAAAAGCATATGTTTCGATACGTACGAAATATCCCGAGCACGGAGGTTGGGGCGGGAACAACAATCCTGCGAGCGTGGAGTACACGCTGACGGTGCCGCGTGGGGCGCGACTGGATGAGATCAAGTTGATCAATGGGTCGCTGGATATCACGGGAGTAAAGGGCGAGGTGCGCGCGTCATGCATCAACGGCAAGCTGGAGGCGCGGAATCTGGCGGGGCGCGCGGAGCTTTCGACGATCAATGGACATCTGGATGCGCGTTTCGAGGAGCTTCCGAAATCGTCGGTGGAATTGAAGTCGGTGAATGGTTCGCTGGAGTTGACGATTCCTTCGGATTCGAAGGCGGAGATCGAGGCGAGTTCGGTTTCCGGGGGAATCGAAAATGACTTCGGGCTGCATGTAAACAATCACCGCTTTGTCGGCCACGATTTACGCGGGGAGTTAGGCAGCGGAGGGGCGCGGATCAGGCTGGAAAATGTGAATGGCCGGATTGAGATCCGGCATGCTTCGGATGGGCGGGCGCTGAGCCCGGCGAAGGACTTGAACCATCGCGATCACGATGGCGATGAGGACGAGAGCGAGATTTAGTTTGGCAAGACGATCAGTAAATCGTGTAACCGGGAGCGGGCGTGCGCAGGTCTGGCTTTGAGGCCATCAGCAGCAATGCGCCCTCGCGCTTGAAGGCGCGCAGATCGTCGAGGCTGTGAAAGGATTTGGTTTTGTAGTCATCGGGAGTGGGGGTGTCGTCGGGGATGCGGCAGGCTTCGACGTTCTCGAAGGCATGTTTTTTAAGGAGCTCGACGTATTCGGCTTGTGAGCGCACGTGCACTGGGACCTTTAGTTTGTCGACCCATTGCAGAGAGTACTGATTGTCTTTGTAGAGATTGATCAGGATGAACAGCCTGCCGCGCGGGGCCATCACGCGAAATAATTCCATCAGGGCGCGGTCTTGATCGGCGTAATAGTAGAACGATTCAACGGACAGGACTTTGTCGAAGAAATTTTCTTCCCAGGGAATTTGCTGGGCCGATCCCCAAACGTAGAGCACGTTGTCGAAATCTTTGGAGGCCGCGCGGGCCTCGCGAATCATCTCGTCGGAGACGTCGACGCCGACGACCTGGCCGAAACCATTCGGGCCTTCGCCGACCAGGCGGGCAAGCAGGCGGGTCGCCCATCCAGAGCCGCAACCGAGGTCGAGAACGCGCTCGCCGGGGCGGAGATCCATCTTGCGAATGGTCTTCGAGGTGATGTCGAGATGGTGGCCTTCCATCTTGGGACCTTCACCGGCAGCGGCCCAGCGGTTGAATTCCTGCTGCAGTTTGTCGTCGGGGGTGAGGGGTTTTTCGGGCAAGGTGCAGTCTCTTATCTTTGTCGGTGTATGGTCTTTTTATAAGTGTAGTCGAGCGGCGGCAGTTGTGGATTTTCGTCGGGTAAATCTTTAACCACGAAGGGCACGAAGGTTCACGAAGGAAGAGCAGAAAGCCTTCGTGCCCTTCGGGAATCAATTGAGCAAGGAGGCCGTCACTATGCTAAAGTTTTTCTCTCAATGGTCACGCGTCCTGAAAATCCCGAACCGGAGCCCGAGCCTGGAACGCTATACTGCCCGAATTGTGCCGAAGAAGTAACTGATCCTCTCACCTGCTGCGACTGCTCTTCAGTCATTTGCCGGCGCTGCGGGACGGCGCTGGAGTCTTCCGATGAACTCGGGATGGGCTGATGGAGTCAACTGCTGTTCCCGCCGAAAATCCCGCGGTTAACGTTTTGGTCCCGACAAAACCGAGTTTAGTTCGCGGACTGAGTCTGCTCGACTCCGTGCTGCTGCTGGTCAGCGGAATTATTGGCTCCTCGATTTTTCTTACCGCAAAAGATATTGCCGCGCCGTTGCCGCAGCCCATGCTTTTTTTGCTGGTGTGGGTGATTGGCGGGGTGATTTCGCTGTTCGGCTGCGCGGCTTTTGCGGAGTTGGGATCGATGTTTCCCGAGTCGGGCGGACAGTACGTCTATTTGCGCGAGGCTTACGGTGATCTGGTGGCGTTTCTTTATGGGTGGATGTTGTTCTCCGTGGCCAATGGTGGGACGATCGCGGCGCTGTCGGTGGCTGCGGCCGCTTATGCGGGGCAGGTGTTCCCTGTGGTTTCGCAGGAGCATGTGGTGCTTTCGGTCGCGGGCATCATCATTACTCGCGCGCATGTGTTTGGGCTGTTTCTTATTGCCCTGCTGACTTATGTGAACGTGGTGGGATTGCGGTGGGGGACTCTGCTGCAGAATCTATCGACGTGGACGAAGTTTGCGGCGATGGCGGCGTTTGTGATTTTCGGATTCGCCATCGGGAAGGGAGACTGGTCGCATTTTCAGACGCATGGGGTTGGGTTGACGATGGGGCTTCATCCCACGCAGTTGATTTCTGCGATGGGCGTCGCGCTGATCGCCGTATTCTTTGCCTACGACGGATGGGTGTATATCACGTGGGTGGCGGGCGAAGTGAAGGAGCCGAGGAGGAATGTCCCGCGGGCGATGGTGCTGGGCGTGGTCGTGGTGGGAGTGATTTACATGGCCATGAACATGACTTATCTGTACGCGCTGCCGCTCAGCGAAATCGCGCAACATGAGACGATTGCGCATGCGGCGGCGGCGGCGCTGTTTTCTCCTCGGGTGGCGGTTTGGTTGTCGCTGTTGATTGCGGTGTCGTGCTTTAGCGCGGCGGCGACCTGCACGCTTTCGGGGGCGCGGGTTTATCTGGCGATGGCGCAGGATGGGGTGTTTTTCAAGCGCATGGCGGTGATTCATCCGAAGTGGCGCACGCCGGCGTTCAGCCTGATTGGGCAGGGGATTTGGGCGGCGCTGCTCACCATCAGCGGGCGTTATGACCAGCTTTATACCTATGTGATTTTCGGCATGGTGCTTTCTTACACGTTGACGGTGATTGGAATGTTTTTGCTGCGTTGGAAGAGTCCGGAGATTCCGCGGCCATATCGTTGTGCGGGATATCCGTGGCTGCCGGCGATTTATGTGCTGGTGGGCGTGGCCTGGACTTTGAATACGATTATCACGCGGCCTACGGAAGCGTTATGGGGAGCGGGGATTGTGCTGGTGGGAGTGCCGGGGTATTTGTATTGGAAGTGGAGTGGTAAGAAGGCGGCGGCAGTGGGGTAGGAGATCGCGGCGCATTGAGCGGTGTAGTGGAACGGAACACAAAATCCTAAATAAAAGCAAAATGCGACATGTGGGCATGCAGGCTTATCCCGGAGAGGGGCAACCGGTACCGCGATAGGGGCAAGCTGCGGGAAGCGGCTATTCAGTATGCCAACGCCCTGCAAATCGATCCGCGCTTTGCCGAGGCGCATTACCAGTTGGGCGAGATCTACCTGAAGCTGAAGGAGTACAACCAAGCGTACGCGGAGCTTTCGCGAACGGTGGACCTGGCTCCGGAAAATTATAGGGCGCATGTGGACCTGGCGAATTTGCTGATTGCCGGGGGCCAAGCGAAGCAGGCGCAACCTCATCTTGACCTGTTGCGCGAGAAACAGCCGAACAGTCCGGAGCGAGTGACGTCCCCGAACACCAGCCCTTCTTTGATTGGAAAGACGGAGTTTTCTCCAATTGGACGATGCCAGAGTAAAGAGTTTCCGGTTCCAGCCGATGAAGGGTAAGGCCCCTCATCCCGGGCACACGATGACCTCGTTCAGCAAGGCGATTGCCGCGTCTGCACTGATGATTCTGCTGGGCATTGGAGTGCTCTCGTACTGGGGGACAGTGCGGGACGAGGAAGACCGGGGATGGGTTACCCACACGCACCTCGTCGTCGAGAAGCTGCAGGCAGTACGGATCGACATCACCCAGGCTGAGACTGGCCAACGTGGGTACATGCTGACGGGGCAGGACCGATACCTGGAACTGTACGGAGCTGGTGTCGATCAAGTGCGCCAAGACATGAAAGAACTGCCGGTGCTGACCTCAGACAACAGGGCGGGACGGGAAGCTATACGGCTGGAGCCGCTGATTGCGGTCCGGCTGGCGGAGCTGAGTGATGGAATCGAGGTGCGTAAGCGAAGCGGACTGCTAGCTGGGGTGGAAGCCGTGGCCAAAGGGAATATCGGGGAACGGTCGATGCAACAGATCGCGGCCCAGATCGGCGAGATGCGGCAGACGGAAGCGCAGCTATTAAGCAGGCGATTGGAGACGGCGGCGGCCAGTACGCGGAAGATGAAGGCCGCCATCTTTTGTGGAAACGCTTTGGGCATTCTGATTCTGTTGGCGGCGGGTTTGGTGATTCATCGGGAAACGGGCAGGCTCAACCTGGCGAAGGAGGAACTCAAGCAGGTTAATGAACGGCTGGAACGCCGGACGGGCGAGTTGTCGGAGACAAATATTGAGCTCGAGAGTTTCGCATATTCCGTAGCCCATGACCTGCGTGCACCGCTGCGGCACATTGCGGGATATTCCCATGTCGCCCTACGGGACTACGGTCCCAAGCTGGATGGGGAAGCGCGGCGCTACCTGGAGAAAATTGCGGATGGGGCTGAAAAACTGGGGCATCTGGTAGATGATCTGCTGAGTTTGTCAAAAGTCGGGCTGCAGGAGCTCTCTCTTCAGGACATCCAGCTGGATTTGCTGGTGCCCAAGGTGATCAGCAATCTTGCGCCGGAGTTTACAGGGCGGGATATCGAGTGGCGGATCGGGAAGTTGTTCAGCATGGAATGCGATCCGGGATTGATGAGACAAGTATTCGTGAACCTGCTGTCGAATGCGGTGAAGTACACAGGGAAGCGAGAACATGCGGTGATTGAGGTGGGAGAGACGATGCAAGGCGGGGAGCGGGTGATCTTCGTGCGGGACAATGGAGTGGGCTTCGAGATGCAGTATGCGGGGAAGCTTTTCGGTGTATTCCAGCGGCTGCACAAGGCTCGCGATTTCGAAGGCACCGGAGTAGGGCTGGCGATCGTGCAGCGCATCATACGGAAACACGGTGGGCGGATTTGGGCGGAAGCGGAGCTCGATCACGGAGCGACGTTTTTCTTTACGCTGGGATCGCCCGAGAACAAAACGAGCAAGGAACCACAGCTTCCAATAGAGAATGGAGTGATGCATGCCGAACAGAGTTGAGGTTTTGCTGGTGGACGATAGCCCTGAGGATGTGGAATTGACGGTTCGCGAATTGCGCCACCACAAACTGGCCAACGACATTAAAGTTGCGGAGGATGGAGCGGAGGCCCTGGACTTCCTCTTTTGCCGTGGTTCACACAAGGATCGGTCATTTTCCAATCCTCCGAAACTCGTGCTGCTTGATGTAAAACTTCCCAAAGTCGATGGTCTGGAAGTGCTGAAGGCTATCCGTGCAGACGAGCGAACCAAGGCGATTCCAGTTGTGATTCTCACTTCTTCCAAGGAACAAAAAGATCTGATCAAAGGCTACAACCTGGGAGTGAGTGCTTACGTTCAAAAGCCAGTGGACTTCGAGCAGTTCAGCGAAGCCATCCGGCAGATCGGGATGTTTTGGATGCTGCTCAATGAGGCGCCTCCGGCGGGAGCATTTGTGGCGAGCAAGGCCAAAGGAGCCTAACAAGAGGAGTTATGACGACAAAGCCTGGTGTGGTTGCGACAGAAGTTCCGCTGAGCTTCCCGGAACGGAGGCGATTTCCTCGATACCGGTACAGCGCGCCGATGATCGTCCGTGCAGCGAATGTTGCAGAGGCGCGAGGGATGACCGTGGAAATCAGTGAATGTGGGGCGTCAGTTATCGTCGGCGCTTTGCTGAAGGTGGGAGATACGGTCGAACTGGAGCCGGTGGGTGGAGGCATAGCCTCAGCGGTGGTGCGGCGCGGATTGGGGAGACTCTACGGTTTCGAGTTTCTCAACCTGAGTTCGGAGCAGGCGGGGAAAATCAGGGAAATGTGCAAAATGCTGCCGCCGTATCGCTCCAAAACTCTGGACCTTTGGCAGCGGTGAATCTCCGGATCATCCGGACTGCAGGGCGGTCGGGTGTCAAACTTGGAGGTGTCTGCCGCGACGATTGCCGCTTCCGCGCGAAAACAGTCCTCAAGACCCGAAGTCGGAAATAGCGTCGCGCAAATCCCAGTCGAACTCCATACTGAAGACTCCTTTAGGTTTGTTCAAAGGCATAATTCCGTCTGTCTGCTGCTGCCGGTATGACGGCAGTAACTTTAACTTCGCGCCTTATTGCGGTACCTTTGGGTTAGCGACCATGGGTCTGGGTCGTGGTCGTGTGCGCATTTGCGCCCTCCTTGGAGAATACATGAGCCGTTCTGTTGCGCTCCGCTTATTGCTGATTGGAGTTTTTATCGCCGGCGTGTTTACCGGGTGTTCGCGCGATCCGAATGTGCGCAAGCAGAAGTTTCTGGAGAGCGGGAACCGGTACCGCGATAAGGGCAAGCTGCGGGAGGCGGCCATTCAGTATGCCAATGCCCTGCAAATGGATCCGCGCTTTGCGGAGGCGCATTACCAGTTGGGCGAGATCTACCTGAAGCTGAAGGAGTACAACCAGGCGTACGCAGAGCTTTCTCGCACGGTGGACCTGGCTCCGGACAATTATCAGGCGCAGGGGGATCTGGCGAACTTGCTGATTGCCGGAGGGCAGGCTAAACAGGCGCAAACGCATCTTGATTTGTTGCGTGCAAAACAGCCGAATAGTCCGGAAACTTTTCTGGCGTGGTCAAACTTTTACGCTGCGCAGGGCAACCTGGGCGCGGCTCTGCAGGAGATGCAGAAAGGGATTGCCGCCGATCCGGCGCGGTCGGACTCTTATTTGAACCTGGCGATCATGCAGGTGCGGGCCAAGTTGCCCGATCAGGCGGAGATCAATTTCAAGAAAGCGGCGGAACTCGGCGCCAAGAATGTGAACGCACAATTGGCTTTGGGAATTTTCTACCAGTCGCGCAACCGCATGGCGGAGGCGGAGCAGCAATTCAAGCATACGATCGACGTTGACCCAAAGGAGCCCAATTCGCGAGCTTCGTACGTCCGGCTGCTGATGATGGAAGGCAAGAAGGCTGAGGCCGAAGCCTACCTGACGCAGAGCAAGAGCGACTTCCCCGACAACTCCGAAGGCTACCGCATGCTGGGGGATTTCTATTTTGCCAACAGTGAACTGGACAAAGCCACTACGGAATATGCGTCGTTGTATCGCGAGCATCCGAAAGATATTCAGGTGAAGAAGAATTACGTTCAGCTTCTCATCCTGAAAAACCGGCTGGATGAGGCCACGAAGCTGAATGACGAGATCCTGAAGGTGGCGCCGCGGGATACCGAAGCGCTGGTGTATCGGGGACAGGTGCAAATCCGCCGCAATGACGGGCCGGGTGCGGTGGATTCATTGCAGAAAGCGGTCAAAAACGATTCGAATAACGGTGTAGCTCACTACCAGCTTGGGCTGGCGTTTGAAATGCAGCACGACGATGCACATGCAGAGTCGGAATTGCATGAAGCGGTGCGGCTGAGGCCCGATCTGACCGATGCGCAACGCGCGCTGGCCAGCCTGGAAATGCGCCGTGGTGACGTTGATGCTTTGATGGAAACCGCACAACTGATCATTAGCAGCGCGCCGAATTCGGCCGACGGATATCTGCTGCGCTCGGTGGCGGAAATGAATCGCAGGAAGTACGACGACGCCGAGCAGGACATGCGGAAGGCGGCGGAACTTGCTCCGCAAAGCAGTGCGCCGTACGTGCAGATGGGAAAACTGCACGAGGCGCAGAAGCAATATCCGCAGGCAATCAAGTTTTATCAGCAGGCCCTGGATAAAGATCCGGCGTCAGGGGATGCGCTGCAGGGAGTAATGAACGTATACATCGCCCAGAAGCAGCTTGACCAGGCGGTGGAGGCGGCGAAGGCGCAGATCGCGAAGGCGCCGAACGTGAGTGGATTTTATGATTTGCTGGGCACGGCGCTGTTCGAGAAAAAAGATTTCAAGGGCGCCGATGACGCGTTCACCAAAGCGGTGGAACTGGATAAAAATAATTCCGATGCGTTGCTGAAGCTGGCGCAGGCACAGGCAGCGGAGGGGTCGGTCAGCAAGGCGCTGGCGACTTATCAGCAATCGATCAAGGATCATCCGCGCGAAATTTCGTTCTACATTCTGGCCGGGATGATGTACGAATCGCAAAATAACTACGATCAGGCAAAGGCGATGTATCAGCAGGCGCTGACCATTGATCACGAGAATCCACTGGCCTCAAATAATCTGGCGTATGTGATGTTGGAGCAGGGCGGGAATGTGGATGTGGCGCTGGCCATGGCGCAGACGGCGCGTCGCGGCATGCCGGATTCGCCGAATGCGGCCGACACGCTGGGCTGGGCTTACTTTCATAAGGGCGTGTATCAATCGGCGATCGATATGTTCCAGGAATCGCTGCGGCTGAACGAGAAGAAGGGCGCGCCCGACGATCCGAACGTGCACTATCACCTGGGACTGGCCTATCAGAAGGCGAACCAACCGGCGCAGGCGCGGCAGCAATTGGAGCGGGCGTTGAAGATCAGTCCGAATAATAATGACGCGCGGAAGGCGTTGTCGGAGCTGCGCGGATAGGGTCGGAGTGTCGTGGGAGCTGGGCCACCTGACTGTTTTTCATGCGTCATCACGGAATAGGCTGCGGCGAGCAGCGCCAACATTTTCATTAGACTCTTCATGGTGCGCGTCTCCTTTATTCAAAGCTCTCCACGCCGCTGAAGCTGCTTATAGAAAACAAGCGAATAAACGACGGGAACAAGTGCGCCAACCGTCAACGCGACAAACGCCAACCATCCAGCCAGCCCAAACGCAATGACCGCCAAGCCCAAGAGACCGCCTACTACGAACGTCTTCGCCGCGAATCGATGGGTGGCATTCCACACTCGATCATTGGACAAGGCCCACGGCGTCCTTACGCCGATATAAAAATTGCGCCGTATCTTTCCCATCACGTTCCCCAGCAATACAAATAGCAGACAAACTCCGCCGATAACCGCTCGGCTGACGTTGAATCGGTGACCGAGACCAGCCCATAGAATTGCGGCGAAGAAATAGCCCAGCATGCTGACCATTACCAGCATGACTTGAAGATATGTGGACCGAAAGCTATCGACCTCGAATGATTTTGGTGACAGCCAGGGCAGACAATAGGTGAGCACCATAATCCCAGTCATGAGACCCGGACCAACCAGAAATAGCGCCCATTTGGGACTGAAACCGTTCGGCTGACCGTCCATGCCCCAGTGCGTGGCGATGGATGGCGGGAGCGAGGGATATGCCAGAATGGATGCCAGTAGGACAACTATGGTTACCGCAATTCCAACCAGATAATACCTTGACATGTCATTTGCCTCGATTCTTCTTTCCATCAACTATGTACAGCGCCCACGCCATGAGATCCTCGACCACAGTTGTATTCAACCCATACCAAATCTGCTGTCCTTCTCTACGACTTGTAATGAGATCCGCATCCTTTAATACCGCGAAGTGATGTGACATCGATGGCTTCGTCATATCAAATTTGTCAGCAAGAGACCCTGCTGTCATTTCACCCTTGCGGAGCAACCCAAGAATTTCCCTTCGAGTTGGGTCGGCTAGTGCGCGGAATGTTTGATTGCGGCTCAAGGGTAACTGTGATTAGACAACCGCCTAATTAGATATTAGTCTAACTACACGGCGATGTAAACCCCCCAAACTTCCATCCACTCGATTATTTTCGACGACGGCCTCTTCGGCCTCTGTAACCGCTTTGGACAATTCGTGCTCCGGGGGGTGCCACCTAACTGTTTTTCATGCGTCATCACATAAGAGGCTGCCCGGTGCGTGGTGACGCGTGAAATCAGGCAGGCAGGCCAGCCGACTACTGTGTTTCGCATGGTTAGAGAGACGAAACAAGTTGCGTCTCGACGGAATCTTTTGCTGACGATCAGTCGGAGCTGCGCGGGTAGGCGGGCGCGGCCAAGAATTAGCACACTGACGGTGCGACCTGCTCGCGGCTTCCGTAAACTGTTCAATTGTGATCAGTCTTTCCCTCCTTGTAAGCCATAAAGTTGATTGTCCGCAGGTTCTACGCGTGGGGTGGGTGAAGACCCACCACGCTCCAAGGGACCCAGCGTGATGGCCGTCACAATCGATTGTGATCGATTTCACAGCCTGGCATTTCTGAGGAACGTTATTATCCTCTCATTCGACATTGCGGGTCGAACATTCGCCGTCCCGCGAACCAAACGAAATTTTCGCGAAGGAGATTTATGAAAACAATTGAACGAGCAGCTTCGATGTCTATTTTTGCCGGCGCTCTGCTGGTGGCGAGTTTCGCGCACGCGGCGGAGGTAAAAGGGAAGGTATCGATAAGCGGACTAAAATCAGCGGAAAACATTGCGGTGTACATCGATGCCGTTCCTGGGAAGAAGTTCGACTATCCAGTGCAGCATGCAGTCGTCGACCAGCGGAACGAGATATTCACTCCGCATACGATGGTCATTCTTAAGGGAACGACAGTCGATTTTATGAACAGCGACCACGTTGCGCATAACGTCTACTGGCCGTCGATCAACGGGGATAAAAAGCTTCGGCATAGTCTGACGATTGTCTCCCCGGGGCAAAAGAAGTCATTTCAATTCGACGATCTGGGCGCGGCCCAGATGCTCTGCAACCTGCACCCAGAAATGGTGGGCTACATCGTAGTAGTGCCCACACCGTACTTTGCCCTGACGGGAAGCGACGGTTCTTTCACAATCAAAGATGTTCCGCCGGGCAACTACACTTTGAAAACCTGGAGCGAGGACGGCAAAGCGACAACGCAGACAGTCACCGCGGCGGATACCGCAACCAGCGTGGAAGTGAACGTGAAGAAGTAGCAGCAGCGTGCCCATGGAATGGAAGATTAAATCCTGGCTATGCCTGACAACGCTGGCGGTAGCGTTGCTGGCAGCGCCCCGGTTGCGCAGCCAGACGGCGGAGAACAGCGAGTCTACGGTCACTGTCACTGCGGTTGCGGGGGAAAGCTGGATCCAGCACCTGCACAAGCCATTCAATGAGACGAGCATGGCCAGAACCTGGAACCTGGGGCCAGCCCCGCCCCGTCCTGGCGAAGAAGGTCCTTCGTGGCAACTGGAACTTAATCCGAGTTACGCTGCACGAGCGGTCACGCTCCACGGTTCCGACCTCTATCGCCTAAGCTGCCAGGGGTGCCACGGGGAGGCCGGCCATGGCGCTCCTCACGAAATCAATTCCATTATCGGCCCTGTCCAGGCGACCTCGGTGGAGGGCACAATGGAGCGGATGAAGAAGGCTGGGCGCGAAATGAGCCGGTCGGATGTAACCACGGTCGCGAAGGAGTCGAAAGTTCTCTTGCTACAGCGGCTTCACTCCGGCGGCGAACACATGCCGGCGCCAACCTTGAGCGAAGAAGAAATTCGCACTTTGATTCCTTACCTACGAGAACTCTCGGACGTACCCGGCGCGGAAAAGGGTCAGATCGCAATGAAGGAATCGTCGTACCGCGTGGGCGAACACATCGTAAAATCCACCTGCCACATCTGCCATAGTTCGACTGGAGCGAATCCCGACGCCAAGCAGATGTTGGAAGGGGCCATTCCACCGCTTTCCACCCTCACGACGCGAGTGAGCATGCCGCAGTTCGTTCGAAAAGTCACGAGTGGGACTCCCATCGTCATGGGCACGCCATCGGTCGCCTACCGAGGCAGGATGCCGGTGTTTGCTTATCTGAGCCAGGACGAAGCGGCTGCCGCCTACCAGTATCTGATCCTTTATCCGCCACGCCCGTAAAGTTCAGGGGATGACTGTCGTCCGACGCACTTCTACCTGCGGCGGTTGAACAGATGGCGGAGCCCTGCGATTTAGTCGGCGGCGATGGGGCGGGGGACTACTTCGCTGGGCTGGGGGCGGCGGGGGGTGCGGTTGGAGGGCAGCCCGGCGTCGCGGATTTTGTAGAGCAGGGCGCGATAGCTGATGTTAAGGGCGCGGGCGGCTTGTTTGCGGTTCCAGTGGTGATGCTGAAGAACTTTTAAAATGATTTTGCGTTCCAGTTCGTGCACCGCCTGGCGGGTGATTTTTTTCAGAGAGATTGGGCCTTCGACGGAAATGTCCGCGCTGAAGAAATCCTGTTCGTGGGGGTGCAGGTCGACAGAGATGGATTCTTCGGTGCCGAGGATTACGTACCGCTTCATCAGATTTTCAAGCTCGCGTACGTTGCCGGGCCAGTGATATTTCTTGAGCGAGTTCATCAATTCGGCTGAGGGATGAACGGCGCGCGCGTTGAATTTGCGGTTGTAATATTCCAGGAAATAACTGACCAGCTGCGGAATGTCGGCAGCGCGCTCTCGCAGCGATGGCATGTGAAGATTGACGACGTTGATGCGGTAGAACAGATCGGCGCGGAAGGTGCCGTTGGCGATTTCTTCTTCGAGCTTGCGGTTAGTGGCACAGACCACGCGGACTTCGACTTTCTTGTCTTCCTGGGCGCCAATGCGGCAGAACTGGCCGTCCTGCAGAAGTTGCAGGAGTTTGGACTGCAGGGCCATATCGAGCTCGGCGATTTCATCGAGAAACAGGGTGCCGCGGTGGGCCATTTCGACGCGGCCGGGCTTGGTGCCGTAGGCGCCGGTAAAGGCTCCTTTTTCATAGCCGAAGAGTTCGCTTTCGAGCAGCGTGCCGGGAATTGCCGGGCAATTTACTTTGACCCATGGACCGGTTTTCCACGGCGAGGAGCTATGGATCATGCGCGCGATGATGTCCTTGCCAGTGCCGCTCTCTCCGTGAATAAGTACGGGTACATTGGCGCCAGCAATCTTAGCCAGGCGCTCACGGAGCGCTCGCATGGAGTCAGTGGAACCGAAGACGACGGAATCGGGGGGCATTTCGCCGAGGGGCTGGATCAAGGCGCTGACGGGATTCGATAAAGTGGCCATAAGTGTTCCTGGCTTAGCAGCTCAGGCTTACTCACTGTTGTGCATCCGGAGAACCAAACGCGAAAGAGACGAATTGATACTGCATGAGAGTACGCTATGTGATTGATGGAAAGCAACTTACGAAAGATTTAAGCTAGAAGCGGGTGGTTACCAAAGAGACCGCAGGGTGATAGTTGGATCGAGGAAAAGAGAGGAAAACATTTTCACACCGGAGAAGCCAGTTTCCTTCGCGACCGCTTGGAGCGGGAGTTGAGCAGCGGGCGGGCAAACTTTAAAGCCACCAAGTTATAGCCTTCGCCGTGCTGCATGCGCAAGACCTTGGCGCGAAGGTTTCGCGCAGCGCGAGGAAGAGAGGCCAATGCGGCTAACGGCGCGCTGGGAATCTCAAGCAAAACCTGCGCGGTAGATGGGATTGAGCGACGAACTGCCAGCAACATTCCACCCGCGGAGACGTTGAGGGCAGTGGCAAACTCCAGGAATTCCTTCTGGGATTCGGACTGGCTTCGGACAAAAACAGGGATGGCTAGGGGCAGACGCGGCCACAGTCTGCGCTCGCCCACTGGAGTCTTCCCTTCCAAACGCACCCTTCCTTTCCTCTATTAAGTTAACAATTCAAGCATCTTAGGGGCCAAAGCCTAAGCCAGCGGCAGGACCTCGGGATGGGTAGGCACGAAAGCCGGAAATAAGGGGTTAATAACGGAGATTGGAAGTCTTAAAACCGTAAAAGTAAGCTTTTCTCGCTTTTCGATTTTCCGAAACGAAAGTGTTGGTATGACGACTGCACCATTGCAAGCTGACGAGTGAGTGCAGAGTTTTGCTACACTTGGGTAATCAGCTTTCATTTTTGGTTTGACAAGGAAAACTGGGCTGGCTTACGATTTTGCTACTGCATTCTTGCCTCAGCAGGGCAGGTGATTCCCCCCTTTGCCCCAGACTGCCGCATCCCTTATGGCTACCGTGCAAAAGAATATGTGTGCCTCCGAAGCTGGTGAAGCGAAAAAAGGCGCGCTTAAGGCCTCAGTGACAGGAGAAGGATTACCTACTCCGGCCGACCTGCCGCAAGCCTACTCGGAACTGCAGATGCGATTTCAACGCACGACGAACGCCCTGGGATCGGCCGCGCACGATCTGAAGACGCCGCTGGCGATCCTGAACGGATACGTCGAGTTGCTGCAGAGCGAGAAGCTGGGACCTCTCAATGTTCGGCAGCGCGAAGTGCTGGGCGACATGCAGTCGAGCGGTAAACGGCTGCAGCAGTTCATTCAGGATTTTCTGACCTACAGCGCTCTGGAAACCGGCGGCTTGAAGATGCATTTCGAGACAGGCAACCTGAACGATTGCCTGTCGGACGTGTGCCGCTTGTGGTCGGCGCGCTTTCAGGAAAAAGGGCTGGCGCTTTACTTCTTGGCCAACGACAAGCTGCCAGCGTTTCCTTTCGATTCTCCCAAGCTGCAGCGCGTGATCTCGAACTTGCTGGAGAACTCTTTCAAGTTTGTTCCACAAGGCGGGACGGTGTGGCTGCATGCCGAGCCGAATATGTGGGAGCGGCGCACCTCTGCCCAGCCACCAGCGCCTGAGGAGCGACGGAGACTGGATACTACGCAACCAAATTCCGTGAAGGTGAGCGTATCGGATACGGGGCCGGGCATCCCGGCGGAATTTCATCAGGAAGTGTTCGATGATTTCTTCCGGTTGCCGGGGACGGAAAATCAGGAAGGCATGGGTTTAGGTTTGGCCATTGTGCGGCGGCTGGTGGGAGCGATGGGCGGTAAAGTGTGGGTGGAGAGCGACACAGGCGCGGGATGCAAGTTCTCGTTTCTGATTCCCTTCAAACCGGCGCTGAACATGGCGAGCAAAGGAAAGAATCGATGAAGGAGACGGCCAAGATTCTTCTGGTGGACGACGAGCCAGCGATGCTGCGCTACATCCGAACGCTGCTCGAGGTCGACGATTACAAAGTGGAAACTGCGTCGACTGGGGAAGAAGCTCTACTGCGAGTAGATAAAGGGCTCGAACCCGATCTGGTGCTGCTCGACGTGCTGATGCCGGGGATTGACGGGCTGGAAACGCTGGAACAGCTTCGCCAGAAGCGTCCGGGAGTGAAGGTGGTAATGCTTTCCTGCGTCAACGACACGAAAAAAGTTGTGCAGGCGATGCGCCTGGGGGCGCAGGACTACCTGACCAAACCGTTTCAGAAGGCGGAACTCGATGCGGTGATCGACCAGTGCCTGGGACAGGGCAAGACGCCGCCCGGAGGCGAGGTCGAAGAAGTTGGGGAGGACACATTTTTTATTGCGGCGAGCCCGGCGATGCGGAAGATTCGCTCGCAAGCGGCGCTGGTGGCCCATGTGGATATTCCGGTGCTGCTGCTGGGTGAGAGTGGAACTGGAAAGGAAGTGTTGGCGCGGCTGATTCACAAGCTCTCGCAGCGAGCGCATCGAACGTTTTTGAAAGTGAATTGCGCGGCGGTTCCGGCGGATCTGCTGGAGAGTGAGCTGTTCGGCTATGAGCCAGGCGCATTCACCGGGGCGACACACGCCAAGCCAGGAAAGTTCGAGTTGTGCAATAAGGGAACGATTCTGCTGGACGAAATCGGAGAGATGCCGCCGCAATTGCAGGCGAAATTGCTGCACGTGCTGCAGGACCAGCATTTCTCGCGGCTGGGCAGCCGGAGTGTGATCAAGGTGGATGTGCGCATTCTGGCGGCGACCAACATTGACATTCCACAAGCGCTGGCGGCGAAGCGGCTGCGCGAAGATCTGTATTACCGGCTGAATGCGTTCACGTTGCAATTGCCGCCGCTGCGCGAACGCAAAGAAGAAATTCCGATTCTGCTGAAGCATTTTATGACGCGTATGGCGGAGCGGTACGCGCGGGCGCCGCTTCCGCTCTCGCCTCAGTTACTGGAAGCATGCCAGGCGCATTCGTGGCCGGGAAATTTGCGCGAGCTGAATAATTTCCTGAAGCGCTATTTGATTCTGGGTGATGAGAAACTTGCAGCTGCGGAATTGCAGCCTCGTCATGATGGCAATGGCGGCGCCGGAACACATGGAGATGCCGGCGCGAAAAGTGGAGACGGGGGCGGCGGATTGAAATCGCTGGCTCGCTCGGCGAAGGATGAAGCGGAAGGCGAAGCCATCCGACAGGCGCTGGAACAGACCAACTGGAACCGCAAGCAGGCCGCGGCGATTCTGCAGATCAGCTACAAAGCTTTGCTCTATAAGATTCGGCAGTACGGCATCGCCGAAGCCAAGGGGCACCACAAGCTTTCGGCCGGAGCGTAGAAAGCATCACACCTTTTAGTTCTCAGCCTAAATTCCAAATTTAACTTCCGCACGCTTCGTCGTTAGCGTTGCGCTACGGGGTGACCGTAAGCTGGAAGGGCGCGCTCTGCGTCAGTGAGCCAGAAGTGGCCGTCACCGTCAGCGAGTATGTGCCTGTTGGTGTTCCAGTCACCGCGGGTGGAATAGTGTTGCCGCTGTGACAGGCGGGCAGGAACAAAATTAAAGCAAACAGCGTGGAGAGCATAAGCAAGCCTAGCCACCGCCCGCGGAAACGTTTGCCGGCCGTACCCAGTCCCAGCAGGGCCATTCCAGGAACCATCAACCACACGGCATAGAGCGGACTGCCACGCGTCGCCGAGGCGACGGTGGTGATGGGCTGTGGAGTAGTGGTCAGGTTAAGGACAGTGGACTGCGGGCCGCTCAAAGTAAGCGAACTCGAAGTAAAGTTGCAGGAAGCTCCGGTCGGGGCGCCAGAGCAGGTCAGCGAGACGTTGGCTCCAAAGGAGGGTTGCGGGGATAACTGAACCGTATATTGCGCCGTCGCACCAGCTGCGACCGTCCGGCTGGAAGGGCTGACTGTCAAAGCGAAGCCGCCAGCCTGAAAGGAAGCGATGGCGGGAGTGATGTTGGTGTTGGTGTTGTTGACCTTGATGATTTGCGCCGTCGCCGAGCAGGCATTGCAGGCTCCGGTCGCGGTGACCACAAAGTTGACAGTGGAAGGAGAGCCGGCTTGCAAAATCGGAATATTGCAGACGATGGAATTGCCGACCGGAGTGCTGCAACTGCCCGCGCCGGCCGTGGCGCTGACGAAAGTGACTCCACTGGAAACGGTGCCGCTCACAAAGACGCCGGTGGCGAGATCGGGGCCCTGGTTGGTAACCGTGAAACCAATAGTGACCTGGTTGCCTGCACTGACAATTCCCGTGGTGGAAAAAGTGGGCGTGGTGCAGGTGATGCAGACGTTTGGCGCGGGAACCAGTGTGGCGACGAAGGCGTCGCTGTCGGTGTTGTTGGCGCCACCATTCAGCGGGATTGGCAATCCGTTCTGCTGCAATGGGTTTTGCAACTGAAGATTAGAAGAGGTAGTGTCGCCGGCAAAATAGGTGTTCAGCGAAACTGGGTCGACAGTGATGCTGGTGCCGCGATCAGTGCCACTGCCTCCGAAATAGGTGACGTACGAACCCACCTGGTTGACGTTGGTTGTCGTGGCCGTATTGATGTGCGCGAAGAACGCGTTCTGCGGGGGAGTGGCAGTGCTCGCGAGGGCGCTCTGCAGCGCACCGCTGGTTACGGGAAAGTTTGCCGACTGGGTAAATCCGGTGATGAGCGCATCGCCGGCGGTATCGACGGCGATGGCGAGGCCACTATCGGTTCCTGAACCACCGAGGTACGAAAAATAGGTGAGAAGGGTGTCGTTGGGAATCCCGGTTGTGCTCAACGTGGGATTGCTGAAGCGCGCCACGTAGGCGTCGCTAGGCGATGTGGGGGTAGCGGCGGTGCACGTTGCTGGATTGGGCGGCGGAGTATCCAGGCACAACTGGAAGGGGGTGACACCCGTCGGCATCAAAAAATCGCTCGAATTGGTGGAACCGGTGACATAAACATTGGCTGCGCCGGCATCGACGGCGATGCCGGTGCCAGTGTCGTTTTGGGCGCCGCCGAGATAGGTGGAGAAGAGCAATTGGGTGCCGGCTGGGGTGTTGGGATTTATCTTTGCGACAAAAGCGTCCGTAGGAAACGGGACAACCGTTGGGTTCACACACGTGGTTGGATTGGTCGGTCCAGTTGTGGAAAGAGGCTTGGTGTCCAGACAGGGTTGATAGGCGTTGAGAACGGGGAAATCTGTGGACGCACTACTGTCACCGAATTGGCCGTTGCCGCTGTTGTAGAAATTGGTGGTGCCGGTGAAGTACATGTTGCCGGCGGTGTCGACGGCGATGCCGCCCCCGATCGCAACGGTAGGGTTCGAGACAACGCCTCCGCCGAAATATGTGGAATAGGCGATGCTGGCCACGCCCGGGGCCTTGGTATTCACTTTGGTGACGAAGAACTGGGTGGGCCCATTGGGCGCAACCTGAAAGGGCACTGGCAAGAATGTCGCAGGGAAATCAACCGGAGTTGGCGAAACGGCCGGGGCATCGTTGGAAGTCGTGGTACCGGTGAGAAATACATCGCCATTGTTATCGATGGCCGTGCCGGTGGCAACATCGTCGCCGTTGCCGGAGAGATAGGAAGAATACGTAAATGACGAACCCGACGGGTTGAGTACGCTGACAAAAACCGAAGTACACGTGATCGAGGCGCACTGCGATCCCTTGGTTTGGGGAGAGGCCTGATAAGGAATGCCGCCCGTGGGAAAATCCGAAGAAGTAGTGTTGCCGACGATGTAGGCGTTGCCGCCGCCATCGACACCGAGGCCGGAACTGGTGTCTGATCCGGTGCCACCAATGAACGTTTCATAGGCCACTGTGGGCGGTTGCGAGGGATTGATTTTCGCGACAAAGATGTGACTGGGAGTTGTGGAGCTGAGAGAAAGCGAGGATGGAATCAACGTCTGCACCGTGGTCGCGGCATCGGAAAACGAAGCTTCCGGTGAACCCTGCGTTGTACCTGAGAGATAAATATTGCCGGCGGGATCGATGGCGACTGATGGCGAAGTTTCAGAGCCGCTGCCGCCAAAATAAGTGGAGAAGGTGAGGACGGGATCGATGACCAGTTCGCGGGTGCGATCGTAGGTTCCGATTTCGAAGCCGACACGATTGGCGGCGCGGAGAACGAAGCGGCCTGCTACTGGAATGCGGCGGTCACCGTCGCGCTGGTAAATTTGTGGCGCTTGCAAGCGGACTGAGCTGTCGTTTTTGAGATCGTTTTTGTCGTCGTTCTTATCGTCGTTCTTGTCAGCGAGGAGCAGATCGCCGCCGCTTAGTTTCAATTTGGCTGCGCCGTCAAACTGCAACTCGGCTTGCGAAGGGTCGGCGCCGGGAGCGACTTTGAAGTCGTATTCGAGATGGCCCTGGTTTCCGTAAAAAACCAAATCGATTCCGGGATAGACGTGGTTGTAGCGGACTCCGGCAAACTGCGGAATGGAACTGTGCCACTTGGCGGGATCGTTGCCGATGAGGTAGTTGGTCCTGCCGGGAAGAGGGTCGCCGGCGGAAGCGAGGGCGCCGGAGTTTGCGCCAACGAACTTCATGCGGACGAAGCGCTGGCTTCGGCCGGGTGTTGCATGACCGGCCGGTACGCTGAGGACGGCGCCAGAATTATCGAGGAAGAGGGTGTAGCCGGCGCCGTGGGCGAGAAATTTCACGCTGGGATCAGCCTGGCCCTGATTCGGTTCAAAGATGATTGGCAACTGGCCGAGTAGCGCGCGGGCGTTGGGCTTGGCCTGCGAGGGAGAAGGCGAGAGTTTTGGAATGGGAGAAGCTGCGAAGGTGGTGGTCGCGGCATTCTGGGCGTGGGGGCGGGAAGCGAATCCAAGTAATAGAGAGCCCACCAGGAGCAGTACTACCGTCGCCGCAAACACACGCACCAGAGCGAGGCTGCTTCCTGAAATTCGTCCCAACCAACGGCCATTTCCCATTACGCTTTTCCTCCGACGCATACCGGTTATTTGGAGAGATTGAAACGACGCGCGAGACCGTACCCCGGCGCCGGCGAAACCGCCCGCTGCTGACGAGTCACTAGGAACTGGCGGAAAACAAACAACTACTTAAACATCTGACGGATAGTCAAGTCAAGGGCGCGCGGTATGGTAGCGGCTGAGTTTGTTGCTCGCAACAAGGAAACCTTGTCGAGCTTCGCTCGACTGGACAGCCGAGGGCGGCTGTCCCCACATAAGCTCGCACCTGTTTCCCTGCGTGAGCAACGCTGCTGCCGCACATTGACGCTCGCTCTACGAGGTGTCAGATGCGTGGAAGGGCGAGGAAAGATGCCGAGAAGTGGGAGCGATGGCACGAAAGTGGAATGAAGGAAGTTGCAGTGTCTGGCTCGCGAGGCTGAATCTGGCTTTCGCGGCGCGATGGCAGCGTTTTTCCTTGCAATGCGCCGCCAATTCTATACATTGTATGTCAGCGGGCCGCTGACATCCGGCGGAACGCTTCTCCCCAGCCTCGTATTGATCCGTAGCGCATTGATAGTAGCTTCTTCGAACGGGATGCTTTCGGAAATTACACGGCGGATGCACACGGATTCTCAGGAACGGCGAACCATGCGGCGCTTCGATATGCGACTGCCCGCGGTGGTGCGCCTGGATAAAGAAAACGAATTGCAAACCGAAACCCAGAATGTGAGCGCGCGCGGAGTTTTCTTTTACCTGGACCGCCCGCTGGCTGAGGGAACGCGGTTTGATGTGATCCTTACCTTTCCTCCACACATCACGCTTACGGACGCGGTGCGGGTGAGATTTACGGCACGCGTAATCCGCGTGGAAACGCCGTCGCCATCTTTGCGGATCGGAACCGCCGCCCTGATTGAGGACTATGAATTTCTGCGGTCGGGCGGGAATACGGATTTATTCAGCGCGCTGCAGGGGGAGTGGAAGGAGACGAATTGAGAAGCTCGGCTTCGGCTTTCGGGCTTCAGGGACGTAATCCGCCGAGTTATTCCCCCAACTCTTTCTTCTGTTGCCGCAGGCGATTGTAACGTCGCACTAGAGAGCTTAGATAGAACCCGTGGATCAGCCAGGTCGCAATGTAGGCGGCGTAGAGGAATTTGATTGAATTCATTGCGTGCCCGTGCGAGATGGATTTTTGTCCAGCGGAAGTTTCGTCTTCAGCGGGATCGAACGTTCGCCCGGCCTTTTAACTCCCAGCCGATTGTCTCCCACTAAAGATTCCAGAGATTGAGCTTCTTCGACTGCGCGCTCGAGCAACTCGAGGCGATAGCGCCCCCAGCAGACGAGGAGGGCGAAACAGGAGAAGGCGAGCCAGTTGAGGAGCAGCACGTGCAGCATCCGCGGATCGATGGAACCGCCGCCGCCAATTACGGGTTGCGGGTGCTGAGTGCGGAAAAACCAAATCGAAAAATAGACGAGCGGAACATCGAGTGCTCCGAAGATGGCGAGGACCGCGGCCAGCTTCGGAGTCTGCGAGCTATCAGAGAATCTGCGCAGCACGAGATAACTGACGTAAATCAGCCACAAAACCAGAGTGGTGGTGAGGCGAATGTCCCACGTCCACCAGATGCCCCAGACAGGACGCGCCCAGATGGGACCGGTCACCAGAACAACCGTGCAGAAGACTACTCCTACTTCGGCTGAGACGACGGCGATAGCGTCAGCCTTGGCATTGCGTCGAATGAGGTAGGTCACTGAGGCGATCAGATTTACGAAGAAGAGCAGAAACGCCGTCCATGCTGAGGGAACGTGATAGTAAAAGATGCGCTGCACGTCGCCCATGGTGCGCTCCATGGGAGCAACCCAAATGGCTTCATGAAAGGCGTAGGCCAGCAGGAGTGCGGTGAGAATCGCAAGAATTGGGAAGGCGCGCTTCATTCTGCCTGCAGGACGGTTTCAAACAATGCCAGACAAGCTGTAGTAAACACCACATCGTAGGTGAGAAGCAATACGATCCAGAAGCGGGCAGCGCCGTCGCCGGTAAGGATGATGCGGGTGGCTTCGACCATGGATTGAACGGCGGGGATGGAGATGGGAAACAAGAGCAGCGGCAGCATGATTTCGCGGCTCCGCGTGCGCAACGACATGGCCGCGAAGAATGTTCCATTCACTACCAGCGCCCAGGTTCCGAGCAGAGCGACCGGAATTAACTGCCAGGCGGGACCGAGGGCGCGCAGGTTATAGAAGATCATGAAGAGCGGCGCCATCAGCGCTTCCAGCAGGCTTACGAGGATAAAATTTCCCAGCACTTTCGCCATGAACACTGCGTTCGCGGGGGCGGGAGAGACGCGGTAAGCGTCGAGCACCTGATTGCGCAGTTCGCGCGACCAGGTTTGATTCAGGGCGACGATGGCGGCGAACAGGAACGCGACCCAGATCAGGCCTCCGGCGATTTGGCGGGATTCTTCGGCGTTGGGATCGAAAGAAAAACTGAAGATCACGACGACGAGTAAAGAAAAAAACAGCATGGAGTTGATGGCGTCTTTGGAACGCCACTCCAGGCGAATATCTTTGGCGAGCGTTGCCAGTGTAATGGAGCGCAGCGAACTCATCGCGGTTCCGCTCCTCGATGGTCTGAGGCGAATTGGGGAGTTCGGTCGACGATCTGGCCGGCTTGCATCCAGATGAATTCGTCGGCGACGCCTTCGAGCAGTGCGGCCTGATGGGTGACGACAAAAATGGTTTTGCCGGCGTCGCGCATGGATTTCAGTAATCCCACCATGTCGCGGGCGGAGTGCACATCTACGTTTGAGAAGGGCTCATCCAGCAGCATAATTTTGGGGTCGTGCAGGATGGCGCGAGCGAGCGACATGCGCTGGCGCATACCTTGCGAGTACTTGCCGACTGGCCTGGAAAGTTCTGGATCTAATCCCACGGAGCGAATGGCTTGCTGGCAGCGGGCATCGCCAGAAATGTCATACAAACGGGCGAAGTAGCGCAGGTTTTCCATGCCACTCATTTCGTCGTAGAGCAGTGACGGGTGGGCCATGTAGCCGATGTCGCGGCAGGCTTGGTGGGGATTTTTTCCGAGGATGGAAATTGAGCCGCGAGTGGGATCGGCCAGTCCCGCGAGCGCGCGAAGCAGAGTGGTCTTCCCTGCACCGTTGTCGCCGAGGATGGCGTGGAACTTGCCGGAGTCGAATTCGGCGGTGACGCCGCGCAGAGCGGCGAAGCGGCCGAACTGTTTGATGAGATCGCTGACCGTGATGATGGGCGCTGCGGCCGCGGACTCGGAGGCGCTCAAGGCCATGGGATTCGAGTGAAAGGTAGACGATAACGAAAGCTTGGCGGGAAGTCGAGGGAGGGTGAGGGTTCAGACACTACCGGGGGTTCGAGGTAATGGTCAGTTTTGCGGCATTGGATGCAGTGCTGCCGAGGTTCGCTCGACTGGACAGCCGAGGGTGTGTCCCTACACGAGCAATGGTGGAAATTTTTAGTTCGAAGCCAGCGTTGGCTGAGCCGCGGGTTGCGCCTGGGTTACGTTCTTGGCTGGGGCGGCTTGCATTTGGTTGCCGGGTTGTTGGGGAGCGTACTTCGAGGCGCACTTCGCTTGCAGGGCTTTGGCGTGGAAGACGCCATCGTGACCGAAGCTGCCGTCGGCAAGGGCTTGCGAGTCATCTTTGAAAGTGTCGGGAGGAGCTTCGGTTCCGGTGTAATCCACGTTGAGCAACTGGTCTTGCTCGACCAACACAAATTGGACGTGGGTTCCGGTACGTTTTATCGAACCGGGCTGGACGTTCCCAGCCACTCGCAGGCGCTTGGTATAAGCGCCGTTGCCCATCTTGTGCAACTCGCTGATGGTGACGTAGTAGCTTTTGCTATCTTGCACGCCGGTGTAACCGAGGTAGCCGAGGAGAAGAAGAATTACTACTGTGGCCGCGCCGAACTTGAGATAGGTTTTGCCTTGGCTGGACATAAGATAACCACCTGCGGGAAGGAACTACCTACCTCAATAACTCTACGCGAGGTGGCTGGCGGAATCAAGATTTCGGAGGGGTGGACGGGTCGGAGAGCGCGGCGCCTGCCCAAAGCAAAGGGAAAGACCTTGGTTCTTCTCTGCCCGACAAGCGCTGCCGCCGCAGGAAACACCAAGGTCCCTCGCTCCGCTCGGGATGAGAACTATGCTGAGATTCCAGTCCGATAGAATGGACTGAGTACGAGAAAACTATGATTCATCCTTGGCATGACGTAACCCCTGGCGACAAACTCCCGCAGGAATTTGACTGCGTGATCGAGATCCCTTTTGGATCGAGCGTGAAGTATGAACTGGACAAGGCCAGCGGGCTGATTAAGCTGGATCGGATTTTATATTCCGCGGTTTACTATCCGGCGAATTATGGGTTTATTCCGCAGACGCTGGCGGAGGATGACGATCCGCTTGATGTGCTGGTGCTGTGCCAGGAACCGGTGGTGCCGCTCACGATTATTCACGCGCGGACGATTGGGCTGATGACCATGATCGATGCGGGCAAGCAGGATCATAAGATTATTGCCATCGCTACCGAAGACCCTGAGTTCAATTCTTATCGCGAGGCGGCGGAGATGCCGCCGCACCGGTTGCTGATGCTGCGGCGCTTCTTTCAGGATTACAAGCAGCTGGAAGGCAAGGCGGTGGAGGTGGATGAGATACGTCCCGCGGGGGAAGCGTATCCCATTGTTCTGGACGCGCTGCACCGCTACAGCGAGCAGCGGCGCAAGGGATTTCAAGCTGGGAAGAAGGCCTAAGGGCGGCGGCAGCGCCTGAAGGCGTCATTGATGGTGCGAAGGGATAAGGAGATCCCCTTCGACTTCGCTCAGGGCAGGCTCTCGCCCCGCTGGTGAAAGCGCTTGGCTTCGGGGATGACGCCCTTCGAATGTAAGGCGGAACTGGTTCACTACTTAGTTCTACATTGCTTTGAATACGAAACTGATTTCCTTCGTTTCGTTCGCGCCGATGGTGATGGTCTGCGTGGATGTGCCTAACTTTTCGTGCCAGGCTTTGATGGTGTAGGTGCCAGGCGGCAGACTGCTCAGGTCGAAACTGCCATCTTTGCCGGTCACGGCGAAGAACGGGTGCTTGAACACGGCGACGTAGCCATGCATCCACGGATGCAGGTTGCACTTCACCGGAATCGCAATTTCCTCGCGGGCAAACGACTCGTCGACGCTCGATCCGGGCGGCTCGGCCTTATTCCACTCGCGATTGTTCGCGGGCGTGGGATGGATGTTGTGTGACGTGGGATCATCATTCACCACGTGCAAGGGCTGATTCGCCTGCACAGCGAGCACATGCGGCTGGTACATGCAACCTTTCTGCTCGACCACGACCGGCTGCGTAGGCGGTTCAAATGTGCGATCGCCCAGCCCCTCGGAAACAAATACAACTACGTTTTGCAGATCGCCTTTCGCGTCCGCTACGACTTCCTGAGTAAATACAGGGGATGGATGTTGCTTGGCGCAGATGGGATCGGCAGACATGCTGATCAACTTTGGTTTGGGTACCGTGCCTTCGAACTTCACTACCCCCTTCAGGCTGGCCGTGCCTCCCGTGCTAGTGGGACCGGCAGTTCTAACCTCGTGCAAAGTAGTAAAGCAAATTGAAAGGACAAGGGCGAGAGTGGTAATTGGTTTCATTGCCGTCATGACGACTTACCTCCATTAAAAATCCGTCGCAAAAATAATTTCAGGCCCTCCGCTCGGAAGAGCGCTGATCGCTGGAATGGCGCGGCTGAGCTTTGCCGCGGTGAGAAAGCTTGAGAGATTGGCTATAGCCCTGGCGATAGCCGGCCAGGAACATGGCGCGATCCTGTTCGCTGGACCAGCGGCCGACGGCAGGGTGAACCGACTGGCCAAGTTCGACTGCGCGCTTTCCTAAAAATAATCCGTCGCGAAAGGCTCCATCCGATGCGAAGTGTGCTTCAGAATTTGTGCTTGCAGTTGCGGTGCGGCTGCTGATGGCCAGCAGCGCGGACGTGCCC
Source organism: Candidatus Acidiferrum sp. (assembly GCA_035602195.1). Taxonomy (GTDB): domain Bacteria; phylum Acidobacteriota; class Terriglobia; order Terriglobales; family Acidobacteriaceae; genus Sulfotelmatobacter. Next base: position 28,556 of record DATNMU010000233.1, read on the forward strand.
ATGCACATAGCGATGGTCAGTGCGTAGCTAATGAGTTTTGTCATTTGGTTTCTCCTCGTGGTTACTGCATCAACCGCGGCTGAGGAGCGAACTGCCTCGATGTGATTACTGAGAACTTCGCGATCGATTCAGCGGTCGGTTTGCAATACCTTTGATCGGGCTGAATCGAGGGTACGAAATGCGAAGGCGGGGATTGTCACAGTGCCGTCAATCGTTGGTCATTTTGTCGTCATCGATCTTGTGAAGAATTTGGGGGCTTTGAGAAATCAGCGAATAGAAGATGGGAGTTGCGGCAGGAAAAAAAGGCACAGCAGATGAGCCGGGCCTGAATAGTTCTTAGCGCTTGTTAATCACTCACCAAACGTGGCAAGCATTTTCGGCGACCATCGGTTGTCCGGCTTTGCATCCCCAGGCTTTTTGGAACTCGGGCATGTTTTGCACGACACCGTCGACGCGGTATTTACCCGGCGAATGAGGATCGATGAGCACGCGGGTGCGAGCTGTCTCCGGACGCCGTTTCTCGCACCACACGCGGGCGAAGCCCAGGAAGAAGCGCTGCTCGGGCGTGAAGCGATCAATTTTCTGAGCTTCTTTTCCAGTTTTGTCGTCGGCAATCATGTGCTCGAGCGCCATCAGGGCGATGCGAGCGCCGCCGTTATCTGCTGTGTTTTCGCCGAGAGTGAGCTTGCCGTTTAGTTTGAGATCGTCGATGGCAACAAAGTTCGAGTATTCGTTGGCTACGCAACTGGCGCGCTTTTCGAATTCTTTTCCGTCTTGTTCGGTCCACCAGTCGTGCAGATTTCCTTTAGGATCGAACTTGCGACCTTGATCGTCGAAGCCGTGCGTAAGTTCGTGACCGATAACCAGGCCGATGCCGCCGAAATTTACGGCGTCGTCCATGCTCTTGTCGAAAAACGGCGGCTGCAGAATTCCCGCGGGGAAAACAATCTCGTTGAACGAACTATTGTAGTACGCGTTTACGGTGGGCGGAGTCATGCCCCATTCTTTGCGGTCGAGCGGTTTATCAATTTTCGCAATTTGCCGTTTCGATTCGAAGGTGTTGGCGCGATCGATGTTGCCAAGGAGATCGTCGGGCTTGATCACCACAGAACTGTAGTCGCGATACGCGTCGGGATAGCCGATCTTGTTACGGATGGCGTCGAGCTTTACCTTGGCCTGCTGCTTGGTTTCGTCGCTCATCCAGGAAAGATCGTGGATGTCTTCGGCGAGCGATTTTTCGAGAGCGTCGACCATCTTCAGCATGCGCTGTTTGCCGTCCGGGCCGAAGGTCACGTCGACGTATCTCTGGCCGAGGGCTTCGCCGAGTTCGCGATCGGTAAGGTTAACGCAGCGCTTCCAGCGCGCCTGAATTTCTTTTTGACCGGTGAGGTTCTGCTGGAATTTGAAGTTGGCATCGACAAAAGGCTGCGAGAGCCAAGGCGCGGCGGCGTTGAGCGCGTGCCAGGTCACATAGGTCTTGAGGGAGTCGAGAGATTCGGATTCCAGCAGGGCGTTGACCTGCTTGAAGAAATCTGGATTGGTCACGTTGATCTGAGTGAAGTTGGGCGCACCCATTTCCGTGAAATAGCGGTTGAGATAGAAATCGGGTCCGAGGGCGACGGCTTCTTCGCGAGTCATTTTATGATCGCGATTCTTGGGATCGCGACGCGAGGTGCGATCCATAGAGGCCTTGGCCAGTGCGGTTTCAATGCGAAGCACGGTTTGCGCGGAATCGGCCGCCCGCTGCGGCGTCTGGCCTGTGAGCGTGAACACCTGGGTGACGTATTCCACCAAATGCCGGCGCATGTCCTTCATCTTTGGTTCGTCTTTTATGTAGTAGTCGCGATCAGGCAGAGTCAGACCGCCCTGGTCGATATAGGCAATGACTTGATCTGCATTGTGCATGTCAGGGGACGAATAGAAACTGAAGAGCGAGCCGGCGCCGATTAGATCTAGGTGAGCGAGTTCGTCGATCAGCGCGCTTTTGTCTTTGGCGGAAGCAATGCGCTCAAGTTCCGGCTTTACCGGGGAGACGCCTTTGGCGGAGGCGGCTTTCTCGTCTATGCAGGAGCCGTAGAGATCGCCGATGCGCTGGTCGGTGGCGTTGCGGCTGGGGCTGCCGGCGGCGGCTTTTTCGAGAATGCCGCGCTCGATATCGAGATTGCGTTCGTGCAGTTCGACGAAGCTGACCCACTGCGATTGATCCGGAGGAATCTCGGAGTTCTTGATCCAGTTGCCGCAGGCAAATTGATAGAAATCGTCGCAGGGATCGATGGTTTTGTCGATGGTATCGAGGCTGAAGCCAGGAGCGGGATGGGCGGAGGAAGAGGTTTGGGCCCAGCTTAATGTGGCGACGAGAAGCACTATGCCGGGAAAGAACCGCAACACTTTCATGTGGGACATCTCCTTGGAATGACGGTTGAGATTTTAAGCGGGATGATGCGAAGCGGCAAGCGTGGCATTGTCTGAGGGAGCGTAGCGGCGCTGTGCGGGGTATAATCGTGCCTATCGAATCCTCTGAAGGGTTGGCTCTGACATGACTTCTAATGATAATTCCGGTAATGGCAGCAATGGTCACGGTGTTCCCAAGCCGCGCGCCGAGTGGCTTGCGCAGCGCAAGCGCGGGAATACCGACGGAAATTTCTCGCAGTTGCACTATGCGCGTCAGGGCGTGATCACGGAAGAGATGGGCTACGTTGCTCACCGCGAAAAAATTTCGCCCGATCTAGTGCGGGATGAAGTGGCGCGCGGGCGGATGATCATTCCGGCCAACATTAATCATCCGGAACTCGAGCCGATGGCGATCGGCGTGGCGTCGTTGTGCAAGATCAACGCCAACATTGGGAACTCGGCAGTGACGTCGGAGATCAAGGAAGAGCTGAAGAAGTTGCACACCGCCGTGCATTATGGCGCAGACACCGTGATGGATCTTTCGACCGGCGGGAATATCCACGAGATTCGTGAGGCCATTCTTCGCAACTCTCCGGTGCCGATTGGAACCGTTCCGATTTACGAGGCGATCGCGCGGGTGAAGCGGGTGGAGGATTTGAATGCTTCCGTTATGCTGGAAGTGATTGAGGAGCAGGCGGCGCAGGGCGTGGATTACATGACAATCCATGCCGGAGCGCTGATTCAGTATTTGCCGCTGATCTCGAAGCGGATTACTGGAATCGTGAGCCGTGGCGGCGCGATTCTGGCGCAGTGGATGGCTTACAACCACAAACAGAATTTTCTCTACGAGTGCTTTGACGACATCTGCAAGATTTTCAAGAAGTACGACGTCAGCTTTTCGCTGGGAGACGGCTTGCGTCCCGGCTGCGTGGCCGACGCCAGCGACGAAGCTCAGTTCGCCGAGTTGAAAACTTTGGGCGAGCTGACGAAGATCGCCTGGCAGCACGATGTACAGGTGATGATCGAAGGGCCCGGCCACGTCTCAATGGACAAGATCAAGGAGCAGGTGGAGAAAGAAGTCGAGCTTTGTTATGAGGCTCCGTTTTATACGCTGGGGCCGCTGGTTACGGATATTGCTCCAGGCTACGACCACATCACGTCGGCCATCGGCGCGGCAATGATTGGATGGTACGGCGCGGCCATGCTGTGCTACGTCACGCCGAAAGAGCATTTAGGCTTGCCCAATGAGAAGGACGTTAAGGACGGGATTATTGCCTACAAGATTTCGGCGCACGCGGCAGACATTGCGCGCGGACGGCCTGGTGCGCGGGATCGCGATGACGCTTTGAGCTATGCGCGGTATAAGTTCGATTGGGAAAAGCAGTTTGCGTTGTCTTTGGATCCTGAGACTGCGCGCTCCATGCACGACGAAACCTTGCCCGACGACTTCTACAAAGAAGCGGCGTTCTGCTCCATGTGCGGGCCGAAATTCTGCTCGATGAATTATTCGTCGAAGGTGGATGAATACAACAAGCAGGTGCATGGGATCGAGAAGAAGGATTACTCTGAGCTGGTAGACAGGCTGGTTTCGCTGAAGTAAAACACGCACTTGGATCTACCCCAAAGCGAGGTCTATGGATCACCACGAGGCAGTCCGGAAATTTGAGCATTTGATGCTGAAAGAGGCCGATCACGCACGCGAAGTAGCGACGGAACTGGAGGCTTTGGTGCCGATCCTGACGACTGAGAACTCTCGACAGCTCGCACAGTTGCAAATAAAGGCGAGCCACAAGCAAGCCAAAGAATTTCGCGAATTGTCGGAGAAAGTCAAAGAGAAATAGTGCTGGGTGAGCCCGAAATTCTGCTCGACGAATTATTCGTCGAAGGTGGACGAGTGCAACAAGCAGGTGGATGGGATTCAGAAGAAGGATTATTCGGAACTGGTGGAGAGGCTGGTGTCGATCAAATAACTCCTAGCGGGGTCAAGGCCGTTTTCCTTCTGGACCAGCATCGAGAGTCGGAGCACACCGCTATCTTAGCTTGCGAGAACTTGCTCTATGAGCGCGTCCTCAGATGAACCCGGCGCTGCAGTAACTGATGAAACCTGGCTTAAGGCGGGACTTCAAGAGATTGGAGTAACAGTCGAAATACCTCAGTTGCCAACCCCCGGCGGCTTGGCAATCTTGGTGCCTAATTCCCTGCATGCTGTCTTTAAGACGTTTGGCGTTTCTTCCGAGTACCGAATCTGGGAGGTAAGAGGCGTTCTCGCCAAACCTGCATGGCCTTACAAAACGCCACATTTTCTCACGGTTTCAAAGGATCGACTGAAAGCGTCAACCGCTGGGAGCGGCGGCACTGGCGCCTTCGTACGCTTTCACTTTCGGTCGGACGGTCAGGGTCATGTGGAGGGAATCTGCGCTCGCGTTGAAGAGAGAACCCCCGTCGCAGCATTGGGAAGGGCGCGGCAGCCTCTTGAGCAGTTTCTGGACGAATTATGCTCATGGACGTTCTCGCCAATGCGCTTCACACAATTTGACGTGGCCGCATCCTCGGACTCGCCGGCTCTTGCGACTGAGACATTCTTGCCATTCGGGCCCAGTTTGGAAGCTGATACTCACATACGTCTTCCTCCATCTAGGGATTGGCTGTGGATCATTAATGAACTGTTCCGGGAGGCTTTGTGTACGAATAGCCCTTATTACCGTCTACTCGTAGCTTTCAGAATCGTAGAGGGCATTGGAACTCTAAAGAAATTAATGCTGGGGACCTGCCGTGCGAGAGGGATCAAGGCACCGTTGCCAAAGAACATGCGAATTCCAAAGTTCGAGATATATGAGCGCGGCGCAACTATTGATCAGAAACTTGCGAAAAAGGGAGAGTCGCTTTCACTGCAAGAGTTGTATGAGACCTGGCGTGACAAGCGAAACGCGGTTGCACATCTTCTATTTGAAAGATCAGAAAAAACCCGCATCCTTATTCTCTCTGACCCAACTCACTATCGTGACTTCGCGTGTTCTGCCGCGATACTTCTCCTTTATTCACGACGAGCCTACAACGAGTTGCGGAGCTTCTTGTTCGAGCACATTGCACCATTTCCTGAACTAGTCTCGGTCGAACCCCGAGCGGACGAAGCTGACCCCATAGCGAGCTATGAAAAGATCGGTGTCGTGGGTCCTGTCCCAACGAAATACCACGAATGGGGTCCTCACAAACCTTAGATTTCAGGCTGTCGCCGCGTTCAGCGAAAGCTGGGTGCGAGACGAGGGAGCGAATTCCATTGCGCCGCCCAAGGATTCCAGCCTACGATAAGCCTATGGCGAAGGGGAAGAAGTTCGAACTCGAGAGTCCTGCTCCCGTCCCCGACGAGGAAGACGAGGAAACGCTTGCCGCCATCGATGAAGGGGTTCGGGACGCGAAAGCCGGCCGAACTGTTCCGGCCGAAGAAGTCCGCAAGCGGCTGCCCAAGTGGATTACGGCCTCCTCTACACGCAAAGGGCGCTGAACGATCTCGCCGAAATCATCGGCCACATAGCCGAAGACGACGCGGATGCAGCAATCCGTTTCGGCAATTCCTTATTGGACCACATTGATCTACTCGCCCGCTTTCCGCGCATGGGCAACATCATCCGCAGGCGGCCCCGAGTTAGGAAACTGCTCCATAGTCCTTTCCTGATTTACTACCGATTCGATGACGATAAGCACGTGATCGAAGTTCTTCACTTACGGCATGGAGCGCGAAAGCCGCCGGGATCCGAACCCCGAGGGTAAGTATTCCAAGCGGGCGGGGGCGCCCGCGCCACACAATCCTAGCTGTGGAAGTCGGCAACTCCGTCCCACACGAGTTGGACGGCGATGGCGAGGATCAGAAAGCCGAAAATCTTGTTAATGGCTCCGACAGCATTGGGACCCAACCGCCGCACCAGCGGGCCGCCTAACCAGAAGAAAAGAAAAACGGTGAGAGCAATTGCGGCGATGCCGATGACCATGCCCATGTACGACGCAGCGCTGTCCACGTTGGCGGCGAGCGCCATCACCACACCGATTGCCCCCGGGCCCGACATCAACGGCATGGCCAGCGGAGTAAGAGAAATGTCTTCTTTGTCGAGCGCTTCGTCGCTTTCTTCGGGCGTAATACGGGCGTGAGACGTGACCATGCCCCACGCGGTATTAGCGACGATCAGGCCGCCGGCGATTTTAAGAACTGGAAGCGAGATGCCGAAGAAATGTAAAACGAAGCGTCCGAAAAAAAGAAAAGTGACCAGGATGACGAACACCCAGACTCCGGTTTTCAAGGCCGTGCGCTGGCGGTCTTTGGGCGACCAGGAGGAGGTCATGGTGAAGAATATGGGCACGCCCCCGAAGGGATCAACGATGGGAAAGAGGGCGAGAAACGTGGCGGCCGCCGAGTGGGGCAGCGTGCGGAGGAATTGGCCGAGTGCGTGGGTGGCGTTCATGGGGTCAGCGGAACTTGAACGGATTGATAATCTCGACACCGAGATGCTTAAAATCTTTCTCGTCTCGCGTGGCCACTATGAGCCCGTGAATCCTTGCGGCTGCGGCAATCATAGCGTCTTCTCGTAGAGCAGCGGGCTTTCCTGCCATCAGACGCGACCATTCCCGAAAGCAAGCCGAGTCCATCGGCACAAAAGCAAACGTCGTTTCCACTGCAGTCAACCACGACTCGATCTCATGAGCCTTAGCCGCGTCTTGTTTCCGGGTCAGTTCCACTCCTGCCTGTAATTCTCCGATCGTGACAGGAGAAAGAAAAATTTGTTCGATCGCCAGACTTTGCAGCCAAGCCACCACGGCCCCGTGGGGCCTAGTCTTGCGCAATTCGGAAATTACATTTGTATCCAGCAAATACCGAATCACTTGAAATCCGGATGACTGAAGTCGATGGGCGGGCGGCGCTTCCATCTGCTCCGCTTAGGAAGAACGATATCAAAGCGGGAGCCGGGAGCAAGAAGCAGTTCCTTGATGTTGGGGGTTCGGGATTGCTGCAGCCGCCTCCACTCCGCAATAGGGACTAGCACGGCGGCCTCCACGCCACGACGTGTTACCACTTGTGGCCCTTTCTCGAGCGCCGCATTCAAGAATTCACTAAATCGGGCTTTCGCGTCCTGTAGCTGCCAAGATCCCATGTCATTTACCGGTTCCGGTGATTATAGGACTAGTCATATGACTAGTCAAATACGACTATTTGTATCCCTCGAGAACCTTGGCCGCGCGATCCAAAGCCGCCGTCAGCACGGCCAATTGTTGACGAACGCTCTCGGCGTCGCCTTTGTCTAAAGCTTCATTCACTCCCGGAATCACCACCGCCGCATAACCGGTGTATTCACCGGGAGCGTAGATGGCGTGGCGGAACCACGGACGGTGCGGCAGACCTCCGGGCACCAGCAGAGCCCGCTCAGCGGCTAGCAGGGCTTGGTTCAAGCGGGCTAGGTCTCGCGGGGGATTTTTCTGCTTCGCCAGAATTTTTGCGGCGGCTTCCTGAAAGCGCTTCGCCGCGGCTTCTACGGCTCTAAGATCGAGCGCGTGCTCCCCGAGTTTGGACTCAACTCTCTTCTTCGTCGCATCCAGATAAGCGTTGATCTCTGTTCCGTATTCTTCGTAGTCGTAAGGCAGAACGTCGGCATCGGCCATACGCAACGCTTCCAGGCCGAATATTCTCGCCATCTGCTGTTCGTAAACAAAGTCGGGATCGCCGAATTTTTTGAACCACGCGAAATTATCGAACACCGAGTGATACACGCCGTAGGGCCCGGTGGAACTGATGTCGGTGGAGGGCACACCGAGATGCTGCTGAAAAGCGCTGTAATCGGAGCCGCTGCCAAGGTCGCCGACCGGGACATCGTTCTTTACGTTTGCAGCGGGCGAACGGCGTGGCTCCGCGCCCGATTCTGCAGGAGACTGAACAGAAACAGCGCCCGGCTGATCGATCTTTTGCCAAGCCTCGTAGACAGTACCGCCCTTTGGACTGGGGACGGCCTTGGCAACGTCACGCAAAAACTGCTTCAGGCTGGGCACGGCGGAGGCGCCAAATCTTGGGCCCGAGACGGCGACGTCCATGTTGAAATAGGCGGGAGCTTGAGCCAGTTCGCTTTCGTGCTGCTCGGCCCATTCCGTGGAACCGATGAGGCCTTCTTCCTCGCCATCCCAACTACTGAAAATTAGGGTACGCTTTGGTTTCCATCCTGACTTCAACAACTCGCCGACGCCGTGGACGGCTTCGAGCATCGCGGCGGTGCCGCTGTTGGGGTCGACTGCGCCGTAGACCCAAGCGTCGCGATGGTTGCCAGCGACTACCCACTCGTCGGGAGAGTCGCTGCCGCGGACGCGGCCAATTACGTCCCATAAAGTCCGAAACTGATAATCCTGCTTCAGGTGCATCTTCACCCGCACCGGACCGGGTCCGATGTGGTAGGTAAATGGCAAGGAACCCTGCCACTCGCGCGGCGAGTCAGGGCCGGCGAGATGTTGAAGAATAGGCGATGCGTCGTGGTAGGAAAGCGGCGTGACCGGAATCTTCGGCATCTGCGCCGATTGCTCGGGAGCGATGCGCTGGCTGTCGGGCAATGAAGGCAGCGATGCGATGCCCGGGGTCGTGGGATCGCCGGGAAATTCGAACATGTATCCGACAGAACCTCGCTGGACACCGGTATCGGGCCGCCAGGGGCCGTCGGGATATTTATCGCCGCGGCGCCAGCCGTCGTCGAAGGGATCGGAATAGATGATGACTCCGGCCGCGCCGTGCTGCTGAGCAATAAACTCTTTCACGCCGCGGAAATTCTGGCCGTAGCGCACGAGTATGATTTTGCCGTGAACGTCGATCTTGAGCTTGTCCAGTTTTTCGAAATCTTCGGGCGTACCGTAGTTGGCGTAGACCACGTCGGCCTCGACGTCACCGGAAGGGGACATGCTGTTGAAGGGCAGGACTACGCGCGGATCGTTATCGTAAGGATCCCCATCGACGTGCTCGCGAGTGGGCCCGTGCATTTCAACACCGGGGGGCGCGGTGATGTCCACACTGATTTCAGCGGGATAGTTCATCCAGACCTTGTATTCGATGATTTCGGTCTCGAGGCCGGCATCGCGAAACTTCTGCGCCACGTAGTCGGCGGTGGCTTTGTCTTCCGGAGTGCCGGCCATGTGTGGAGCTTGCGTCAAAGTGCGTAGATGTTCTTCCGCCAGCTTGGGGTCCGGCACGGCGAGAAAGCGCGCTTCGATGGTGTTTTCGGTTGTGGCGTCGCGGAAACCGAAGATGGGCTGAGGGGTGGGGGATGGATGACCAGAAGCACTGGAGAGGAGAAATGAAAATAGAACGATGAATGGAAAAAGAACTGACGAAAACAATCTCATAGGGCGCTCGGTGGTGAAAGTAAGTAAGGTAGCACAGCAGGTTCGCTGAAGTTTACTTCTGCTCTGTTCCCTCTTTCTCTACCCACGCAACTGTGGCAGCGAACTACCAGTTGAGGTCCGTGGCGGCGCACCCAACAAAAAAGAGCCGGAAGCGAGCTCCGGCTCTTCTGCGCTATGCCTGTGTGAGTTATTGACAGACGGGTCCCGCGCTGGCCAGGAACGTGCCGTCATCGGAGAACCAGTTGTGTACGCCGAGAGAAGGCGCCCCGCCATCGTCGGCTCCGTAGAACCAGGAAAAGAATGCCAGTTCCTGCAAGTGGTAGGTGAAGCCGTTCGGCATGGCGATTCTGGGCGCTTCGGTGCCGCTCAGTGGATCACCAACCTCCAGTACATTTGAGCACCCCACGACCTGCCCCACATTTCCCCAGGCTGGCGTCGGGTTGTTTCCGAGCGGGTCATCCATCCATTCGGCGAATTCATGGGATGCAATCTCCGTGTCGAGGACGCCGCTGCCCGAGTTGTTGATGAAGAAACCTGTCATGTCAAAATCAACTACCGCGACCGTCTGAGCTACGGGATTCGCAACCGTTCCCACATTGACGGCAGCGTGGAAACCGCCGACACAGCAATTGCCGAGATTAGTGGGATCGCCGAGAGTGAAGGCGGTGTTGTAAAACATAAATACCGGCAGATTACTGGGGCTGACACCTTGTGCTACGAGAGCACTGAGCTGCTTGGACACAAAATTATCGATCGTTCCAATGTCAACCAGCGCAACGCGGCCGCAAGAACCGGGAATCAGAGTCGGGAGATCGAGCGCGAGCCCTCCTACTCCGTTGGAAGGTGCGGCAACATTCAGGGTCGGCGCAGTGAGTTGGATCGGCGAGAGATTGACGTGGTAGCTGGCGCGGTTGATGGTTCCCCAGAAGTTAGCCCGTTGAAAGGCGTCAGTGCCCTGCGTCGTGCCCACATCGGTGCCCCCGAAATTGAAGTCGGCATGGTTGAACAATGGGGACTGGCGGAGTACGGCTACCGGCAAGTTGTTTGGCGTGGTCAGGCACTTGTTATCTACAGCGACTGGATTGAAGGTAGTGTGGTCAGCGGTGGATCCCGTGGCAACCTGAATCACTCCATTGGAATTGACGGCAGTACCGAGCGCAACCGTCTTCACGATTACGGGAATGATTTTGGCAGGGACGGTCGTGGAGGTCGCGCCACCATTGAATGGCGTACCTCCGACCATGACTCCGGAATAGGTCTTGCCGTCTCGGCTTGAAGTCACCGTGTAAGTAAAGCTGGGAAGCTTGATGGGACTCGCCGGGGTAGCGGAACTAAACTCTCCGCTGGCGACGAGATCGAGTGTTTCCTGACTAAAACCGCTAGGCGCGGGATGGTAGGTCTTGAGCCGCGCGTGGGGAATGGCCACATCTTCCTGCGCTAAAGCAGAAAGCCACGCCGAGCCACAGGACAATACTAAACAGATCACTGGCGTTATGGTTTTGCGCAACATCTGGGAATACCTCGCTGAAGGAGAATTGTGTTGGCCTGGAGTTGAACAAGTTTAGATAACCACGGGTCGGCGTGCAAGGTTTTTAGCACGATCCAAACCGAAATTTGTCTCAGCAATGTCAAAATTTTGGCAGATAGCGGACACAAGGAAGGTGAACACCTTTTCGCAGGCATCGAGAGCAAAGGCGGATGAAATTCAATTCAGAAATCGTGTAGGCGGGATTCGCAGGTGAGTGGGTATTGGTACCCGAGCAGGAACAGCGCTTAACTTCTTACGTGGCCCGTGCCGATAATCTCGTACTTGGAAGAAGTCAACTCCTCTAGAGCGAAGGGGCCACGGCAGTGGAGCTTCTGGGTGCTGATGCCCATCTCGGCGCCGAAGCCAAATTCGCCACCGTCGGTGAAGCGTGTGGAAGCGTTCCAGTAGACTGCGGCTGAATCGACGGCGCGCAGGAATTTGCGGGCGTTGGCTTCGTCGCGAGTGATGATGGAATCTGAGTGCTTCGTGGAATAGCGATTGATGTGGGCAATCGCTTGATCGACGTTCGCAGTGACGCCGACCGCCATGCACAGACGCAGGTATTCTTCGTACCAGTCTTGTTCGGCGGCAGGACCAATTTTCAGGCTAGCTCCCAGGCTGCGAGATTTTTCGTCGCCGCGGACTTCCACGCCTGCCTTGATCAGCTTCTTCACGATTCGCGGGATGTATTCAGCGGCGATCTTTTCGTGCACCAGCAGTTTCTCGGCGGCATTGCAGACAGAGGGGCGCTGCGTCTTGGCGTTGATCACGATGCGATCTGCCATGTCGAAGTCGGCGGACTCGTCGACGAAGATGTGGCAGTTCCCTGCTCCGGTTTCGATCACGGGCACCGAGGAATTCTCGCTGACGAATGAGATCAGGCCAGCGCCTCCGCGGGGAATAATCACATCCACCAAGCCGCGAGCTTTGATTAATTCCTGCACGGACTCGCGCGTGGCCGAATCCAAAAGCTCAATCGAGCCTTCCGGTACGCCCGGCACGGCCGCGAGAATTTCAGCTAATTTTTGATTGCTGCGGGCCGCTTCTTTCCCGCCGCGCAAGACAATGGCGTTGCCTGTTTTCAACGCGAGCACCGCAGTGTCGACCGTAACGTTCGGGCGCGATTCGTAGATGATTCCAACCACGCCGAGAGGAACGCGCACTTTGCGAATACGCAGGCCGTTGGGGCGCGTCCACTCTGAAAGAGTTTCGCCGATCGGATCGGCGAGCGCGGCTACATCGCGGACAGCTTGCGCCATCCCACTGATGCGCTCGGGACTTAGCAGCAGGCGGTCGCGCATCGCGCCTTCGAGGCCGGAGGTTTCCATATCCTCGCGGTTCGCCACAAGAATCGATTGCGACTGAGCCTGAATCGCATCCGCGATCGCCAGGAGCAACGCATTTTTTTCCTCGGTCGAGAGAAGGGCAAGCTTCGCAGAGGCCTGGCGAGCGCGCTGCAGCTTTTCCTTCGTCGATAGCGGAGTTGTAATAGAAGGCGCCATCAGCTTCGTTCCCGTGGAGGAAAATAAGTTCCAATTTTGCGTTTCATTCCCAGCGTGATTCCCTGGGGATGCCTTCCATTCACGATGGCCACGTGAACGCCGCCTTCGCTGGCCAGCTTGGCGGCGCGGAGTTTTGAAATCATGCCGCCGCGTCCCAGCGTGCTCTTGCCATTGCACTGCGCTTCGAGGGCGGGAGTGAGTTTTCGGACAACGCGTTGCAGCCTGGGCTGCTTGCGGCCATGGGGAATCAGGAAGCCATCGACGTTGGTCAACAACAATAACCAGTCAGCTTTCACGGCGGTGGCCAGCAGGGCGCTGAGCTCGTCGTTGTCGCCGAAAGCTCCTTCAAGTTCACGAACGGAGACGCTGTCGTTTTCATTCACGATCGGCACGACACCGAGCGAAAGTAACTGAGACAAAGCATTCTGCAAATTGCGGTAGCGCACTGGTGAAGTGAAGTCGTCGCTTGAAAGCAGCAGTTGCGCCACTACTTTTTTGCCGAAGAACAGGCGTTCGTATGTGTGCATCAGCTTGCTTTGGCCCACGGCGGCGCAAGCCTGCATTCCGGGAACCCCGCTGGGGCGCTTGCGTAGCGCTAGTCCGGACATGCCGGCAGCGATCGCGCCGGAGGTGACGATGAGGTATTCGTTCCGGCTGAGATCGAACTGATCGACCATGCCGCGCAACAGTTTGGAGTCGATTTGACCACCGGGGGCGATCAGGCTGGTGCCGACTTTGATGACGATTCTCATGCAGAGTAATTTTCGCTTAGATGGAATGGTATCGCACTCGGCACGAGATGAGGGTTTTGGCTTATTGAAAAATCAGTTAGGCCGAAGTAGTTTGCGCAAAGACAAGTTCCGGTAGTGGTGCAGTTTAATAAGGAAGCGAGCCAAACGCGCGATTATTGCGTCGCAAAGAACGCGACGCGACGCGCGGCTCGCCCAGATTCCCTTCGACTTCGCTCAGGGCAGGCTCTCACCGCGCAAAGAGCGCTTGTTCGGAATGACAATCAAACTGCACCGCTACTAAGTTCCTGACGAGAGGACAATATCGCCACGCGCCGCTAAGATGTGAAGAGTAAAACTGAATTTGAATCCTATGCTCGCTGTCAACGCTACCAGCCGTTTTTCCGATCGGGTGGAAAACTATGTGCGCTACCGTCCGGGCTATCCGGCCGAAGTTTTGCAAACACTGAAAGCGGAATGCGGATTGGCACCGCGGCACCCTGTTGCAGACATTGCGTCGGGCACCGGCATCTGGACGCGGGCTTTATTGGAGTATGGCAATCCCGTTTTTGGCGTCGAGCCGAATGCCGAGATGCGCGAGGCTGGAGAGCGGCTGCTCGCGGCCTTTCCGAAGTTTGCCAGCGTTGCCGGAACCGCCGAGGCTACTTCCCTGGCTGATCACTGCGTGGACTTCGTTACTACTGCGCAAGCGGCGCACTGGTTCGATCGTCCGGGGTCTCGACGCGAATTCGTTCGCATCCTGAAGCCGGGTGGTTGGCTGGTATTGATGTGGAACGAGCGGCTTACGGACTCGACGAAATTTCTGCGCGAGTATGAACGGTTATTACTGGATTACGGAACCGATTATCAGGACATTCGGCACGAGCACACGACCGGTGCGGTAAACGAATTTTTTGATCCGGCACCATTTGAGGAGCGGCAGTTTCCGATGCAGCAGGAGTTTGACTACGCCGGGGTGGAAGGACGTTTGATGTCGTCGTCCTACGCGCCAGGGCGGGAGCATCCGCGGCACGCGGCCATGCTGCGCGAACTGCGACGCATCTTCGATGATTGCGCTTCTCAGGGGCGGGTTGCGTTCGAATACAAGACGCGATTGTATTTTGGGCGGCTTACTTAGCGGAGACTTCGTGAGCTTTGTGGTGAGAGTAAAGTCAAAGGCTTCGACCACTAAGGGCACTAAGGTTCACTAAGGAAAATCTTTGTTGCTCTGATACGATTTGGTTTGTTTCCGAGGTCGAGTTCGTGTCTGACGAAAAATCTTTTCACATGACTCCTGACGAATTCCGACGGCATGGCCATGCCATGATCGATTGGATCGCGGATTATCAGGCGCGCATTGAGTCTTTTCCCGTACTATCGCGGGTCAAGCCTGGAGAAATTCGCGCGTCGCTTCCGGCGAATGCACCAGCGCATGGCGAGCCGTTCGAGGCTCTGCTGAAGGACGTGGAGAATCTGATTCTGCCGGGGATTACGCACTGGCAGTCGCCGAACTTCTACGCTTACTTTCCCTGCAACGCTTCCGGCCCGGCGATTCTGGGCGACTTACTGTCTTCCGGACTGGGCGTGCAAGGGATGCTGTGGTCGACCAGTCCAGCTTGCACAGAACTCGAAACCCAGGTGCTCGATTGGCTGGTGCCGATGCTGGGGCTGCCGGAGAAATTCCTGTCGTCGAATACTGGCGGAGGAGTGATTCAAGACACGGCGTCAAGCGCGTCGCTGTGCGCGCTGTTGGCGGCGCGCGAGCGTGCCACGAATTATACGAGCAATCAGAAAGGATGCGACGGGCGCATCGTCGCTTATGCCTCCAACCAGACTCACTCGTCGCTACAGAAAGCGGCAATGATCGCGGGCATTGGGGCATCCAATTTGCGACTGATCGACGTCGACGAGAAGTTTGCTATGCGTCCCGATACTCTCGCGCGGCGGATTGAGTCGGACAAGCGAGCCGGCCTGCTTCCCAGCTTTGTGTGCGCCACATTCGGTACGACTTCTTCGAACGCGATGGATCCGATCGCCGAGATTGCGAGGGTGTGTCGCGAGCATAATCTCTGGCTGCATGTGGACGCCGCGATGTCAGGGACGGCGGCGCTGTGTTCCGAATTTCGCCATCTGCAGAATGGAGTCGGGCTTGCTGACAGTTACTGCTTCAATCCGCACAAGTGGATGTTCACCAACTTCGATTGCGATTGCTTCTGGGTGGCAGATCGCAAAGCGCTGATTCAGACATTGAGTATTCTGCCGGAATACTTGCGCAATCAAGCGACGGAATCAGGCGCGGTGATCGACTACCGCGACTGGCATATCCAGCTGGGGCGGCGATTTCGATCGCTGAAGTTGTGGTTCGTGATTCGCCATTATGGAATCGCAGGTTTGCAGCATCACATTCGCCAGCATGTGCGCCTGGCGCAAATATTCGCGCACTGGGTCCGCGATGAGAAAGACTTCGAACTGGCCGCTCCAGTTCCCTTGAATCTGGTCTGCTTTCGCCACAAAGGGGGAGACGCGGTAAATCAGAGCATCCTGGACCGACTGAACCGCAGCGGCGATTTGTTTCTTACGCACACTAAGCTGGATGGAAAACTGACTCTCAGGCTTTGCATAGGACAGACCAACACGCAGGAGCGGCACGTGGAGAGGGCGTGGAAGAGGATTTGCGAGGAAGCAGACAGGGTTGCGGCTGCCTAGTCAACGGTCAGGCCTCCCATGGATTGAAGACCGGAACCCGAGTGTGTGTGAAGTAGTGGACGTTGCGCGAGACAATCGTAAGATTGTGGTGAAGTGCGGTGGCCGCCAAGAGGCCGTCGATTACGGACAAAGATCTTCCCTTGAGTTTGGCTTCGGCTGCGAGCAAACCCCAGCGATCCGCGACGGTGGCGTCGATGGGAAGAATTCTGCCGGCGAAACGCGGTTGCAGTTCCATTTCCAGCCAACTCTCGAGATGGGTTCGGCGTTTGCTCTGCGGCAGGGCTGCGATGCCTTTGCGTATTTCTCCAAGGGTGAGGACACTCAGAAAAAGTAATCTTTCATCCGCCGCATCCATCCAGGTCAGTACTCGCGGTTCTGGCCTCGCGCGAACAACTTCAGAAATACAGTTGGTGTCGAGTAAGAATCCGCTCATCGCTCAATTTCCTTAGAGATCGAGGCTTCGGCCGGAATCTCGGTTCCGCTCCAGATCGAGATCGACGCCGACCAGCGGCGATTGGCGGAAGAATTGGACAAGGCTTTGGGGTTGGCGAGACTTGCGCACTAACTTATCGAATTGTTCCTCCGCCACCATTACGACTCCCTCTTTGCCTTGGCGAGTAATGCGTTGCGGACCCTCGGCTCGGGCAAGACGAAAGACCTCGCTGAACCGGGCCTTAGCCGTCTGAACCTGCCAGGATTCGCCGCCGACCTTTGCTGCTGAAAGCGCGTGGTGTTGTTTATCAAGACGTTTTGGCATCGAAACAAGACTCCAAATAATGACTAGTCAGACTAGACTTATTCTAAGCGCGTGACGAGGTAGGGTCAAGCTCAACGTGGCGGGCGATGGAGTGGGTGCCAGGCCGCGCAGAGCTAGCATTTCAGAAAGAATGTTCAGAACTGATGAACTGTCAGTCCGCAGACATGGGCGCAGGGCGTCCGATGACAGGGCGGGGCTTCGCGGGAGCCGGAATTTCGGCCGGCTTTTCCATCCACTGGAGAACTTCGGGCAGCGCTTTGCGCATGGCAACTTCTCCGGCGCGAATGAGTTCGCCAGCACGTTTGAAGTCATCATAAGCAAATCCGGCGACATCAGGTTCAACCACTACGTCGGCGGCGCCGCGCCAGAGATGGCTCATCTGGTCCTGCGCGATGGCAAAAGACTGGCCGATCACATCGAACAAGTGGCGAGGTGCGCCGTCTTTCGACCACTGTCCTCTCAAATGCACGGCGAGAACTCGCTCTGCGCCCATCTCGCGGACCGGCCGCGATGGCACGGGATGGGAGAGCATGCCATCCACCAGCCAGTGGCCGCGAATGTTTACCGGCAAAAACATTCCTGGGTAGGCGCAACTGGCGCGCACGGGCTCGACGATTGAGCCAGAATGAAAGACGACCGCTTCGCCGGTGTTGAAATCGGTGGCAGTGACTCCTAGAGGAATCAGCAACTCTTCGAAAGTTTTCACTTTCAGAGTGCGGGCGAGGAATGCAACCATTCGGTCGTTCGAAGCGAAGCCGTAGCGTGAAACCGTCCAGCGGGCGAAGGTGGTGAAGCGAACCGAGCGTGAGAGTGCTTCAAGTTCCTGGACGGAAAGGCCGCTGCAATACGCGGCTCCGATGAGCGCGCCGACACTGGTGCCTGCGATGAGCCGGACGGGGATGCCTTCTTCTTCGAGAACTTTCAGGACTCCGATGTGAGCCATGCCACGGGCGAAACCACCGCCGAGGGCGAGTCCGATAATCGGAGTTCGCGTGCCGGAAGCGAGACCTTTGCGGGATAGCTCCCGCCCAAAGGCCTGCACGGACCGGATGATCTTGCCAAGACTCTTCACCGGAACCTCACGCTGGAACTCCGTACTGCTGGCGGCATTGCGTTGAATCTTTCCTGCCGCATTTTCTAGGATGCCACTTTTTTGGGCAATGATGCACTCCACTTTGGTGCTACATGAGTTACGAGCGATTTATGCTGAGGTTACTGTACTATTACCCCCGTTTTTTGGACGGATGACTAAGTCCAGTGCTTCTGTTAACTTCGCGAAGATATGGTGCGGGAGATTTCAGCCGGAGGGGTCGTGGTCCGAAACCGGAATGGAACCTGGTGGATAGCCGCGATCGAGCCGGCAGGGGATGCCGAGCGCAGCGCTAGGCCGTCCCGGGGTACCAAGCTGAAGAAGGTATTGGCCCTGCCTAAGGGGCTGGTCGATCCCGGAGAAAAGGCGCCGGAGACGGCCGTGCGCGAGGTTTTCGAGGAAACTGGAGTCACTGCCGAACTGGTCAGTAAGCTCGCTGATATTAAGTATGTGTACACGCGAGCGTGGGGCGATGGGCAGCGTGTGTTCAAGATTGTTACCTTCTACCTGATGCGGTATATCTCTGGGCGCATCAATGTGATTGCGCCGGAAATGCGAATTGAAGTGGCACGGGCGCGTTGGATTCGGTTGGAGGACGCCCCGAAGTTGCTCGCTTACAAAGGAGAGAAGGAGATGGCGCAGCGGGCGGTGGAGTATGTGCGAGCACATGGCGAATTAGTGCGCGGCGCGGAAAACCGCAGTGCCTGAAGGCGCTATGCAGAGATTCGTCGGGTTCATAACTTTGTGTTTGTTGATTGCGCTTCCGGCGCTGGGAGCCAAGTCTCGCTCTGAAGGGCTGGACTCCGGCTACGGATCGGCGCTGGCGGTGGCAGATCGATTTCTTCAGGCATGGCAGTCGGGCGACGTCGAACATGGAATGGTGCTACTTAGCAGTCATGCCAAGGAATCGGCCACAGCAGAAGATGTGGAACGTTTTTTTTTGGGTGCGGGTGCCGCAGCCTTTGAAATCACTAGGGGGAAAGCACTGAAGCATGATCGATACGAATTTCCTATCGTTCTTATCAGTAGTGGCGGTTCCAAAAATGGCAGGCTGCGGCGCCGTTTCACCAGCATCGTCGTGGTCAACACTGGCCACAACGACTGGGCAGTGGATAAACTGCCGTAGCGGAATTTTCCGTGGATCTCACCTCTAACTTAGAGGCAAAAACTTAAACACAGAGGGCTCAGGGGAGCACGGGGTACGTCGGTTTCTAAGGGGCTTCATGATCAAACGAATTAATAAAGTTGCCGTTCTTGGCGCCGGAACTATGGGCGCACGCATCGCTGCGCATTTTGCCAATGCCGGCGTCCCCAGCTATTTGCTCGATATTGTTCCGCCGGATGCGGATGCTCCGGCGCGCAATAAGATTGCGGCGGCGGGACTGGACGCGGCAAAGAAATCAAAGCCCGCGGCATTCATGGATGCTGCGCTCGCCCGCCTGGTCACGGTGGGGAATTTTGAAGATGATTTGAAAAAGTTGACCGAGGTCGACTGGATCATCGAGGCCGTGGTTGAGAATCTTGAGATCAAACGGTCGCTGCTGCGGAAAGTTGAAGCCGTCAGAAAACCCGGAACGATCATCACCACCAACACGAGCGGGCTGCCAGTGGGGAAAATTGCGGAAGGATTTTCCGATGATTTCCGGCGCGCGTGGTTTGGAACGCACTTCTTTAATCCGCCACGCTACATGCGATTGCTCGAAATTATTCCGACGCCGGAGGCCGATCGGGCGGCGATTGAAGCGGTGTCGCACTTCTGCGATGTGCGGCTGGGAAAGGGCGTGGTGATTGCCAAGGACACGCCGAACTTCATTGGCAACCGGATTGGAACTTTTTCCGTGCTCAACGTGATGCGGCTGATGCAGGAGATGGATTTAACCATCGAAGAAATTGACGCGCTGACGGGCCAGGCGGTGGGCTGGCCGCGGTCGGCGACATTTCGCACGATTGATCTGGTCGGCTTGGACATTCTAGGGCATGTGGTTGGGAATACGACCGCGAATGTGCACGACGAACGCAGCGATCTTCATCTGCCGGATTTTTTTACGCAGATGCTGCAGCGCAAATGGCTGGGCGATAAAACCAAGGGCGGATTTTATAAGAAAGTGAAGGGGGGCGAAGGAAAAGAAGACGAGCGGATGGCTCTGGACTGGAAGACGCTGGAATATCATCCGCGGCAAAAGCCAAAGTTCGCCGCGCTCGATATGGCGAAGAATATTGAGGAGACGGGAGCGAGGCTGCGCATGCTGTTGGGTATGGAAGGCGGCGGGGCGCAGAAGGTCGACAAGGCAGGGCAGTTCTTGTGGTCGTCACTCGCGGATCTGTGGACGTATTCGGCCAATCGCGTGCCGGAGATTTCCGACTCGATCGTGGAGATCGATCGTGCCATGCGGCTGGGATTCAATTGGGAGCTTGGTCCTTTTGAACTGTGGGACGCTGCCGGAGTCGAGGCTACGGTCGCGCGAATGAAAAAAGAAGGCAGGCCGGTGGCGGCGAATGTGGAGAAACTGCTCGCGGCCGGACAGAAGAACTGGTACGCCGACGATCCTAAAACTGCATCTGGACGCAAGTACTGGAATACAGGAGCGAGCAATTGGCGGCCGGTTCAGGTTCCCGCGGGCGTGTGGTCAGTGACAGTGGCAAAGAAGTCGAATGGCGTGGTGAAGAAGAATTCCGGGGCGTCCGTGGTCGATCTGGGTGACGGCGTAGCTTGCATTGAGTTTCATAGCAAGATGAATTCGCTGGGAGCGGACATCGTTGGCCTGATCTTGCAAACTTTGAAACCGGGCGGCGCCGGCGACAATTTTGACGCCTTCGTGATTACGAACGACGCCACGAATTTTTCGGTGGGCGCAAACTTGATGTTGCTGCTGATGAGTGTGCAGGAAGAAGAGTGGGACGATGTTGATCTTGCCATCCGGCAGTTTCAGGGAATGACGCAGGCGACCAAGTTCTCATCCAAGCCGGTAGTGGCCGCGCCTTTTGGGCTATGCCTGGGCGGGGGCACGGAAATCTCGCTGCATGCGGCGGCGCGACAACCTCACGCCGAGCTCTATACCGGGCTCGTGGAAGTTGGAGTGGGGCTGCTTCCGGGCGGGGGCGGGTGCAAAGAGATGTTGCTGCGCGCGATTGATGGCGCCACTGCGGCGCGCGGCGGCAAAGGTTCTGCCGATGCGCTGGCCGGATCGATCGAAATGCTGGAAGCGATGAAGCGGGCGTTCGAAACGATTGCCACCGCGAAGGTGGCTACCTCGGCCCATGAAGCCCGCAGCCTCGGCTTTCTGAACGATAGCGACCGTATCAGCATGAATCGTGAGCGGGTGCTTTCCGACGCCAAGGCGCGTGCGCTGGAACTGGTGCGCACCGGGTATGAGCCGCCCGTACCGCGGACTGACATCCCCGCCCCGGGCGAAAGTCTACTGGCGACGCTGAAGATGGGAGTTCACCTGATGCGGCAGGGCGATTTCATCACGGACTACGAGGTGAAACTAGGCGCCAAGATTGCCGAGGTTTTGTGCGGGGGCAATGTTACGCCAGGGATGCCGGTGAGCGAGCAGTACATTTTGGACTTGGAGCGGGAAGGATTTAAATCGCTGTGCGGCGAGAAGAAAACGCAGGAGAGAATTCAATACACGTTGAAGACGGGGAAGACGCTGAGGAACTGATAATAAATTGGGCATGCGATGCGGAGGAGGAATTTGAGAGAGATTATGAAAAGTGCGATGTTGCGATTGCCGATGATTGTTCTTGCGGCATTAACCGTGTCCCACGCTCAAGATATGCAGAGCGGCCAGGACGTGCTGCGCGCCATGCATGACCACTACGCCAAGTCCTGGTACCACAATCTGACGTTTACGCAGAAGAGCACCACCTACAACGCCAACGGCACCACCCAAGTTGAAACCTGGTACGAGGCGCTGGAACTGCCCGCGAAATTGCGCATCGATATTGGAGATCCGAGCAAGGGCGACGGATATCTTATGGTCGATGGAACGCTCACGATAATTAAAGACGGTAAGGAGGCGGGTACTCGTCCTCGGCTAAACATGCTGCTGGTGCTGGGATTTGACGTTTATGGACAGGGGCCTGAGACCATTGCGAAGGTTGTGGAGGGCGAGGGATACGACCTTAAAAAGGTGCATGAGGAAGTGTGGGAGGGGGAGCTGGTTTATGTGGTGGGCGCGGAAAAGCGCGATCTGAAGTCCAAACAATTCTGGGTGGAAAAGAAGCGGCTGTTGTTTGTCCGACTATTTGAGCCGACGCAGGCAGACCCGAAGAAATTTCAGGAGATTCGCTTTGAAGACTATCGGTCGATGGCGGGCGGTTGGGTGGCGGCGCGGGTGGAAGTTTATGCGGACGACAGGAAAGTTTTCAGCGAAGATTACTCTGACATTCAAAGCAATGCCAAGCTGGATCCGGGAACGTTCGATGCCAAGCAATTCAATTCGACACATTGGGAGAAGCGGTAATCCGAGGCCTCTTTGCTGGAGGGCCGGCTGCTACAATCGCTCTCATGCAAAAACAGAGACAAAGACACCTGCTGACTATCTCCGCCGGGCTGCTTTCGATCATGACGGGGCATGCGACAATTCTGGGGCAAACCTCCCCCCAGAATAATCCTCAGCAGAAAGAAGTTGCGCCGGATGCGCCGGATGCGATTCAGGTTCCCTCTGGCGAAGAAGTTGTCCTGTTCGTTCACGCTTCGGGTGCGCAGATTTATAGCTGCAAGGCCGCAGCCGGTGACCGGTTCAGTTGGACGCTCAAAGGGCCCGAGGCCGAGCTTCGCGATCGCAATGACAAAGTGATAGGGCAGCACTCGGCGGGGCCGACATGGAAGTTGAAAGACGGCAGTGAGGTTACAGGGAAAACCGCGGCACAGGTGGACTCGCTGGATTCGGATTCCATTCCCTGGCTCTTGGTGAAAGTTGCGAGTAATTCGGGAAAAGGATCGCTTGCGAAGGTGACGACCATCCAGCGGGTGCACACCAAGGGAGGAAAGCCGCCAGCTGAGGGATGCGATGCGGCGCATAACGACGCGGAATCGAAGAGTAGTTACACGGCAGACTATTACTTCTACGCTCCGGGCAAGTGAAGCGAGCGTGAGTGGAGCGACATCTAATACCTTGAGTCTCCTCGATATTTACGGAATTGAGAACTATCATGCGTGAAGTCATCATTGCCTCATCCGTGCGCACGCCAGTGGGACGCGCCTACAAGGGCACACTGCGGGCAACTCGTCCCGACGAACTGGCAGCCATCGCCATCAAGGGAGCGCTGGAACGCGTGCCGCAACTGGATCCCAAAGAGATTGAAGATGTCATTCTCGGCTGCGCGATGCCCGAAGCTGAGCAAGGGATGAACGTGGCGCGCATCGCGTCGCTGCGTGCCGGACTGCCGGTGGAGGTTTCGGCGCTAACGATTAATCGTTTTTGCTCGTCGGGGCTGCAGGCGATTGCCATGGCGGCCGAGCGCATCATGAGCGGCGGGGCGGAGGCGATCGTCGCCGGCGGCACCGAGTCGATGACCATGATTCCGATGGGCGGCCATAAGGTCTCGCCGAATCCGTGGCTGGTGAGCAACTATCCGGACGCTTATCTCAACATGGGGCTCACGGCAGAGCGTCTGGCACAGCGTTTCGGGATTAAGCGAGAGGATGCGGATCAATTTTCCTTGCGCAGCCACCAGAAGGCGCTGGCGGCGATCCAGGCGGGCAAGTTCGACGACGAAGTGGTGCCGGTGCCGGTGAGCTTCACGACGCCGAACGGATCGAAACCGAAGCGGCAGGAAATTGTTTTTAAAATGGATGAAGGCCCGCGAGCCGATACGTCTCTCGAAGCGTTGCTTGCGCTGAAGCCTGCGTTTCATGTGAAAGGGACTGTGACGGCGGGAAATTCTTCTCAAATGTCAGACGGAGCGGCGGCCGCAGTAGTGATGTCAGCAGAACGGGCGAAGGCGCTGGGGATCACGCCGCTGGCGCGCTACGTTTCGTTCGCAACGGCTGGATACAAGCCGGAAGAAATGGGATTAGGGCCGGTCTTCGCCATTCCGAAGGCTTTGAAGATGGCTGGGCTGAAGCTATCTGATATTGACGTGATCGAGTTGAACGAAGCTTTCGCGGCGCAGTCGCTCGCGGTGATCAAAGAAGCTGGGATCGATCCGGAGAAGGTAAATCCGAATGGTGGGGCGATCGCTTTGGGGCATCCTCTCGGTTGTACGGGAGCCAAGTTGACGGCGACCATTATCCGCGAGCTCAAGCGGCGCAACGGACGGTATGGGATGGTGACCATGTGCGTGGGCGGAGGGATGGGCGCGGCGGGGATTTTCGAGAATCTGAATTAAAAACTGAATTCACCACGAAGGACACAAAGGTTCACTAAGGAAATCTTGACAATAACGGGATTCCCTTTGTGGACCTTTGTGTCCTTTGTGGTGAATTATCTTTGGACGGTGTGATGGATGACCTGGACTTCCAGTTGGCAGATGCGGTACCGCTGAAGCTGGAGGGTCTTATGGCCACTGTTCCCATTTTACAATTAACCGCCCAGCAGGCCAGCCACGCGATTATTACCGCTGGCATGAAGGTGCATACCGAATTAGGGCCGGGATTGCTGGAGAGTACGTATACCACTTGCCTGCAATATGAGCTCGCCCGAGCGGGAGTTCAGTCAGCCGCGCAGGTTGGACTGCCTGTCGTGTACTGTGGAGTGAAGCTCGAACTCGGGTACAGGATCGATCTTTTGGTTGAAGATTTAGTGGTGGTCGAGATCAAGTCTGTGGAGGCCGTCGCGCCCGTGCATCAGGCCCAAATACTTTCGTACCTGAAGCTTAGTGGCAAATCGATTGGATTGCTTATAAACTTCAATGTTGTCCATTTGAAGGACGGCATCAGGCGCTTTGTGTGCGGTTCCAGCTGGAAATAAAAAAGGCAATTACCGCGAAGGACACGAAGTTACACGAAGGTTGATAGAACAGAGATTTTCTTCGTGAACCTTCGTGTCCTTCGTGGTTGAAAGGTTTCGATGGCTACCACCACTGCAATTCCTAAGAACAGAATCTCCGGCGGCAGTTTTCTTCTGGAATCACGTCGGACTGACGAAGTCTTCACGCCTGAAGATTTCACCGAACAGCAGCGGTTGATCGGCCAGACGGCGCAAGAATTCACCGTCAACGAAATCCTGCCCAATGTGGAGAAGATGGAGCACAAAGATTTCTCCGTCTCCCGCGATCTGCTGAAAAAGGCGGGAGACCTGGGGCTGAGCGGCGTTGAAGTTCCCGAGGCCTACGGTGGACTGGAGTTGGATAAAGTCACCGCAGCCGTGATTGCCGATCACATAGCCCAGTACGCCGGATTCGCGACAACCTGGGGTGCACACAGCGGCATTGGCATGCTGCCGTTGGTTTATTTTGGCACCGAGGAGCAGAAGAAAAAATATTTGCCGCGGCTGGCGGCGGGCGAAATTGTGGGCGCATATGCGTTGTCGGAAGCTTCGTCGGGATCCGATGCGCTGAACTGCCGGACCCGCGCTCAGCTTACGTCAGATGGCAAGCATTACATCCTTAACGGCGAAAAGATGTGGATTACCAACGCTGGCTTCGCCGACTTGTTCACCGTGTTCGCAAAAATCGACGGCGAAAAGTTCAGCGCGTTTCTGGTAGAGAGAACGTTCCCCGGAATTTCGATTGGCGGCGAAGAACATAAGTTGGGGATTCGCGGCTCGTCGACCTGTCCGGTGATTCTGAACGACTGCAAGGTTCCGGTGGAAAATCTGCTGGGCGAAATCGGCAAAGGGCACATTATTGCCTTCAACATTCTGAATATTGGGCGCTTCAAGCTGGGCGCGATGTGCGTTGGCGGGGGACGAGTGTCGCTCGAAAACGCCATCGGGTACGCCAAGCAGCGCAAGGCATTCAATAAGGTTATCGCCGATTTTGGTCTGGTGCGGGAGAAAATCGCCAACATGGCTGCGTTGATTTATGTTGGCGAATCGCTGGTCTATCGAACCGTGGGCATGATGGACGGGGCGTTGAGCGAAATCGATAGGTCAAGCGCCGAGGCGATAAAAGAAACTCGGAAGGCTATCGAGGAATATGCGGTCGAGTGTTCCATCATCAAAGTGTGGGCCTCGGAGATGGTCGGTTATGTGGTCGACGAGAGCCTGCAGATTTATGGGGGCTACGGTTTCGTCGAAGAATATCCCGCCGAGCGCGCTTATCGCGACGCGCGCATCAACCGCATCTTCGAGGGGACGAATGAAATCAACCGGCTGATCATCACGGGATTTTTGTTGAAGCGGGCCATGAGCGGGCAGCTGCCGCTGATGCCTGCCATCAAGAAATTAATGGACGAAGTGCTTTCCGGCCCCTCGATGAGCGACGATCTTGAAGGACCTCTCGCCGAAGAGCGCAAGGTTGTGGGGCAGGCCAAAAAGCTCGGGCTGTTTGCTGCGGGAGCGGCCACGCAGAAGTATATGCAGGCGATTCAGGATCAGCAGGAGATTATGGGCGCGATCGCCGACATGACGATTGAAACTTATGCGATGGAGTCGGCAGTTTTACGCGCGCAAAAGATTGCGGAGACCAAGGGCGAAGCCGCGGCCGCGATTCCGATCGCCATGACGCGCGTTTATATGACGCAAGCGATGGAGAAGGTCGAATCCTCCGCAAAGAAAGTAATCGCCGCAGTCGCCGACGGAGATATGCTGCGCACTCAGCTGGCAATTCTGCGGCGGCTGGCGAAGTATGAACCGTTTAATACGATCGAATTACGGCAGCAGATTGCGCAGAAGATGATTGAGCGGGGGAAATACACGCTGGCCTAAGACTTGACCACAGGGATCGCACAGGAACACAGGGCATTTCAGAAAACCCAGTGACCCTCTGCGGTTAACTCTCTTTTTTGAGTTCTTCCATCACGCTCTGAATCAATTCCTTCGCATCGGTCAGACTTTTCATGATGATCTGAATATCCATGACCGGCTTGCCTGGCCAGCGCTGGCTCTGGCAATAGACGCCGTGCTGCCCCACCAGCGCCATAGCGTCGGTGATGGTATCCATCGTGACGGCCAGCCGGCCGCGGGGCACGCCCATCATGGTCTCGTAATGTTCCAGTTCTTCCTGCTTTTCCTCGAATACTGGCATGAGAAGATTGTAACGGTTGCCAGGATTGGAGCATAATTGCTGCTCTGCTGACATATCCCATTTGGGCGCGTCTAACCTTCTTAACAAGAAGAGATCTTAAAAGGAGACTTCATGCAAAAACGACTCGCCATTTCTATGGTTCTAGCCATGCTGTTCACGACGGCTGCTTTCGCGCAGATGGGCGGCGGAAAGCGACCCAGTCCGGCCGCTTCGGCCACCTGCGACCTGGGCGGCGGCAAGACGATTAAGACCGACTACTCCAGCCCGCGCGTGAAGGGGCGCAAAATTTATGGCGAACTGGTGCCTTTTGGCGAAGTGTGGCGCACAGGGGCGAACGAAGCAACTACGTTTGTTACCAGTGCGGACGTAGTGGTCGGCGGGAAGACCATTCCTTCGGGAAGCTATACGATTTTCACCGTGCCCAAAGCCGACAAGTGGACGCTGATCATCAACAAGAAAACTGGCGAGTGGGGCATTCCTTACAAGTACGAAGGGGATGAACTGGCGCGCGTGGACATGAAAGTTTCGAAGCTGCCGTCCTCGGTTGAGAACTTCACCATTGCTTATGACAAGTCGGCGAACGGATGCAAAATGCACATCGACTGGGACACGACACGAGCCTCGGTGGAAATCTCGGCGAAGTAAGTCGAGTGTTGATTGCCAGTTTTATTGTTGACCGAACATCCGGCCAACCTGATTAGGACTCAATTAGCTTAACGACTACGCGGGCGGCTTCCAACGCAGCACCGGCTTGCGGGCTGCCGCCGTTTCATCGAGCCGGGAAACTCGCGTCGAGTGCGGGGCATTGAGAGCGATTTGCGGATCTTCATTCACCTCTTCCGCGATCGCCTTCATGGCATCGATGAACAGATCCATTTCTTCCTTCGATTCGCTCTCGGTCGGTTCGATCATGAGAGCGCCGGGCACGATCAGCGGAAAGGCCGT
Organism: Candidatus Acidiferrum sp.; assembly: GCA_035602195.1. GTDB lineage: Bacteria > Acidobacteriota > Terriglobia > Terriglobales > Acidobacteriaceae > Sulfotelmatobacter. The sequence goes on from DATNMU010000233.1 coordinate 56,703, forward strand.
TGTATAAGGATGGAATCCGTAGTCAATCAGGCGCTTGGCGATGTCCATCGTGCGAACGCCCTTCTTGGCCTGTAGCTTGTCGCTGAAAACAACTTCATGCATGGTGGGCGTGGTGTAGGGCAGATCGTAAGTACCCTCAAGTCCCTTGCGAATGTAGTTGGCATTCAGCACCGCATCTTCAGTGGTTTGACGTAATCCGTCGGGGCCGTTCGCCTGGATATACGCGAGTGCGCGCACGAACATGCCAAAGTTTCCATAGAACGCACGCACCCGGCCGACCGATTGCGGGCGGTTGTATTCGAAACCGAGACTGCCGTCGGCTCTAGTCACCAAAACCGGGGTGGGCAGGAATGGTTCAAGCTTCTTCTTGATTGCCACCGGTCCCGAGCCCGGGCCGCCGCCGCCGTGCGGCGTGGAAAAAGTTTTGTGCAAGTTCAAGTGCATTACATCCACGCCGAAATCGCCGGGGCGCACTTTCCCCACCAGCGCATTCATGTTCGCGCCATCCATATAAAGCAGACCGCCTTTGGCGTGCAGGATGTCGGCGATCTTGTGAATTTGCTGCTCGAAAACTCCCAATGTGTTGGGATTGGTCAGCATGAGCGCGGCGACGTCTTCGTTCATCTGCGCTTCGAGCGCGGCGATATCCACCATGCCGCGCGAATCGGACTTCAAATTCTCGACGGCATAGTCAACCATCGCCGCCGTCGCGGGGTTTGTTCCGTGCGCTGAATCGGGAATCAGAATTTTTTTGCGAGGGCGCCCTTGCGCATGGTGATAGGCCCGAACCATCAGCAGTCCGGTCATCTCGCCGTGCGCACCGGCGGCGGGCTGCAGCGTGATGGCATCCATGCCGGTGATGTCGATCAGGCACTCGCTCAGGGTTTTTAGAATCTGCAGCGCGCCTTGTGAAATCTTCTCCGGCTGGTACGGATGGCCGTTCGCGAGCCCTTCGACCCGGGCCACGGCTTCATTCACGCGCGGGTTGTACTTCATGGTGCAGGAGCCCAGCGGATACATGCCAAGGTCGATGGCGTAGTTCCACGTAGAGAGACGCGTGAAGTGCCGAATGATTTCGATCTCGCTCACTTCGGGCATGTTGCCGAGATCTTTTCTTTCGGAAGCGCCAAGAAGTTTCGCCGCATCTACCTCCGGAACATCGAGCGGCGGCAGCTTCCAGGCAGCTTTGCCGGCGGAAGATTTCTCAAAGATTAATCCCTCATTCTGATTGACGTGAAGCGTGGCTTTAGGTCCAGTGGGCTTCATCGCGCCACCTCTTCCGCTTCTTCTTTAGTCGATGGTGCCGGGGCTTCGCTCTTAGCTACCCCTGCGACGGCCGCGTCAATTGCAGAACGAGTTGTGAGTTCTGTGCAGCACCACAATGCAGCGTTCCCCAGTTCAGGATAAAACTTTTTCAGCGGCAGGCCGCCAACTATCTGGCGCTTCAGCAGACGACCATTTATGGCTTGCGGATCTTCCTCGGTCTGCACGACGAATTCGTTAAAGCGAGGCGCATTGGAAAATAAAATCTTGCCGTGCTTGGCGAATTGTCCGGCCGCATAGGCGGTCTTTGCCAAATTTTGCTTGGCCAGCTCCTTCAGGCCAACCTTGCCGTAGACATTCATAAAGATATTGACCATCAAAGCGACTAAAGCCTGATTGGTGCAGATATTGGAGGTCGCTTTTTCACGGCGAATGTGCTGCTCGCGCGTGGCGAGAGTGAGCACGAATCCGCGTCGGCCTTGCTTGTCGACGGTCTGACCGACTAAGCGTCCGGGCATCTGACGCACAAATTTATCCCGGCTTGCAATCACTCCACAGTAAGGGCCGCCAAATCCGAGAGGAACGCCGAACGATTGCGCCTCCATGGCGATGATGTCGGCTTGGCGTGGCGGTTCGACGATTCCCAGCGAGACTGCTTCGGCGATGGACACAACGAGCAATGCGCCATTCTTATGGGCGATCTCGGCAATCGCAGCCACATCTTCGATAGTGCCGAAGAAATTCGGAGACTGAATCAGAACGCAGGCGGTTTCCGGAGTGATCGATTTTTCCAGTTCGCCCACATTCAGCCGACCGTCGTTGGCAAAACCAGCGATGGAGAGCGGCATGCCCTGATGGGTCGCGTAAGTCGCCAGAACCTCGCGATACTCCGGATGCAAACTGCGCGCCACGATTACGGATCTTCGACCGGTGAGGCGAACCGCCATCATTACGGCTTCGGCGGCGGCAGTTGAGCCGTCATACATGGAAGCGTTGGCCACTTCCATCCCGGTCAGTTCGCAGATCATGGTTTGAAATTCGAAAATGGATTGCAAAGTGCCCTGCGAAATCTCGGCTTGGTACGGCGTATAAGCCGTAAGAAACTCTCCGCGCGAGATGAGCGAATCGATAATGACGGGGCGATAGTGGGCATAGGCCCCGGCTCCGAGAAAGCTGGTGTAGCCTTCTCCGTTTTCGCGCGAGCGCTGACGGAAATAATCGACGATCTCCGATTCCGCCATCTGGCGCGGAACTTTGAGATCGCGGTTCAGGCGGTATTCCGCCGGAATTGGCGCGAACAGTTCATCGACCGAGCGCAGGCCAATGGCCTTCAGCATGGCGTCGCGGTCGGCGGGAGATTTTGGTAAATAACGCATAGGAAGTTGATTAGATGTAAGTGGAGAGCAATTCGATTGTGCCAGCGGCGGGTGGGCTAAACCGTGTCCAGAATCACACTGCTGGCGATGCAGCCCTTTAGTGTCCACCTTCCTCGGCTACATACTTTTCGTAATCTGCTGGGGAGAGCAGCGCGTCCAACTCTTTAGAATTCTTCAGAGTGATCTTCAGCATCCAGGAACCGTGCGCGTTTTTATTCACCGCTTCAGGCGAGGTGGCGAGATTTTCGTTTACCTCGGTTACGGTGCCGGAAGCGGGAGCATACAGATCTGAAACCGCCTTAACCGACTCGACCGTGCCAAAGGGCTTGCCAGCCGTGAGTTCCGCGCCGACCATGGGCAGTTCGACAAAAACAATGTCGCCGAGCGACTCCTGCGCGTGGTCAGTGATGCCGACGGTGCCTGTCGAGCCATTTGCCTGGATCCACTCGTGTTGCTTCGTGTATTTGCGATCTGTTGGATAGGGCATCATTGAATCTAGCTCCTGGCTTCTGGCTACTAGCTTCCAGCAAATTACTTTGTGTGACTTTGTATCCTTCGTGGCTAAGTTTTTTTCGGACGCTTATAAAACGGTGTCGGCACAACTTGTGCAGCGACGCCTTGCCCACGAATCTCCACCTTTAACGTCGCGCCTACTGCCGCGAAACCTGGAGGCACGTAGGCCAGCGCGATATTCTTCTTTAAGAACGGGGCCGGCGATCCACTGGTTACGTAACCAATCTCGCGGCCGCCGCTGTCCAACACTTTGTAACCGTCGCGCGCGATGCCGCGGTCGGTCATCTCAAGGCCGACCAAAGTTCTTTTCAATCCGGCAGCTTTGGCTTTCTCCAGCGCGGGCCGGCCGATGAACTCGGATTTCTCCATCTTGCAGAAGCGGTCAAGGCCGGCTTCCCAAACGTTAATCGTATCGGAAATTTCGTGTCCGTAGAGCGGGAGTTTGCCTTCGAGACGCAGGGTGTTGCGCGCGCCCAGGCCGCAAGGGACGAGGCCGAATTCTTTGCCGGCATCGAGAATGGCATTCCAAACTTTGGCGCTGGTGGCTTCGTCGGACGGAATGTAAATCTCGAATCCGTCTTCGGCGGTATAGCCGGTGCGGGCGATCAAAATGTTTTTCAATCCACAGACGGAGCCGCGCGTTACCCAGTAAAACTTTACCGAGCTCAAATCGGCGTCGGTTAACTTTTGCAGCGTGTTCACGCCCTTTGGACCTTGAACGGCGATCTGGGTGAAGTCGTCGGAAAGATTTTCTACTGCACAATCGAAGTCCCGGGTATTGTCACGCACCCAGCTGAAATCTTTTTCCCGCGTGCCGGCGTTGATGACAAGCAGATATTCATTCTCGCCGAGCCGGTGGACGATCACGTCATCTACAAAAGTTCCCTGCTGATAGAGGAGTGCCGAATACTGTGCCTGACCGATTGCGAGGCGCGCAGCGTCATTCATGGAAATGTGTTGCACGGCAGCCAGGGCCTGCGAGCCGGCGAGGCGAATGTCGCCCATGTGGCTCACATCGAAAATTCCTACGCGCGTGCGTACTGCCACGTGCTCATTGATAATTCCGCCGCCGATTGACGCGGGATATTCGACCGGCATGTCCCAGCCATTGAAGTCGACCATTTTCGCGCCCATCAAGCGATGGACAGCGTTCAGCGCGGTCTTTCGGACTTCAGCGGTGGGTGCGGGCGTCGATTCAACCGTGGACAAAATCTGAACCTCAACCAATGAGCGGCACTGGCGTTCGGAGATGATGTGACTGTTTACCCTAACATGCGGTTTTTCGGCGGGTCAAACTGCGAAGAACCTTAACCACAGGGGGCACGGGGTGGAGCGGGATTTATCTTCCGAACTGGACTATTACGTGGGCGCCGGCTACTACGTGGGTTCCGGCGGGGGGAGATTGTTGGCGGGCCAGGCCACTACCTATGGCTTCGAGTTCGAGGCCAGCATCTTGAGCGGCTTCCACGGCGCCGCGCACCGTCTTGCCGACGAAAGATGGTACCTCCAAGCCGCCTTGCTCAACGTCGAGCACGACCGTGCCAGCGGCCGGGGGATGGGCCGGCGCAGAGTCACCAACGGGAACAAATTCTTTGGCGTCGGGTTGCGATTGGGTTGCTTGCGGCGCTGGCAACGGCTCAGTTTGGCGAATCGCCGCTTGCACGACTTTTCCGTCGCTGCGGGCAGTCGCCGGCGTAGCCCGCGCCACAAAGGAGTCATTGTTGACCTCCGCTGATTCCAACGGTTCCCCGGGGTGATCGGGAGTGCCTTCTTCTAAGTCTCTATCTTTGGTTTTCGCTTGTGCGAGCAGCAACTGGCGCTGAGGCGCAAATGGGAGGTCGTGCGGGGTGTGGAGATACTCAAGCACCTGTTGGGAAACACGGCGATAGACTGGCGCGGAAACTTGTCCACCCTGATGCAGGCCGACCGCCGAATCCAGAATTACTGCAACTACGATTTGCGGATTATTCACTGGCGCGAATCCGGCAAACGAGCCAATATATTTTGTTTTGGAATAAGCTCCGGTCGCGGGATCGACTTTCTGCGCCGTTCCGGTCTTTCCGGCCGACGAGTACCCTTCCAGAATCGCCTTGCGGCCGGTGCCTTCGAGGACGACTTTCTGCATCATCGCGCGCATCTTCGCTGCAGTCTCACTCGAGATTACGCGGTGCGACGGGCCGGCATGAAAGGCCACGGTCTTGGGTGTGCCCTGCGGTTCTACCTTGCCGGTGAGGATGCGGGGCGCGACCCAAACGCCGTCGTTGGCGAAGGTGGAGATTAATCCGGACAACTGAATTGGCGAGATGCCGATTTCCTGGCCCATCGAGATTGCGGCGATCGAAACTTTTGACCAGCGGCTCACAGGCTTGGTGAGTCCGCGGGTTTCACCGGGTAACTCGATTCCGGTCTGCTGTCCGAATCCGTAGGCGCGAATGTATTTGTAGAAGCGGTCTTCGCCTAAGCGCAGCGCGATTTTGATCGCGCCGACGTCGCTCGACTCGGCCAGAACGCCCCAGACTGGCAACAAACCATGCGGTTTTGAATCGCGGATGCGCATGCCGTTGTAGACAATCGATCCCATCTGGCAGTCGAAAATCTCATCGGGATTGGTCAGTTTCTCTTCGAGTGCGGCGGAAATCGTTACCAACTTGAAGGTTGAACCGGGCTCATAGATATAGCTGACGGCGCGATTGGTGAGAGCTGCAGGAGTGATTTGCTTCCTCAGATTCGGATTGAACGTGGGGCGGTTGGCGAGCGCCAGGATTTCTCCGGTGTGAGGGTTCTCGACGATGACTGTACCTGCTATGGCCTGAGTGTCGTGAATCGCCTGATCCAATTCTTTTTCCGCGATGTATTGAATGTTCTTGTCGATGGTGAGGACAACATTTTCACCTGGCTCGGGCTGCTTCTCGACGTCGGAGAACCACTGGCGGCGAGCGTCGACGGAGATGAACATTTTGCCGGCGCGGCCGCGCAATTCATCGTCAAACTCGTGCTCGATGCCGCTTTGCCCGGAGTCTTCCATGCCAACGGTTCCAACCACCTGGGCGGCAAGGTCGCGCGCGGGATAGAAACGCTTAGGCTCTTTTTGGAAATGAATGCCTTGCAGGTTTAGCGATTTGATGCGCTCGATGGTTTCGTCATCGGCTTTGCGGGCGACCCAGCAGAATGTTTTGTGATTGCGGCAGTCTGCGAGGACGACATTGCGGTCGTCGCCGGTGATGCGCGTGATCAGCGAAACCGCGGTGGGCAGGTCTTTTACTTCGGAGGGTACGGCGAAGGCCGAATCCACGAGAACGGACATGGCCAATTCTTTTCCGGAGCGGTCGTAGATCACGCCGCGTTTGGGGGAGAGCGGAATCTCGCGCTGCTGCTGGTGTTCGGCTTGCTTGACGAATCCGCCATAGTGAAACACTTGCAGATAGAGAAGCCGCGCGCAGATGGCCACGCACCAGAAAAAAAGGATTGCGCCCAGGAGATGGAGTCGAGAATTTTTGCCGAGGTTGGAGTTACTCGCAGTCATGATCGCCGCCATCAAGCTTTGTCATTCCGAACCTCGCGGAGCGAGGAGAGGAGAGGAGAGGAGAGGAGAGGAACCTGCCTGTTGCCGGCGCAAGCAAACAACAGCTTCCTCGTCGCATTCGCTCCTCGGAATGACAAAGGACTTCTTAGATTGCACATTTCCCCAGACAAACATGGCGGACCACCGTTCGGGCGGACCGCCAGATAAATTCGCGTGGGACGGGCGTTGCCCCGTCGCGCAATAAAGCTCGGATCGTTTTCTACTGCCAAGTTTCTACTGCCCCGGAATCACCGTGACCGGCTCAATACTCGCCATTATTGGCGCGTTCGCTTCTGTCGAGGAGCTATCCATGCGAATCACCTGGCCGGGTTCCGGCGGCACCAAGCCCATGCGGCGGGCCATTACGTCGATTCGTTCGGGATCGCGCAGCGAGGCGTCTTCCAGCCGAAGAGCGCGGTTCATCTCGGTTAGATTGTTGAGTTCGCGCTTCGACGATTCGATCTGGTATCCGTATTCAATCGCCCGGAAGTGCTGCCAGGCATAGGTAAACACTAGCAGGAACAGGCAAGCCAGCGCGGTGCCAAACTGTTTCATCTCACGATTTCTCCTGGGATCTTCCACTTTTACTAGACGGGAGTTGTCGATCGCTTTGGCGAAATAAATTTCCGGGGTTCCGGTGAAGAGGGTGTTTCGCCGAGCCGCCGGGATTGCGCAGTTCATTACTCCTGCCGCTGCTGCTGCCATTTTATGCCGCTCCTGCGTACACGGTTTCACTTTGGGTCTGCGGAACCTGCAGGTCGTACATCCGCAGCAATTCCATTTCGTCGACGATTTGTTTCTGGAACGCGCCGCGTTCGGCCCGCTCCACCGTAGCTATCAGATCGTTGATCAATGTTCCTGTATACATTTCCCAACCTCAGATTTGGATTCCTACCACGGAACCCTGAACCTAGCTTCGAGCTTCGGCTTTCGGCCCTCAGCTATTTTGTTCGGGCATTGCTGAAGCCGGATAGCCGAAGCCTGCCTATGCGGATCTTTGTCCGCTATCAGAACCTGAACTCCCGGCACGCCATTACAGCTGTGCCGGGGACTCCGGCAGGTTTTCCGGAATCTAAATTCTTTCCGCCGCCCGTAATTTCGCGCTGCGGGCTCGCGGGTTGCGATCTTGCTCTTCTTCGGATGCGGTTACCGGTTTCTTGGTCAACACCCGGAAGTACCTGTCCTTAATTCCGCCTTCGCGGAAGGCATCCTTTACGATGCGGTCTTCCAGCGAATGAAAACTGATCACCACCACGCGTCCTCCTGGCTTCAGAATCCGCGGCGCCGCTCCGAGCAGCGCCTTCAGTTCATCCAGTTCGCGGTTTACGAAGATTCGGAGAGCTTGAAAAGTTCGGGTCGCCGGATGAATTCGCCTTTCTGCCTGGTTCATTGGCCGGGCCGCGGCTGATATGACATCCGCAAGATGTGCGGTAGATCGTATCGGCCGCGACCGGACAATGGCTCTGGCGATTCTCCGCGACCTCCTTTCCTCTCCGAATTCGTAAATCACATCGGCAAGCTCGCGCTCGTCGAGGTGGTTTACCACTTGTTCGGCGGTATGCTCGGAGTGCGGGTCCATCCGCATGTCGAGCGGTCCATCCGCCTGAAAACTGAATCCGCGTGCGGCATCGGAAAGCTGTAAACTGCTTACGCCGATGTCGGCCAGTAAACCGTCGATAGTCGCTGGTCGTTGGTCGTTCGCAATTTCACCGAAGGATTGATGCCGCAACGTAATCCGCGGCCAATCGGGTTCGCCAACGACTAACGACGAACGACTAAGGACGCTTTTCGCTCTCTCCAGCGCCGCCGGATCTTTATCGAGGCCAATCAAATGTCCCGGTGCGCCGAGGCGTTTTGCGATTTCGTAACTGTGTCCGCCCAGGCCCACCGTGGCGTCGATATAAGTCCCGCCACGCCGCACGTTTAAAAAGTCGATCGCTTCTTTTAAAAGAACCGGAACATGATTTGGTGAAAGATGGCTCGCTTCCCTTCCACCACCATGCCCAACCCCCTGAGGGGTGTCTGTTGAACCCTCGCCCACTAGATGCCCAGTTCGTCGAGCGTCTTCTCATCGTCAGGCGTAAACTTTTCTTCCTCAACCTGCTTGCGGTACGACTCCAGGTTGCGCACGATCAAGTGCGTCAAGTTGCCGGTAACCGCAACCTCGCCTTTGATCTGCGCCGCTTCGCGCAACAATTGCGGTATCAGCAACCGCCCCTGCCCATCCATTTCGACCACCTGCCCGTAGTAGTTCACGCGGTCCAGAAACTTCTTCTTCGTAGGATTGAAGGTGGAGAGCCCTGCCAGCTTCTGCTCGATCCGCTCCCACTCCTCGAAGGGATATACTTGAGCAACCTTCCCATCCAGACTGGTGATGTAGTATTGCTGTCCGTACTTTTCGTCGATCACCCGCTTGAATTCTGCGGGGACCTTGAGCCGTCCCTTTTCGTCGACGCGAGTTGGGTGATTGCCGCGAAACATTTTCCAAACCTATGTGCACTGCAACCACAACGAGGGAGGTAAAAGCGGCGCAAAGCTCGGTCAATCTCTGTTGGTTCGGCCTGTTTTTTGAGCTTCTGGGTCGATTTCCCACTGGCTCCTCTTTATCAGGTACCCGTTCCCACGACTTGCCGGTCTTGACCACTCCGTACCACTTTGTACCACATCTTAGCCGTAAGTTGTTGATTGTCAATAGGAAAGTTAAAGGTTGGACCAACACTTTAGTACCTCCTGCTCAAACTACGAGGACTTGTGGTGAACCGGAAATGGGACCACAAGCAGTTGGGTTTACGCTCCGGATTCGTTCGCTCTTTATTCGCTTCGATTTTTCTTGAAGTCCGCGCTGCGGGCGCAGTTTCCTGTGGAAAATGCCGATAAGCCGCAGATGGTAGCTGTCCGGCTGTTATATTCTCGTGGGTCACCAACTGCAATTTGCCGACTGGATACCGGTGGCAGTGCCACGCGTTTTCGCGTTTTTTGCCGACCTAGAAAACTTGCCACGGCTGATGCCGCCTGAAACCTTTACGCAGGTGGATAGCCAGCATCTGGCTGCTCCGCCGCCCTCGCCATGCCGGGACGATCTATCAAGCCGGCGCGTTGCTGGAATCGGGTCGATCATCAACACTTCGTTTCGTCCGTTGAGTTGGCTACCTTGGCGACGCAAGTGGACTGCGGTCATCACGGAATTTGAGTGGAATCACCATTTCGCCGACGTCCAGCAGAAAGGTCCGTTCAAGCGATGGCAGCATCGGCACGAGTTCCGGGCGGAGTGCCGAAATGGATTGGATGGAACTGTGGTGAGGGATGTAATTGAATATGAGGTTGGATTCGGAGCGCTGGGCGCGTTGGCCAACTGGCTTTTCATCGAGCGAGCGATCAAGAAAATCTTCGACCAGCGCCAGAAAGTGCTCCCCGAATTGCTCGCTCGCGAAATGGCAACCCGCGTCGCTACTTGATCGCTTCTACGAATACTGCCGTGCCATAGGCCAGAACCTCGGTGACGCCCTGCATCACTTCAGTGGCGTCGTAGCGCGCGCCAACCACGGCGTTGCCGCCCAGTTCCGCGGCGTGGATCAGCATGAGATCGAAAGCTTCCGCGCGGGTTTTCTCGCACAGATTTGTCAGCAGAGTGATGTTGCCACCGACCAGCGTCTGCAGCCCGGCGCCGATGGTGCCGAAAATGGAGCGGGAGCGCACTACGATTCCGCGCACAACGCCGAGGGTGCGCGTTACCCTGAAACCATCCAACTCAAACTGCGTGGTGACCATAGTGTGAGCCACCATCCGTCCACCGCCTGTGTAGGCTGCCATCGGTTTTTATTCCTTTCGAAACCGCGATTATCGTCTCGCCGAACAGGTAACTATATCGTGCTACGCAAGGGTGATCCGTAGATATCGATCATTCTTTTATATTTGCCCACGAACCAGGCGCCAACTACTCCAACACCGCGGTGATGAAGAACTCTCGCAGCGCGCTATCGTACTCCACTCGCAACAAGTTTGGCCTGCAGCAGGTCTGGCAGTCCTCGACATAGCTCTGCCTGCGGCCTGCGGACTCGTCCACCGTGGTGGCGTTCCACTCGCCACAACCCGCGCACTGAAAACCTGATTCCACGAGGGCAATTATCTATCAGGTCAGCGGGAGACCTATAATGACGATTCTTATACGGAGGCTGGATGATTTCTCGGCGGCGGTTTCTGGAGGCGGGCGGTGTGGCGGCGGGAGTCGCGGCAATGTCAGGTTCACTCACTGCTTCAGGAGCAACAACGAAAGAAAAAGCGGACAACCCTTCCCTGCCTCCGTCGATCGCTGCGTTGAAATCGCGCAAGAGTGAAGCTGTTCCGATTACTCGCGAAGAGCGGCACGAACGTCAGGAACGGGCGCGCCGGCTGATGAGCGAGAACGGGCTCGATGCCATTGTGCTCATGGAAGGGACCTCGCTGAAATATTTCACCGGCATTCATTGGTGGGGCGGCGAGCGCCTGTTTGCCCTGGTGCTGCCGGCCAAGGGATCGGCATTCTATATATGTCCGGCCTTCGAAGAAAGCCGTGCTCGTGAGCAGATGGCCAATGCTCCGGATGGCGAGCGTTCTGATCTGCGCACGTGGCAAGAAGATGAGAATCCCTACCAGCGAGTCGCGCAAGGATTGAAAGAACGCGGTCTCAGCGGCGGCAAGCTTGGGATTGAAGAAACTGTTCACTTCGTCTTCGCCAATGAAATTGCCAAGGCCGCGCCGCAAGCCACGCTCACAGGCGCCACACCGGTGACGGCCGGATGCCGCATGATCAAAACGCCGCACGAGATCGCGCTCATGCGGCTGGCTGCACAAGTGACTCTGGCGGCTTACGAAGCGGTCTATCATGCTCTGCGGGAAGGCATGACGCAGCAGCAGGTAGAAGACTTGATTGCGGCGGCTTATGGACAATTAGGATTTCCCGGCGAGGCCAGCGTGCAGGTCGGCGAGTATTCCGCACTGCCTCACGGATCGGCTACGCCACAAGTGATTCGCGAAGGCTCGATCGTAATAATTGACGATGGTTGCACTGTGGAAGGATATCAATCCGATATCACGCGAACGTTTGTATTGGGCAAGGTTCCGGAACAAGCTGGCGACAAAATGAAAAAAGTCTTTGACATTGTGCATCAGGCGCAAGCCGCGGCGTTGGCTGCGGCGCGTCCGGGAGTGGAATGCGGAGCGGTGGATGCCGGGGCGCGAAAAGTAATTACTGACGCAGGATATGGACCCGACTACAAATACTTTACTCACCGACTCGGTCACGGCATGGGCATGGATATGCACGAGTGGCCTTACCTCGTTCGCGGCAACACAACCAAGCTCCAGGCGAACATGACCACCAGCGACGAGCCCGGCATCTACATCCCCAGCGAATTTGGCATTCGCCTGGAAGATGACATGCACGTCACGGAAAACGGCGCAGAACTATTCACTCGGCAAAGCCCGTCGCTGGAAGATCCGTTCGGAAAAGCCTAGGCTCCTACATCACTTCGACGATTCCACCCGTAAGTTATTGGTCACCGAAAAGATTCCGGGAACGCCATTGGCGCGCACCCCGGCAAAGTTCTTGTCGGCCTCATTGTCAACCACGCCTTCCAGAGTCACATGGCCGTTCTTCACGATGATACGAATCGGTTTCTGCACGCCTAAGGCGTATTTTTCGAGAGCAGGATAGGCGTAGATTGCGCGGTACAACTCGAGGCGCAGACGATCGTCCATGGGAGAAGGCGGAAGTACTTCGATCTGGTTGTCGACTTTTTCAACGCCTTCGATGTGCTTCAGCGCATTTTCAGCGTCGGACTTTAGCGAGGGGCGGACCACCTGGCCCATCAGGGTCACGGTGCTGCCGTCGACTCGAAAGGCGATATTATCGAAAACCCCGAAATAGGGGAGCATGAGAAGTTCATGGCGAACTTCGCGGACGATGCGGTCTTGCGACTTGGATGAGGGCTGGCCTCGGTCTTGTGCCAGGCCCAGCGTTGCTAGCGAGAACAGCATGACTGCCACAACCGGCAACTTGCGTTTCATTGAACGTCTCCTTGCTCGACATTTCACAGAGGGGAGAAAGTGTACTCGCGGCTAACTGATCGGTGCCTACAGTGTTTGCTGTACACATTAGGCCGTACAACACGGGGACCCTAATAGCGGTGTCTGGGTCCCCGGTGAGTTAATTGCGCAAAGATGCATTCACCAATAAGTTGAAGGCTCAGGTCTTGCTATGCCGCACCTTACTCCGCACGACGTAATGACGATGTTTATGGCGTTAGCCACGCTGCTCGGCTGCGCCAAAGTCGCCGCGGAGTTGATGCAGAAGATCGGTCAGCCTCCGATCCTGGGGGAAATTTCTGTTGGCATTTTCCTGGGACCAACAGTTTTAGGCCACTACCGGCCCCATCTTTACGAAACGTTGTTTCCCACGACCGGGCCGATGCCCATTGTTTTGGAAACGGTGACGACCCTGGGAGTGGTGTTTTTTCTGCTAACGGCTGGGCTTGAGATCGACCTGCGCAGCATCTTCCGGCAGGGGAAGAGCGCGCTGCTGGTGAGTATATTCGGCGTGGCATTTCCTTTCGGCGCCGGTTTTCTGGCAGCTGAAATTTTTCCCAAGTACCTGGGCGCGGAGGCCGGCGCCAATCCTCTGATTTTTTCTCTGTTTGTGGGCACGGCGCTGTCGATTTCCGCACTGCCGGTGATTGCAAAGATCCTCATGGATCTAAATCTGCTGCGCACGGAAATGGGAACGGTCATCATTTCCTCGGCGATGTTCGATGATCTGGTGGGCTGGATCCTCTTCTCATTCGTGCTGGGAATGATGCACCCGCCGGCCGGTGGAAGTATTGGCGACGGGGTGAAGCACACTATCATTCTGGTTCTGCTGTTCGTGGGACTTACGCTCACGGTGGGCCGATGGTTGATCGATAAAATTCTGCCGCTGCTGCAAGCTCACACCACCTGGCCCGGAGGCGTCCTGGGATTCATCTTTACGCTGACCATGGCTGGTGCAGCGTTCACGGAGTATGCAGGCATTCACGCAGTGTTCGGTGCCTTCGTGGTTGGCATTGCTGTAGGAGAATCAGGCCACCTGCGCAAGCGCACTTCGCAACACATTCACCAGATCGTTACCAACGTGTTCGCGCCATTTTTCTTCGCCAGCATAGGTCTGCGGACGAACTTTGTTTCGAATTTTCATTTGGGATTGACCGCAACTGTTATCGGCGTGGCGTGCTTCGGTAAATTGCTTGGAGCGGGATGGGGTGCGCGCCTGGGTGGGATGGACAAGACCTCATCGCTGGCAGTTGGATTGGCGATGAATGCCCGCGGAGCCATGGAAATCATTCTGGGGATTCTGGCGCTGCAGGCGGGATTGATTCGGGAAAACATGTTCGTCGCCATGGTGATCATGGCGCTGCTGACTTCGCTGATATCGGCGCCCTCGATTCATTACTTAATACGGCGACGACGGAAGTTGACGCTTAAGGACACGATCTCGGCCAAATTATTCCTGCCCAATTTGACGGCCACAACCAGGCTGGGAGCTCTGAAAGAAATGTGCGAAGTTGCAGCAGAGGCGGTGAGTAATGCTCCCGAAAGATTGCTTCGTCTAGTGTCGGAAAGAGAACGGGTGCTGGCTAGTGGGTGGGAGAATGAGCTGGCGGTGCCCTACGCACGCGTAGATGGATTGACTCAGCCGCTGGTGGTTGTGGCGAAATCCGGTGGAGTCGATTTTGACGCGCGCGACGGCAAGCCCGCGCGGCTGATCATCCTGATCTTGACCGGGGATAACCAATCGCAGCAGGACTTGCTGGGCGATGCCAGCGAATTATTCCGCCATCGAGAAGCGGTGGAGAGAGCCGTGGGAGCGAATAATTTTCTCGAACTGCAAGCCGCATTGAATGCCCCGGTGCAGTAAGCGAACGGAGGAGGGCGTGGGTCCCCGCCGACCGCACCGGTGGTCCGTCAACTCATGCGGAAACATTGAGGCCGCCGCTGGCGGGGGAACCATTGGTGGTGCCGCTTGAAGAAGAACCGGTGGAAGAGGCTGCTTCCAGCAAGTTCAAAATAATCTGCTCGTTGCTGTTTTTCGGCAAATTGAACGTTAGCTGCTCCGCAGTAGAGCCTTGGCTGCCGATGCCAATGGAAACCTGCTCACCACCGCCGGCTGGACTGCTGAGACTGATGGTGATTTGTTCGGGACTAGCGCTGCCGCCGCTGCCACTGCTGATCGGGCCGAGATTGAGGATGATTTCCGGGCCATTGCTGGCGGCGGGGGTTGGGGTGGTGGCCGTCGGTAAAGGGCTCACATTCCCGGTGGTGGCAGGGCTGAGATTGATAATGATCTCCGGGCCAATGGAGGAAGCGGGAGTTGGACCCGTGCTGGGCAGCGGATCTAGCTGTCTGTTGCCACGGCCGCCAGCGCTTCCAAGGGAAGCGAAAGCTTGTTGCGCGCCAGCCAAATCCCCCGACTGCAAGGCTTGCCCAAGATTGGCGAATTTCTGATCGGTCTGGTTCGCGCGAAACGGATTTCCGCCCGCGAAGGGGCCGTTTTGGCCGAGCGATGCAATGTTGTTGTAGGCAGTCTGAGCGCCGGCCAAGTCGCCGGATTGCAGAGCTTGTCCGAGTTGTTTCAGATCGCTTTGTCGAGTTTGAAAATACTGCCCTAGTTGCGAGTACAACGAACTGCTGGAAACGGTTGACGTTGACATAAGTGACTCCTCAGAAATCAATTGCAGACGGGAGCGAGGTTTTGATTCCTGTTACCCAAAGGTCATATCGGCGAGAGCAAAACAAACTTTAGGGAAACGCTGGATAAAAGTGAGATTTGCAAAATCAGCACCAGCAAACGGACTCAGTACGCAAGTTTATGCCGCCTCAGCCGAATCGGCGATCGAATGAAATGCTTCGGCCAGCATGGCGGGACTGCTGGCCACCGCGGCAGCCGAGTATTTGGTAAGGGCGATTGCGATGTTGGCCGCAATCCCAGTAAAGGACTCGAATTGAAGAGCGCCTTCCTATGAGTCAGACGGGCTCGCGGTGCGAACCGATAACGCTAAGCCGCTTTTTTCTTTGGCACTTTCGCGCCTTTTTCCCGCGCTTCCGAGAGGCCAATCGCTATGGCTTGCTTACGGCTCTTTACGGTGCCGCCCTTTCCTCCCCTGCCCGATTTGAGGGTTCCCTTTTTCTTTCGACGCATCGCGCTCTCGACTGACTTACCCGCGGCCTTACCGTATTTTCTGCTGGACTTTTTTTGGCCTGCCATAGAAATCCTCCTGCTGGTTAGAGGAAAAACCTGCACAAGGGGTTGGTCAAAGATCGCGTTGCGATCTATCCGCGCCGTGCGGCGCGCATGGCGTCATCGATGCACTTCCTCGCGTGCTTAGGTCCTCTGACATCGATCACGCGATATTGTTCGTCGCTCAACTCGTGATAATTCACGAAAAAGTCTTCGAGTTCGCGCAAGAATTTCTTGCCTAGATCGTCGATCCCTTTGATGTCGGCCCAACTGTGGTTCTGCTTTTCCACGGCGACGATTCGGTCGTTGCGCACTTTTTCTTTCTTATCCCCCTGCACGCCTTCGATCACGCCAATCAACCTGCATTTCAGAAGACAACCGGGGAACGCGGGTTCGTCCATCAGAACCAGCACATCGATGGGATCGCCATCCTCGGCCAGGGTGCTGGGAACGAATCCGAAGTCGTAAGGAAACGTCATTCCCGCGGGCAATACTTTCTTCAATTCAAAAACCCTATGCTCTTCATCAAACGCGTATTTGTTGCGGCTGCCCTTGGGAGTTTCAATCACCACTCGAATGATCGCCTGGTCGTCTTCATCCACAGCCTGCAGATGGGAGGGATTCGCCAGCGCGCCCGTTTTCTTGCCGTTCTTGCTTGCTTGTCCATTCTTATTCATTGGTTTTCTCTTTCGTTAGTGCTGTCTTATGAAGGTGCGCAGGGCCGCGGTGGCAGTTGAAATAATACCCGCAAAAATAGTGCAAATCAGGACGCCGCGTTACTGCCGCACTTCCGCGCCTACGGAAAACGGGTCGACTCCGTGTAGCGGATTGTTTGCGCTGTGGACTCTCTAGTTAATTAGCCGTAAGACTGACTTGATCGAGCCAGACGTTATAGGGATCGGCGTTCGAATCCAGATCCAATTGGAAGGCGGTATCGATCTCCTCCAAGTCCCAGCCCGGCTGATTGTCGTATGTGGTATTGACCTGGTACACCTGCCCGTTGACGGTCAGAGTGTCGTAAATCACTTGAGAGCCGGACCGGTGAACGTTCCAGGTCAGGTGGTTCCAGGTGTTCGCGGGAAAAGGATTGCAGGGGACGTTAGTAGGCTCCCACTTTCCGATTGCATCGTCCCAAATATCCCACCGACCCGGCGTCTCGCCCTTGAAGTTGCACTCCGATCCCCAGACCCACCGTTGCGGATTTCCCAGTCCGGTATCGTCGTATGCCTGATTGAGATCGAACTCCAGGGCTTGCGGTGCTTCGGGATGATCAATCCAGAAATATAGGTCGTAGGTAAAAGTGCTGACATTCGTCCCACCCGCAATCGGATTGAAATAAAGCTCGTTGGAATATCCATAAGTGGGGTTGGGAGTTCCGCCTGGTGCGCTCATGCTGAACTGCGCCGACTTGCCGTCCATGGAGGGCGTTGACTGCCCTTCCGTCATGGTCGAAGAAGGAACGCTCTTGTTGCCGGCTGCGCACAGTTGCCCTGCGCGCTGAGAGTTCGCCGGAAAATCGGCGGAGCACGATTGCCAGCCTGGCATATTTTGAATGCCGCTGATCGTGGTCTGCGACTGAGTGGTAACAGTTACGTTGATCGGGGTGGCGGAAATGTAGCCACTGGAATCTTCTGCCATGACTTCAAGAGTATGTTGTCCCGCAGCGGCGAAGATCTGAGTGTTAATCGAGCTCGAAGCGGTGTAGTAGACGGACACGCCATCAACATACACGCGCATGAAAAAGATTGGATTGTTCGGAGTGGCGGATGCCACGACGTTGATGGGAGAGGTAACGCTAGCCCCGTCGGTGGGATTGGAAATCGTCAAGGGAAAATCATTCGATCCCGCGGGCGGCGGGGTCGCGAGAGGCGCTGGAAGCTTGCTGGTGCTTGGCGACCAGGTGATTTGGACGGGCGGAGTTGATGGAAATGAAGGCTGACTCGGCGGCGGAGTAGTGGGCGTTGTCGGAGTGGTGGGAGTCGTCGGAGTTGTGGGTGTGGTGGTAGTGGACATGCTCTTGGAAGTACCACTGCACCCCGCGAGCGACAGACTCGCGACACCTAAAATGAGAACACCACCAACAATTCGGATGTCTCGGAAAACTGGAACGATCGCGCGCATCTACTCACCTCAAGGCTTAAGTAGCTGACGTGGGAAACCAGGACCGGAAGCGGCGAACGGCTGGGGTCACCAAAACGTACAAGCCTTTCTACTATGAGAGATTTTCAAAAACTGGGCAATACGGGGAGCACCTTACGAAACCTTAAGTAGACTTTGGTTCTGCGATTTCTGGGTCCGACGTCCTAGAGTTGAATTCTGATTTGCAAGCGTTGTCCCGTATTCCGACTTTTTCAGGAGCGTACTCGTATGCCGGAGCAGAAAGCTATTGAGCGCGGTAGATGTGAAGAGTCCGGATACCGCGAAAACAGTATCGCTCCAACTGCCTTCTGGTAGAGAGCAACGTCCTTTGAACAACCCTCATCTTTTGCTTGTCCGAGGGAGGGAACGAATCTACTCCTCGGCGCATGAAAAGGAGGTAGAGATGTGGCAAAAGGGAGCTTTGTTCTGCTGTCTTTCGTTCTTGCTTCTGCCCTCGCTGGCACACAGGTACTGGGTCAGGCAGCAAGAGGGCCAGAACCCGATCTCGCGGATGCGTTCGTTGGGAGCCCTGTAGCATGCTCTCAACCCACCCATACCATTTATGTGCCTCGGCCGGTTGCAGAACGCGCAAAACTCAAGGCGCGGTTGCTAAATTTATTGCGCGACAGTCTCTACGACGATGCACGAGGAATCGTGAATATCGCGCGGGAAAACGAGATAAAGAAACTTGCAAATAAGCTGAAGAACAGCAGATCGGAGTAAGTACCGAGAAATCCATCTTCCCTGGGTCCCATGTCTTTGCGAAGCGGGGGCAAACTTAAGCGCAGCAAAGGCATCCAAGCCTCGGCTAATAAAGATTCGCCGTTGACTGGGTCAAAGCTGCATGGGTCAAATCAGAAGAAGGGAAGATCGTACGCTTGCCCAACACAGCGATATTGCATTTACCAGCCACCATCAAAGGTTCAAATCTACAACGAAGGTGAGCAACGCTTGCACGACCAGTGTCCCTGAGTTCACCTTGGTCCCATATAATCCCGCCTTAGTCGCCGGAGCTTGGCCAGGCTTGACGGTTTTATGAACGTGCAGCTTTAAGCCGGAGTTCAAGACAAATGTCGAATTCACTTCAGCCTATCGTCTGGCCGGGCCGACCGTATCCCTTGGGATCAACCTGGGATGGCGAAGGCGTGAACTTCGCGCTCTATTCTGAGCACGCGGAAAAAGTTGAACTGTGCCTGTTCGATATTTCTGGAAAACGAGAGATGCTCCGTGTGGCGCTTCCCGAGCAGACAGATATGGTTTGGCATGGGTACCTGCCTGAGGTGCGACCGGGACAGTTGTATGGATACCGCGTGTATGGGCCTTATGCACCCGAGCAGGGCCAGCGGTTCAATCCCAATAAACTTCTTCTTGATCCTTACGGCAAACAGATTCAGGGAAGCATCCGCTGGGCGGACTCACATTTCGGATACCGGCTGGGACACAAGCAGGAAGACCTGTCTTTCGATCGGCGAGACGATGCCGCCGGCATGCCGAAAAATCGAGTGATCGATTCTGCATTTACATGGGGATCGGATAGGCCGCCGCGTATTCCCTGGCACGAAACTGTGATTTACGAACTCCACGTAAAGGGGTTTACGAAGTGCCATCCGGATGTTCCAGAACATTTGCGCGGAACATATGCCGGTCTGGCAACCGCGCCGGTTATCGAGTACCTCACTCGCCTGGGCGTCACTTCCATTGAACTGATGCCGGTGCACAGTTTTGTGGACGACCGCCAGCTCGTGGAACGCGGCCTGCGAAATTACTGGGGCTACAACTCCATTGGATTTTTTGCGCCGGAGCCTCGTTACCTCGCGACGCACTCTGTCCGCGAATTTAAAACGATGGTTAAGACTCTGCATTCCGCGGGTCTCGAAGTAATTCTTGACGTGGTCTACAACCACACCGCGGAAGGCAATCATCTTGGGCCGACACTTTCGCTGAAGGGCATCGACAACAGCACCTATTACAGGCTCACGGCTGAAAATCAGCGCTATTACATGGATTACACGGGAACTGGAAACACGCTGAACATGCGCCATCCCCGAGTTCTGCAGTTGATCATGGATAGCCTGCGCTATTGGGTTCTGGAGATGCACGTCGACGGTTTCCGCTTCGACCTCGCGGCAACGCTGGCGCGCGAACTGCATGAAGTCGACCGATTGGGAGCGTTTCTCGACATCATTCATCAGGATCCAATTCTTTCCCAAGTGAAGCTGATTGCGGAGCCGTGGGACTTGGGCGAAGGCGGATATCAGGTTGGTAACTTTCCCGTGGGGTGGGCGGAATGGAACGACCGCTATCGCGATACCGTGCGTTCTTACTGGAAGGGAGACGAAGGCGTGGTCGGTGACTTGGCTTACCGGTTAACGGGCTCGAGTGACCTATACGCACACAGCGGACGACGCCCTTACGCCAGCATAAATTTTGTCACGGCGCATGACGGCTTCACGCTTCAAGATCTGGTCAGCTATAACGAAAAACACAATGAAGCCAATGGCGAAGGCAATCGCGACGGCAACAACAATAATCGCAGCTGGAATTGTGGGGCGGAGGGGCCAACGGACGACCCGAACATCCTGGCTCTGCGCGCCAAACAAAAACGAAATTTCATAGCAACCCTGCTTTTGTCACAGGGCGTGCCCATGCTGTACGCCGGCGACGCCATCGGCCACACGCAGATGGGGAACAACAACGCCTACTGCCAGGACAACGAAATCAGCTGGCTGAACTGGAACCTGCAGTCTCAAGATCGCGACCTGCACGCCTTCGTTCAACGGATGATTAATCTTCGCAAGCGGCATCCGGTATTCCGCCGCCGGCATTTTTTCCAGGGCCGGCCTATCAAGGGCGCAAACGTAAAAGACGTGCTGTGGCTGAATCCCAGCGGCAACGAGATGAGCGAAGACGAGTGGCGTGATCCTGGCGCCCGCTGCCTGGGCATGTTTCTCGCCGGGCAGGGATTGGAAGAGAGCGATGAGCGCGGCCGCAAAGTGGGCGACGAAAATTTTCTGGTACTGCTGAACGCTCACCATGAAGATGCGCCATTTGCATTGCCGGTGTTTCATCCCGGATCTCGCTGGGTCGCATGGATGGATACATCGCGTGACGATGGGTTGCGCCCGGCAGAGACGCACGATTCTGGAGCAGCTTATCCATTGCAGGCACGTTCCATGGTGATCCTGATGGAACGGCGGCTGATGGAGCGCAAGAACGGCAAGAAGGAAGAAGCGAATGAAGCGCCGTCATAAAATGCCCTTCGGCGCTGAGTACCGTGACGATGGAAGTGTGCGCTTTCGCCTGTGGGCACCGGCTGCGCGGCGGGTCGAGCTTAGCCTGACTGGCACAACTCGTTCCACTTTGCTTCCTTTGAAACCGCGCGACAAGAGCTGGTTCGAGTTGGTCACCGACGCCGCAAAGCCGGGCACGCAATATCGTTTCCGCATCGATGATGCGCAGGAGGTTCCCGATCCGGCTTCCCGCTTTCAACCTCGCGATGTGCATGGCCCCAGCGAAGTCATCGATCCTGAAAGCTTCGAATGGCAGGATCATGGTTGGAAGGGCCGTTCGTGGGAAGAAGCCGTTATCTATGAACTCCATGTCGGAGCTTTTACGTCGTCGGGAACTTTTTCTTCGGTCCGGATGCGGCTCGATTATTTAGCGGATTTGGGAGTCACCGCCATCGAACTGATGCCCGTCGCTGATTTTCCGGGCAGGCACAACTGGGGCTATGATGGCGTTTTTCCTTTTGCACCCGACAGTACCTACGGCCGCCCGGAAGACTTGAAGCGACTGGTCCAAACTGCGCACGACAACGGGATGATGGTGCTGCTGGATGTTGTTTACAATCACTTCGGTCCGGAGGGAAATTACCTGAACGCCTACGCGCCACAATTTTTTACCGACCGGCATCGCACGCCGTGGGGAAAAGCCGTCAACTTCGACGGACCTGAGAGCCGCGCTGTGCGCGACTTTTTCATTCATAATGCCCTGTACTGGCTAACGGAATATCGTTGCGACGGACTTCGGCTGGACGCCGTTCATGCGATTCTTGACGATTCGCCGAAGCACTTTCTTACGGAGCTTGCGGAGGAGGTGCGGAAGACGATCGAGCCGGACCGGTGCGTCCACCTGATTCTGGAAAACGAATTCAACCAGTCGCGCTATCTTCAACGCACGAAACAATGCAGAGCTGAACTTTACGACGCGCAATGGAATGATGATATTCATCATGCGTTGCATGTGCTGGTCACAGGCGAAAAGGATGGCTACTACTCTGATCATTCGGATCGTCCTCTCGAGCGTTTAGGCCGTTGCCTCTCTGAGGGATTCGACTATCAGGGCGAGACATCGTTTTACCGAAATGGCCATCCGCGCGGTGAGCGAAGCACGGAATTGCCGCTCACCGGTTTTGTCTCGTTTCTGCAGAATCACGATCAGGTGGGAAATCGCGCCTTCGGAGAAAGAATCACAACGATTGCAGACGCGCGCGCGGTTCGGGCTGCCGTGGCAACTTTTCTGCTTGCACCATCTCCGCCTTTGCTCTTCATGGGCGAGGAGTTCGGCGTGGAAACTCCGTTTCTTTTTTTCTGCGACTTTGAGAAAAATCTGGCGCCGGCGGTGGCGGCGGGGAGGCGAAACGAATTCGCACGTTTTGCCCGCTTCAACGATCCGGCGGCCCGCGAGGGAATTCCTGATCCCAATGCCGCCACAACTTTTAAGGCTTCGAAACTCGACTGGCACGATCTAACGCACCCTCGTCATCAGGAATGGCTTCATTTTTATCGGGAACTGTTGAAACTAAGATGTGAGCATATTGTGCCGCGGCTCTCCGGCGGATGCGCGGTGAAGGCGAACTATGCGCCTCATGGCGATCGTGGTGGCCTCAGCGCGCATTGGGAATTTCGGGACGGTTCGAAGCTCACTCTGGTGGCGAATATTGGGCCGTATGTGCTTTCGGAAATACCTTTTCCAAGTGGTCAGAAAATTTATGCCACTGAAGAGGTGACCGAAGAATCTCTCAAAGCAGGCACGCTTCCGGCCTGGTCTGTCGTGTGGTTTCTGAAATCATGAAAGCTCCCTCACAAATACCGCGCGCAACTTATCGGTTGCAGTTGAATCACAATTTCACTTTCGATCAGGCCACGGCGATCGTTCCCTACCTTGCCGGGCTCGGTATCAGCCATTGCTACGTCTCTCCAATGCTGAAGGCCCGCCCGGGGAGCATGCATGGGTACGACATCGTCGACCACAATTCGATCAATCCAGAACTCGGGAGCCCCGAAGATTTCGACCGCTATGTAGCTGCTCTTCATCAAAACGACATGGGCCTGATCGTCGACATCGTTCCGAACCATATGGGAGTCATGGGCAGTGACAATGCGTGGTGGGCGGACGTTCTCGAGAATGGCGAAGCTTCGGCCTACGCCTGCTTTTTTGATATCGATTGGCATCCTCTGAAGGAGGAGCTCCACGGCAAAGTGCTGGTACCGATCCTGCACGACCATTACGGCGCCGTGCTCGAAAGTGGAGAACTGAAGCTGGTATTTCAACCGGAACGGGACGCATTTGATATTTCCTACCGGGACCATCGCTTTCCAGTAAATCCCCGGGAGTATCCCCGCATTCTTCAGAGCAGCTCCGATAAACTTACGGCGATCTTGAGTCTGGAGAACCCTGACCTGCTGGAGTTTCAAAGCCTGATCACGGCTTTCAGCCATCTGCCAGCGAGACAGGAAGCGGACAAAGAGCGCATTGCTGAGCGCAATCGGGATAAGGAAATCCACAAACGCCGACTGGCGGAGCTATGCGCACGATCTCCGGAAATAGTCGCGGCCATCAATGAGGCCGTTGATCAGATCAACGGGACGCCGTCCGATCCTGCAAGCTTCAACGAACTCCATGAACTGATTAAGGCGCAGGCGTTTCGGCTGGCGAACTGGAGAGTTGCTTCCGATGACATCAACTACCGGCGCTTTTTCGATACCAACGATTTGGCGGGAATCCGCATGGAGAATGATGCGGTTTTTGAAGCGACTCACCGTCTCGTGCTGCACCTTGTGGGAGAAGGAAAAATTGACGGACTGCGCGTGGATCATCCCGATGGACTTTATGATCCTGCAAAATATTTCGAGCGCTTGCGGGAGGGCATTGCCGCGGTGATAAATCCGACTTCCGACAACGAAAGCAAGTCGCGCTATGTGGTGATAGAAAAAATCCTTACTGGAGCGGAGAAGTTGGGCAGTGAATGGCCTGTCTGCGGGACGACGGGATATGAGTATGCAAATCTGGTCAACGGACTCTTCGTGGACCCAACGGCTGCTTCGCGTTTTGAGCGCATCTACAGAAACTTCACTGGAAACGAAATCGATTTTGACGATCTCGCCTATCGATCACGGAGACTGATTATCCGCGTGGCCCTGGCGAGTGAACTGAACGTGCTGGCCGATCAACTCACGCGCATCGCTCTCTCCAATCGTCATACCTGCGACTTCACGCTCAATAGCTTGCGTGACGCCCTCACCGAGATCGTGGCGAGTTTCCCGGTGTACCGAACTTACGTTAGCGATTCAGGCGATAGCGATTCGGGCGTCTCGGAAAGTGACATTCGTTGCATTCATGCAGCTATCGATGCGGCGAAATGGAGAAGCCCGGCGGCCGACACCAGCGTATTCGATTTCATTGCCGAAGTGCTTTTGACTCGGATTGCCCAAGGGCACCTCGAGGCTTATCGAAGAGCGGTGGTCGCGTTCGCGATGAAATTCCAGCAGTTCACCAGTCCGGTAATGGCAAAGGGCCTGGAAGACACTGCGTTCTACCGTTACAACCGGCTGGTTTCGCTGAATGATGTGGGCAGCGATCTCCATCGTTTTGGAGTTACCGCCGCGGAGTTTCACGCGGCAAACCAGGAACGACTTCGCCAGTGGCCGCACAGCATGCTGGCGACCAGCACGCACGATTCCAAGCGCTCGGAGGACGTACGGGCCCGCATCAATGTCCTCTCGGAAATGCCGGCGCAATGGAGATTGCAGATACGCGATTGGAAGCGTTTCAACCGCAGCCATAAATCTGTTGTGAATGACCGGCCCGCCCCTTCGGCCAACGACGAATACTTGCTTTATCAGACGTTGCTGGGCGCCTGGCCCTTGGTGCCGCTGGCTGAAATGAATGAATGGGACGCTTTTTCTAAGAGGATCGAAGAGTACATGCTGAAAGCGATCCGCGAAGCCAAAGAAAATACGAGCTGGATCAATCGCAATGAGGCGTACGAAAAAACGGTTTCATCGTTCGTAAAGAAACTGCTTGCCCCTGGCGCCAAGAATCGATTTCTCAATAACTTTATTCCCTTCCAACAACGCATCGCACGTTTGGGTTTCTGGAACAGCTTGGCGCAGACGCTTCTCAAGCTCACGAGCCCGGGCGTTCCCGATACTTATCAGGGAAATGAATTGTGGGATTTAAGTCTGGTCGATCCCGATAACCGACGACCCGTAAACTTCGAGCGAAGGCGTGATGCGCTTGCGAGCCTTGAAGGCTGGGGCGAGCAGCCGGATTCCGCGGTTCTGGACGCTCTCTTGAAGACTCCCGAGGATGGCGGGCTCAAGCTGTATTTGATCTGGGGGGCGCTGGCTTTGCGAAAAAAGCATCCGGAGCTGTTCGCAGGGGGCGAATATGTTCCCTTAACGATTCAAGGTGCGAAATCCGACCACGTAGTGTCATTCTCGCGAAAATTTAAAAACACGAACGTGATCGTGATCGTTCCCCGCCTCGTGTCCAGCTTGTTGAATAATGGCGAGACGGCACCGATCGGGGATCGGGTCTGGCAGGACACCGAAGTGGTAATTCCGTCCTGCCCTTGCTCTGCAAGTTATCGGAACGCATTTGCCGGGAAAGTCGTGCATACATCGCAAAACGAAGGATACGGAACGATCCGCCTTGCAGAAGCATTGGAGCAATTTCCCGCGGCCCTGCTGGTTTCGGCATAGTCACGCTGCGGTCTGTGGCGTCGTCGATGGCGCTTCTCGGAGTGCTGATCCTGAGCCTGCTCAATTACGGACAGGGAAAGAACCTCTAATTCGGTTCGTTGGCGTTTGACCCTTTTACCCCGTGCGGCATCCAAGCTTAGTGCTTACGATCGGACTCCAATTTGTGTGGCTGCTTATTCTGTCGATACCTGTCGCCTGCATTGCCTGGACAGTGACGCATGAAGAGGTTTTTCGCGAACCTCGTAACTATTGTCAGGAGCAGTCGAAGCAGGCAGCCAGCCTACCTCGCCGAAAATTCTTCTATCTGTTCACCTGCGAATATTGCTTCAGCCACTACGTGGCCGCGCTGTTTCTGGTTATCACCCGTTTCAAACTTCTCTATCCCGACTGGCGGGGCTATCTAATTTCTCTTTTCGCACTGGTATGGGTCGCCAACCAGTATATGAGCATCTACAATCACCTACGCCTCGACATCAAGCATGAGCAAGTCGAGATCCGCGCGAAGGAAAAAGAAGACGTGGTTCCGCGACGCAAAGTGGCTTGAGCAAGATTTACCTTCGTGCAACTTTGTGTGCTTCGTGGTTAACCTCCGACTTTTGCCGGCGGGAACGACCGACAAATTTCGGCAGCGGCGCGGTGGCCACTGGCAATCGCGCCGTGCACTGTCCCGTTATGTCCGCCCGTGTCAGTAGCTTCGCCGGCGAAGAACAACGTATTTTCAAGTGGCTTGGCCAGCGCCTCTTCCATACCATCGCCGCCCACTTTTCCATAGCTATAAGCTCCGCGCGAGAATGGATCGTTCTGCCAATCGTGGCAGTAGGCGTGTTCAAACAAACTCTCAAGCTCCGGCACGCTGATTCCCCATAGACGATGCAAAGTCTGTAGCGCCTGCTCGGTTACGAATGACTCATTCTTGCCCGAAAGCCTTTCGGCACAACGGAAGGGAGCCCAACCCACTAGGAACGGCAGCTTTTTGGGCGCCATGGTCCACCAGGTTGGGAACCAATCATCGTGGGAGAAAAGAAAGCTCACGCCGCTCGTAGTTTTGGAATTTTTTCGTCGCGACTTCGCTGCGGACTTCGGGAGGGCCTCCCAGAAGCGCTCACGAAATTGGAGCGTGACGCGAATTACTTTCCCCATCATGATATTTCGAATCGCATCCCGCTTCTGCGTTGGCAGGTCGGGAACAAAAGCAATCGCGCCGTGCTCCTCAGATCGGGCTTGCAATACGCCGAGCGGCACGGTAATTAGCGCACTCCGCGCTGACCAGGTTACGACACCGTTCAATCCGCGTGCATCGATTTCAACTCGCCCCTTTTTCCATCGGATGTTCTCAACTACCGTATTTTTCTGCACTGAGACGCCGGAACTATTTAGTTCTTGCTGGAATATGTTCATCAGGTCCGCGTATCCGTGCTCGGCGCGAAACGCGCGGTCGCCTTCAATCTTCTCTTCCGCGCGCATTGACTTCACCAGCCAGTGCACCCCGACCAACGAAGGATCGGCGGCATTGAAACCGGTCACGTAGCCGAGGGCCCACGTTCTAGCTTGCTGTTGGCGCTCGTTTTTCGACTCGGGACAACATCGATGCAAGAAATTCAGAAAGGATTGATCGGGCTTGCGGCCATCCATTT
This sequence comes from Candidatus Acidiferrum sp., assembly GCA_035602195.1. GTDB lineage: Bacteria > Acidobacteriota > Terriglobia > Terriglobales > Acidobacteriaceae > Sulfotelmatobacter. The sequence continues at coordinate 84,422 of DATNMU010000233.1, forward strand.
TTTTTAGGATCTTGTCTACGTCCGAAAAGAAGTTGCAGGTTCCGAGGCGGCCGTTGTTTACACACCAATTATCCCCGTCAACCTCTACGGTTCGGACTTTGTGACTCTTGAGCAGATTCCAAGTCTCAGGAGGACGCCCGTGGATGAATTCAGCACCGAGTTCAACCGGGGCATCGCATTTAGGATCATGCAATGTGAAGATTCGGCCGCCGATGCGGTCGCGGGCCTCGAGGATAGTAACGGAAACGCCGGCGCGGGCAAGAGTGATCGAAGCGCCAAGCCCCGCCGCGCCCGCGCCAATCACGATTACGTCAGGATCTTTGGCCATAGAAACGGCCTTCTATTGAGGGGTTCCATTCAGCGATTTCAGATAGGCTGTAACAGCCTGGGCATCTTCTCGGTTCATGCGGAATTGTGGCATTGGTCGCGCGTTCTGTGCCAAAGCAAAATTGCAGACGCTGATCATGAAGGTTATGCAAGCCAAGAACGTGAGCGCTGTGCGCAATCGAGCGCGCAGTTGTTTGAGCGCGGCATTCGTGTTAGTTGATCTTGCTACCGGGTTAGGTTGGCTATTTCTTCCGCAAGATCAATACTGCACAGTTTCACTCTGGCACTTCGGAGTACGGTAGGATATGAGTCAAACTCTCCGTTCTGCAGTCGAACATCTTTTCGATTCTCTATCTGTCATGCCGTCTCGAGCAACGTGTGCTAAATGCAGCTCAGAATTGCTGCACTTGAACGCCATATTTTTCTCGTCAGGTGGAAAAATTTGGAGCGTTCCTTTGCCGGCTTGCCCAAAGTGCGACTTGAAGGAGGATACGGCGAAGTTCGTTTCTCCTCAGTCTGCTAGCTGTTTTACCTGTTAGTATTGAGTTGTCTCTTCTAGCATCAATCGCCGTACCCCCTCGCGGAGACGGTCCTTGCGAAATCAGACAGCGTGTTCGCTGTGCAAGGAGCCGTCTTATGGTCCCGTCTCGTACTCGTGTAAGTCAGAAAGCTCCGCCGCTCATTGAAGGGAACCCCGTCAGGAACGAACTTCTGCTCGGCCTTCCTTCGCTGGAATGCGACGCAATATTTTCCGAACTCACGTTCGTCCAACTGCGCACTCACGATGTCCTTCAGGAAACAGAAGAGCTCATCAAATACGCATACTTCGTCGACAGCGGAATGGTGTCGATCCTCAGCGTAATGCAGGATGGAAAAAGTGTGGAAGTGGGACTCACTGGCAAAGAGGGATGCACCGCATTACAACTCGTCGCGGGCTTCAAGACCAGCGATACCCGCGCTCTGGTGCAGATTGCCGGCACAGCATTTCGGCTAAGCGGCCAAAACTTGCTAAAAGTGTTGCGGCAATGTCCGGTACTCGCACGCCGAATCCAGCAATATGGGCTTTTCCTGGCCATGCAAGGATCGCAGGTTGCCGCCTGTAATCGCCTGCATGAGGTGGACGAACGATTGGCGCGGTGGCTGCTGATGAGCCACGACCGCGTAGGAGGCGACGGGAATATCGTTCCGCTGACCCATGAGTTTCTCGCCCACATGCTTGGCACACGCCGGTCGAGCGTGACTGTTGCCGCAGGGCTCCTTGCCAAAAAGGGTTTAATCACCTACAACCGCGGACGTGTCAAAATACAGAATCGCAGCCGCCTGGAAGATACCTCGTGCGAATGCTATGCGCTCATCGTTAAGCACACAGCCGCGTGGAAAAATGAATCGGCCTAGATTGTACGCTTTCGAACATACTGGGGCCCCCTGACGGACAGACGGTCCATTTCTTCTCTCTTACGATTAAAGGAAGCTCTCCGCTATCCGATTTTGAAAAAGAGGCAGTGTGCCCATTCCAGCCACCGAGCGCCACGGTGAGGTTGTGGAGCTTTTGAAGCAATTTCTTAATGCGCAGAGCGCGGCTCCCGCCAAAATTCTCAACTGTTCGACGTGCGGCTCAGTGCTCCACTATTTAACCACTCAGTTCTGGCTTGAAGGAACGGAGCAAGGCTGGAATATTCGATTGCCCTACTGCCCCGATTGCCAGCCTCTTCGAGTGACGCGGGAAACTTTTGTCGCTTAATCGGGTTCACTGACTCAACGTCAGAATTCCCTTTTGGAGTGACTGCTCCCGCTATGAAAGTAGATTACGAGTGGCAACGGCCTTACGTCGCCGCAGTGCTCGAAACCGACCGCTCTAAGCTGGCACAGCGCATTGAAGAGGCCAGTGGTGCGATCAACACGCGGATGCTTGAGCTGAACCGGGACCACCCCGGAACGCCAGAAGAGCGCATGGCAATTGAATTTGCACTCAGCGGCCTGAAGATGTTGAGTGAAGACGCTCCCAAACCTAAGCCGCATTCTTGAGCAGTATCTGCAGGTCGGCGATAAGAGCGGGTGGGCTCGATTTGGTTGACACTCGGCTTACGCCGGCCGCTAAAGCTTCTTCCGCCAGATTAGGGGTCGCAAACGAAGTATACATCAAGATCGGTGTATTCGGCATCATCCCGCGCAAGACTCGCGCCGCTTCCAGACCGTTCATCACTGGCATGGAAAGGTCGAGAATGATCAGGTCCGGCTTGAGTTTTTGGGCCTGGTCAATTGCTACCCGGCCATTTTCCGCTTCCCCGCATACTTCAATATTGGGTTGAGACTGCAGAACGCGTGTCACGGCTCGTCTCATGACAAGATGATCGTCGACGATGAGCACACGTTTTGGCACTCCCATGCAGCACCTGATATCACCAATGTGTACTTTTGCAATAACATGGGCAATCGGGTGAAAGGCGTAGATTCAGGCTTTGAGTCCTGAGGTTCGTTCGTGTTCTTATGCAATCACGGGATTTGTACGATGAAAGACGGTTCTTTGCTCTGCCGACGCAGAGCACGGCACTCACATGAATGAAGGATGGGATGAGGGTGTCTACGCGACCTTGAGTACGGCGTTGATCAATGTGCCGCTCGAGTCAGACTTTATCTGCAGAGTTCCGCCCAGCTGCCTCAGGCGCTCTCGCATGCCGCCAAATCCGAGGCCCGATCCGGTCATCTCCCGCTGTTTTTCTTCAGGAATGCCTCTTCCAAAGTCCCGAACTTGAACGGTGCAGTTGTTGCCTTCCTTCTGAATACGAATGACTGCGGTGGCGCTTCCCGAGTGACGGTGAATGTTCGTCAAACATTCTTGAACGATACGGAAGATAGCGATTTCCATTTCAGACGGCAGGCGGCCGAGATCGTCCGGAATTACCAAATCGACCTTAATCTTGCTGCGCTCCGAGAAACCATCCACGTACCAGCGCAGAGCAGAAGTAAGACCCGCCAAGTCGAGAAGCGGGGGGTGAAGGAGATGGGAAATGGTGCGAATCTCACTGGAAACCTGCTCCACCAGCATGGCATTATCAGAAACCGCGCGTGCCGCCCGGGAATCGAGCAAATGAGACTGAGACTGCACGATGCCTACGTTCATGCTGATCGCAGCCAGCAACTGCCCGACGCTGTCATGCAGCTCGCGAGCAATGCGCTTGCGTTCTTCGTCCTGCATATTCTGCAGGCGCGAGGCGAATTCCACTTGCTGTTTCTGGACGCTGAGGTCGGTGATTAGAACTCCCGTAGCCGTCTTATCCCGCGACAATATGCAGAAGGAGAAGCTGGCCGGGATTAGACTGCCATCAGTCAACCGCAAACGCATCTCGCCTTCGCTCGATCCGATCTGCACCTCGCGCAACAATTTCTGACAGACGGGCTGATCCGCGGGAGTGAGAAAATCGTGAAAGAAGCGGCCGATCACAGCCTCGCGAGAAGTACCCAATATCTTGGCCAGGCTGAGGTTGCAGTAAATAATACAGCCGCGAGCGTCTAACATGGCAGCGCCCTGCTGCATTCTCTCAACCAAAGCGCTGTAAGGAAGGTCGGAACCCTCGAGCGTGTAAACGCGATGGCCCTCCGCTTCCTCCACCACGAACGCATCGACCGCACCCTGGCGGATGGCATGGAGAGTCTGCTCAGCCTCCTCCATAAGTCGCACGCTTTCTTCGATTGGCCGCATATTGGCTTTCATTTTACTTTCTCCCCGTACCCCGATTCGGAATTCGTCCGGGAAAAAATCGCTCACTGAAATCGGCTATTCCGATGATGCCGGACGCAATTGTAACCCCACCAGAGCTCGTTCTGTATCGCGAAGATCGCCCACAATTTTGCGGAGCGGTTGAGGCAACTTCCGCACCAGAGTGGGGATTGCAAGGATCTGGTCGCCCGCCGCCAACTGGGGGTGTTTCACTAAGTCGACGACTTCAATATTGTACCGCCCTTGCAAATGTTCCTCACATATCTTTTTTAAGTTGGCAAAGGCTGCGACCGACCGGGGCGTTTGGCCCGCGATGTACAAGCGAAGTTCCCACACTTCACCCGACTTGGGACCGTCCTCGTGGGCGATCTGCTGCAAACTGCGAGGCTGTTGCTTGGCTTTTGCTAGCTTTTTCATCTAACCCTCGACGCTTTCCTTGACGCTTTCACACCGTTGCCGACATCGGCCCCGCGGCTACGGGCCATCGCCTGGCGATTTTCGTTAACCGTCTTTTCCCGCGTCACTTCCAGCACTTCCACCCTTGCGGCCTCTTCTTCTTCGATTTCAAACTCTTTGCGCAGGGCTTCGATCCGGACCTCCAACGCTTCGCGCTTGCGTTTCCGGTCGCGCTCCCGGAGTTCAGCCTGTTGTTGCCGCTCCATGGCTGCAGCTTTCTCACGCGCCTCTTGTGACATGCGCGACGAACCTGTCAGCACGCCTTCCGGCCCTACGTAGACATCGAGCAAATCTACTCCGTCGGGAGTGAGCAGAAACTCGCGCAACTGATTGGAATGCGCCATGCCGCGGGACTTGAGGACGTAGAGGGCCCGATTGCGCTCGCCGCCTAATTCGATATCTCGCATGAATAGCCAGGTATCAACGATCGACGAGATCTCAACGTCGGTTCGTTCCAGCGCCTCTCCGCCGGAAGTCAGGTTCGTCAGAAAGGCGGTTATTCCCTGTTGCTTCAGAAAATCGATCAGGCGGATCAACATGGTATGCGCGTCACGACTGTTCCCCGCCTGGATCAGGCTGCCAATCGGATCGATAACGACCACTTCGGGCCGGAACTCATTCACAACTTTGTGAATGATTGCCAGGTGCATCTCCAACCCGTAGAACATGGCGCGGCTGGAATGAAATTGCAGCAGGTTCTTCTTCGTCCACTGCTCCAGATTCAAGCCGATCGACCGCATATTGCGAATCAGTTGGCCGGGAGATTCCTCGAACGAAAAATAGAGGCTGCGCTCGCCGCGGCGGCAGGCGGCGTCGACGAAGTGAGAGGCGAGACTGGTCTTGCCGGTACCGGCGGTGCCGGATACCAAAACTGTGGTGCCGCGATAATAGCCTTCGCCACCCAGCATCGTATCCAGCCGTGGAACCCCGCTGGAGATTCGTTCTTCACTCACGACGTGCTGCAGGCCAAGCGACGTGACGGGAAGAACGCTGAATCCGCCTTCGTCGATCAAAAAAGGATATTCATTGGTGCCGTGAGCCGTGCCGCGATACTTGACGATGCGCAGGCGGCGGGTGGAAACCTGATCGACCACGCGATGATCCAGCAAGATCACGCAATCGGAAACGTATTCTTCCAGGCCATGGCGGGTTAACGCGCCTTCGCCACGTTCGGCGGTGATGACTGCGCTTACTCCTTTATCCTTGAGCCAGCGAAAGAGGCGTCGCAGCTCCGCCCGCAGAATGCCCTGGTTCTGCAGACCTGCGAACAGATTTTCGATGGTGTCGAGAACCACTCGCTTGGCCCCGATGGAATCAATGGCGGCGCCGAGCCGGATGAAAAGTCCTTCCAGATCGTAATCGCCGGTTTCGTCAATTTCGCTGCGTTCGATGCGAACGTAATCGACGACCAGCTTTTTCTGTCTCGCTAATTCATCGAGGTCAAAACCCAGCGAGCGGACATTCTGCGCGAGTTCGGACGCAGTTTCCTCAAACGCCATGAAAACGCCAGGCTCGTCGTACTCGATCGCGCCACACACCAGGAACTCCATGGCGAGCAGGGTCTTGCCGGCTCCGGCGCTGCCGCATATCAATGTGGGGCGTCCGCGCGGAAATCCGCCGCCGGTAATTTCATCGAGACCCTGGATGCCAGTAGGGGCTTTGGGCAGACTTGGGTTTGCGGTGCTCTTTTTCCCGGATGCTTTGATCGTGCCGGCTTTCATTGTTATAGCTTTGAGGCGCGGGGACCACTGCGACTGCTGAGCATACCCACAGGTCATGCCATTCGTCAATTCCGCCTTAGAAGTGTCTTAAATGCACATTTCATAGGCCTTCTGGGCGTATCGATACCTATTCAATTCGAGCACAGATTTCAGATTTGTTCCCAGTTTAGCGACAGTAGCCGGGCAGGCGGGGCCGCAAAAGCTGAATGTTCACGGTCCCGCCAGTTAATTCTCTCAAAAAGCGCGTCCGGCGAAAAACTACATATCGAAAACTCGATACACCGCCGAAGGCTTCTGAGCTTGCAGGCGCGAGATGGCGACGTTGTGAACCGGAATGCCGCCGGGAGTGCGTCCGTCCATCTTTCCGTGATGCGCGTGGCCATGTACGACTAGATTGGCGCCCATGCGGTCCACAACCTCTCCCAGGCGCGACGTACCCATAAACGGAAAGATTTCGCGCACTTCCCCTTCCACGGTGTCGACGACGGGAGAATAGTGGAGCACCACGACGCGCTTGTCGGTGCGCAGCAATGCCATGGCGCGTTCCAGCTTCAGAGCTTCGTCAATAGAGGCTTGTACAAATTGCTTGATTTCACGTTCTCCGAAGGCGGTAAGCATTTCGCGTCCGAAACCACCTACAAAACCTTTGGTGCCGGCAAAGCCGACTCCATCCAGTTCGTACGCCGTCCCATCCAGCACTTTGACGCCGGCAGTTTCCATCTTTCGGCACAGGTCTTTTTCTTTGCTGCTCTCGTAATCGTGGTTTCCCAAAACCGCAATCGTCGGAATCTTAAGCCGAAGCAGAACTGTGAGCAGCGGGTCCATTTCATCGAGCCGCCCGTAATTGGTCAAGTCGCCCGCCAAAACCAAAACGTCGGCATCGTCCCGCACCCGCTCAAATTGATCTTTGAGTGCGGCATAGCTTTGCGGACTGAAATGCAAATCGGCGGTGGCAGCGATTCTCATGCGGATTGACGGTTCGGGGGTGCGGTCTGCGGTAACTGAGGAAGACCTTCTGGCGCACTCGCGGAGCACCGCTGCATTTCTTCCATCCGTCGTTTCCTTCTTTCTTCCAAAAGATTCGCCAGCCCCCACTCATTGACATCAATCGCGAACATGTTCTCATCGACCAGGCTGCCGCGGAAGTTGGCCTTCGGATCGGGGTTCGAAATCTCGCTCCGAAGTTTTCGCAACAGCCGGCCCCAGATGGAGGCCGGCACATAGTTGGTCTGCGCCGGATACACATAGCGGAACAATAAAAGCGACCACAACAGCATTTCCCAGTGTTCGCCCACCAATTGCAGTTCACGGTCCCAATCGAATCTGGGGTAAGTCCCGTAGATAACGTGGGCGATGTCGGCGCCGTCGAAGCGCTCGCGTTTCGCCACGAAAATCTTCGACGCTACCAATTCCTCTGGAGCCAACACCCGCGTTTTAATGCCCTGAACGATCGCTGGATTGGCCCTCTCGATCCATGAATCGTCGACTACAACCACGCCATTACTCATCCCGGTGATCAGATCTACGAAAAACTCTCCCTTGTGTACCTTGGAAAGCCACACTGGATCACGGACCTCACAGGTGAAGCCGCGTTGTTCGAGATAAGGCATAACCTCGCGGCTGGTAGCGGCCGTCATGAACAGATCGAGGTCTTTGGTAAAGCGGCAGATCCCCGTGTGCTGCCGCAAGGCGAACGCTCCGGACACGGCGTAGGGAAAGCCCTTTTCTTCAAGAACCAGCAGCACTTCGCGAAAAAGTGAAGCCTGCGGCTCGGGAATTTCCGTCGGCATGGACGACGTTACGGGTAGCTGTTCGGGTTTGGACGATTCTGGCACGGACTTTGGATGTGCCCCCGTGCCCTGCGGTTGGTGCGCTTTTACGGGTGGCACGATGATGCGCGAGGATCAATCGCCCGTCACTTCTTTTTCGCATCCGCTTCGACGGCCAGACCTGATCCTTCTTTTACACTATGGATCGTATCCACACCCAAACTGGTGAAACGCTCGACCAAGCCGCTCGGCCAGCGAATCTCGATCCAGTCAATCCTGGCGACGGATCCCAGCCCGAAATGCACTCGCATATCGCTATTGGAAATGTAACTGGAGCCGCTGCGAACTTCATCCGCCAGCATCCGCGATCCCGCTTTTACTGTGATCCGCGCGCCGATCCCGTCTCGATTCGATTTCGTTCCGATCGTACGAATGGCGATCCAATGATTCGGCGACTGATTCTGATTTACCAGCAGGCTGGGAGCAGCATTCATATTGCTCACTACCACCGAGATTCTGCCATCGTTCCACAAATCGCCGACGGCCAGACCGCGTGAGGAAGCCGGAGTTGTGATCCCCAAACCTGCCGACGCAGAAAGGTCGCTGAACGTTCCGTCCCCATTGTTATGATAAAGAATGCGTGGTTCCTTATAACTGCTGCCCAGGTGCTGACTATCGACCTCCGGGTAGACGTGGCCGTTGGCCAGAATCAAATCAGGCCAGCCGTCGTTATCGAAATCAAAAAACATCGCACCCCAGCCCAGGTATTGCGTGTATAAACCCAAGCCCGCTGCCGAGGTCGCATCAGTAAATGTTCCGTCGCCATTGTTGCGATAGAGCGTGGAAGTGTCATCAGAAAAATTCGTTTTGAAGATGTCGAGATGGCCGTCGCCATTGTAGTCGGCAACCGTCGTGCCCATGCCAGCCTGCTCGCGCCCGTCCTCGTTGAAGGCCGCACCAGCGGTCACGGCAACGTCAGTGAATGTGCCGTCATGATTGTTGCGGTAGAGAATGCTGGGAGTGCTGTCGCAGGCCACGTAAATATCCGGCCAACCGTCTTCGTCGAAATCAAGAGTCGAAACGCTTAGAGAATAATGCCCATCGGTGCGGTCGATGTGCGCCTTGGTGGTCACATCTTCAAAAGTGCCATCACCTTTATTGTGGTAGAGAATATTTTTCGCACCCGGTAGCCCGCGCGGGCCGCACATGACGGGCACTCCCTTCCAGAGACATGTCGCCCGTTGTCCGGGTGCCGGAGCGGTGGACAGATCGAAGTCGACGTAGTTCGTCACCATCAGATCGAGTTTGCCGTCGCGGTCGTAGTCGACAAAGGCGCAACCCGAACCCCAGGCTTTCCCTGAACCGGCAACTCCGGCTTTCTCGGCGACCTCGGTGAAAACTCCGCCCTGATTGTGGTACAGGCGGTTCTTTCCGTAGTAAGTAACGTAGAGATCTTCCCAGCCATCGTTGTCGTAGTCGCCTACGCATACGCCCTGGCCCCAGCCTGTCGCGGTAAGACCGGCCTTGGCCGTGACGTCGGAGAAAGTTCCATCGTGGTTGTTGCGGTAGAGATGATTGGTCGGCGCCTCGCCGGAAGGCAACCCGTCCAACCGGGTTCCGTTGACCAGAAAAATGTCAGGCCAGCCGTCATTGTCATAATCGAAGATCGCAACTCCCGTGCCGGTGGTCTCAATAATGTATTTCTTGGTCTCGATGCCACCGAAGATGTCTTGCATGGTAAGCCCGGCTTTCTCGGCGACGTCGGTGAAGTTGGCGATAGGCCTGGGAGGCGTTGATTTTGGCGCATTCGTTTGTGCGGGACAAATGAGGGCCAGAAGCAGCACGAACAGGATGATTGCAGCCCCTCGAAAGAAATGGCACATGCAACGGAACCCAAGTCCCGTGATTCCGACCCTAACAGAGATAATGCGCAATGACATGACTTCGAATATTAGGCGGGAGGTTTCTCAGCGGTCAAATGTACAGCAAGTATTCTTCAGGTCGATTTTTTATTGGGCAGCCGGCGCTTCGGCCACGCCGATATTCGTGTCCGCTCCTCCGTAGTAAAACAAATATCGTTCCCCTTGCCGCACCATGCCCTCGACGAACACAACATTCGGGACCTGCCCAACTTTCTCCCATTCCCTTTCAGGAGCGAAGATTGGATTATCGGTACGCCAGATCAACTTGCTGGGATCATTGCGATCGAACAAGGCTACGCCCGTGCGGTACACGAGGTTGTCGTCGGCGCCGTTGTAGATAAGAAAAATGCCCTTGGAAGTGACTATCGGAGCCGGCCCTGGCTCGGCCACACGAGAATCAAACCTTCCGGGCCTCACCGGCAAAACGGGCACGCTGGTGACCTCAGTCCAGTGCAAAAGGTCGGTCGACGAGGCTAAGCCCATCTGATCTTTGTTGTCGGCACTCGTCCCGAGAAAATACATCCAATACTTGCCCGCGATCTTCTCGGGCACGATCGCTCCTGATTTAGTCCAGCGAACATTCCAATTTCCCTTGTAGGCGGGCAAAATTACGCCTCCCCGCTCCCATTGGATCAGATCTTTCGAGGTTGCGAGACAAAGTTGCGCATCCTTCTTGTTATACCCGGTATAAGTGAGATAGTAGGTGTCGCCGAATTGAACAAGCCGCGGATCTTCTACTCCACCATTCTTTTCATAATCTTTCTCCGGCGAAAGCACGGGCTGACTGCGTCGCGTAAAGAGTATACCGTCTCGGCTCTCGGCGTAGCCGAGGCTCGAAGTTCCGCCCTTGTCCTGGGCGCGATAGAGCATCACAATTTTGCCATCTTTCAGAATGACAGATGGATTAAAAGTGCCCGCCGACTCCCATCCGTCCCCCTGCGGCGAGATGACAGGCGAATCCGAAACGCGGCGCCACGTTCCAAAGGGAAGGCTTGCGCTATCCTGTGAAGCCAGCGCGAGAAGTAGCGCAAGCAGCTTTACCCAGCTCTTGGAATAGATAGAATGGATCATAATTGTCAGCCTCAAGGGTTTCGCTGATTTCGTTCTTGCCTTTAATCTCGATGCGTGTCTTCCGATTCTCCGCCGGGTTGCTGCTTCTGGCAATTGTCTGCCTGGTCGCAGTCGCTACACCTCAGACAAAGGCTCCAGTCAACGCATCAACAGCTGCGTACCAAAGCGGAATTGACGCATTCAAGCGCGGCGACTGGCCGGTCGCTCGTACTGCATTCGAGAAGGCGATAAAACTCAACCCCGGCAATGCCGACGCTCAGAACATGCTTGGCCAGGTGCTGTTACAGGAAGGCGACGTAGACAACGCTGTCGCTCAATTCCGCATTCTCGTCAAACTGCGGCCGGCTCTGGCCCTAGCCCATGCTTACCTGGCGCAGGCGCTGCAAATAAAAGGTCGGCTTGATGACGCCGTTGCCGAGTATCGCATCGCGGTGCAGTTTGCGCCCAAGCAGTGGCAAGCTCACCAGTCGCTCGGACGCGCCTTGAGCCTGCAAAATAAAATTGACGACGCCATCGCCGAGTTCAGGCAGGCCATTCTACTCGCACCGAAGCAAGCTGAGTTGCATGACGAAATGGGAACGCTCCTCGCCCAGGAATCGAAGGTTGCCGACGCTAACGCTGAATTCCGCCAAGCCCTAACCCTGAACTCCGAATATGAGCAAGCTTATCTCCATCTGGGCGTGTTGCTCGTCAAAGAAGCGGATGCAAAGGAATCGCAAGAACTGCTGGACCACGCACTGCAGCTCGACCCGAAGGATACAATGGCTTGGTTCTACCGAGGCACACTTCTTGAAGCGCAAGGAAATCGCGACGAGGCGCTGCGATCTTACGAACAAGCCGCTGAACTTCAACCCAGTGCCGCTCCTCTGCAGACGCGGTTGGGCCTACTACTCCAGCGACGTGGAGATCCAGAACGGGCTGTTGCCGCCTTCCGCAAGGTAATCGCTCTCACTCCTGACGATGCTGAGGCTCACAATAATCTTGCACTCGCACTGCTGCAACAGGGGGACGCTGACGCCGCCACTAAAGAGTTTCAGGAAGCCATTCGTCTTCGCCCCAGCGATCCAGCATTTGTCCAGAATCTGGGCACGGCATACCTGCAGAAAACGGATTTTGCTGCCGCTATCCTTCAGTTTCGTGCAGCTCTTAAGCTCGATCCGGGGAATGCGAGTTTGCATCACGACCTGGCCCTGGCGTTGAAACTCTCAGACGACCTGCCGGCTGCGATTGCCGAATGGAAGGAGGCGATCCGCCTTGATCCTGAGTTGGCGGATGCTTACTACAGCCTGGGGGTCACGCTTTGGCAATCGGGAGATTTTCCCAGAGCGGCGGAGCAATTGCGGCAAGCCATCCAAATTCAACCTGACTATGCAGAGGCTTACTACACGCTGGGCACAGTTCTAAAGCAGATGAACCAACTGCCGGAAGCGGCGGATGCTTTGCGCCAGGCAATTCGGCTCGATCCAGGTTTTGCCGGCGCTCACACCACCTTGTCAGCTGTGCTGCGCCAAATGGGAGATTCCGCAGGAGCTGCGGTGGAAAGCAAAGCTGGCGTTGAGATGGCGAAAGGAAAAACCGACCTGCAGACCGCAACTTTCGCCACCAACTCCGGTCGCCGGTTGCTCCTCGCCGGCGATCTCGATGGGGCCATCTCTCAGTTCCGGACGGCAATCCGCGTCTTGCCTTCTTACGCTTTGGCGCACTACGAACTAGGATTGGCGCTTAGGCAAAAAGGTGCTAAAGAGGAAGCCGCGGAGGCATTTCGAAAAGCTGCGGAGCTAGACCCGCATTTGGTCCCCGCAACGCCCTCGGCTCGCTGATACCTATAACAAGCTGGCTGCTTGTACCTAATTCCCTCGTTTCCGGACGGCAAGCAGATCCGTCATCACCGGAACCCCGTGCGTCACCTTCACGCGCAGCAGAGCTTCGAATGGTTGAAGGTCACCCGCCTTCGAGACACCCAGGCGCTGGAGCAGTTCCGTCAAGGAGTCTTCCCGACAAACGTACTCCGCAGCCGCCTGCGTCCCCACTGTGGTAGTTCCCGCCAGGATCAACATTGAATGGGTCGGATCCAGGCCCGCCTTAAGGGCGATGATGGCATAGTCCTCGTTCACTGATTGGCTGGAAGGGCTTGCCAGAAAAACCTGCGACTCTCCCGCCGCTGGATGCACGTTGAGCACCCGCATGTCTCCACTGCGAGGGCCGGAATTCACTCGCTGGAACACGAATTCCTGCGTTCCCGGAATCTCCAGCAAAGTTAGATTCTCAGCTGGCGAACCGACGAAGATCAGATCGTTGTTCCTAACGTCGTCCAAGGAGAACAGTGCTCCGCGCTTCACCCGAAGTTGGCGGTTGAGAAGGCCGAAAACCCGGTCCAACTCGTGAATCGCCAGGACTTCGCCTACCCCTGTGTAGTGATCAAGAACCGCCTCACGGGAATCGGTGGCAGGATTGAAGTAACGCATGTTGGTCTGCGGGCGCCCCACAAAGTTGGCATTGCTGAAGATCACCCACGGCGGTTGTGGAGCGGTCAGGAAGCGGTTCCAAAAAATCCGGTAGACAGAGGGTACGCGCTCTGCACCGCCGGCTTGGCTGCGAGATCGCCCCGACCACACCACCGCAATCGTGACCAACGAAACGGCTAGCAGCACAGCGAGAGCCCCCACAGCCACTGGCCAGCCTCGACTTAAAGCTCTTCCCGCACCGCCTTTGTTCTCGTGTTCTACGGTGAGGCCAGCCGGCAGCTGGCCGCCCGGGGTCCGAGCATGAAATGTGAGCGAGTAGGAGCCCTTGGGCAACTCTACGATGACGGAATCTTCCGGGCCTTCGTGGGCGTAGTATTCGGCCAACTTCATTCGCAGGCGCCCGGCTTGCACTCGGACGGTTGAATCGCTCTGGGGATCAAATGCTCCAGACCGACCGAGCACCTCCGTGGCGATCTGGTATTCCTTCAGCGCCACGCCGGGATGATCCAGGGAATGTTCGGCCAGATAACGGAGGAGCCGGCACAGCGATTCCGAGCCACTCAAACTATGACTTTTAATAAGCCTATCTACTTGCTGGAAGCACTGCTCCCGTCCGGCCACGAAATCGTGCGTTAAAGCCATGTCACAGTGAAGTAACGTCCTTTTGTATGTTGCAGCAGGCTAAACAGTTTACAACTGTAACGGTATAAAACGTAAAGAAACTTAAAGCTCTAGTGCTTTTGTACTACGAATTGCAGGCCAACAATTCGTCACCCTTGTTGTGTGTGGCTGTTCTCTAGGTGTTCCAGGAGGAAGTTCATGAAAAGGTCAGGTCTTGCGGCTGTGGCAGCACTTGTGCTTCTTTGCGGTTTCTCGACGAAAGCGTCCGGCCAAGCCGTCTACGGCAGCATCCTTGGTACCATCACTGATCCCTCCGGCGCGGCAGTTCCCAATGCGAAGGTGACGGTTACCGACCAGCGCAAAGGCACCATCGATACGACCACCACAAACGACAGCGGCAATTACAGCGTCACCCACTTGATCCCGGATACTTACACGGTGCGGGTTGAGGGCTCTGGGTTCAAGAGCCTCGAGTTTAAGGATGTCATCGTAAATGCTGACTCCGGCGTCGACGTGAACGGCCAGTTCCAAGTTGGCTCCGCCAGCGAACAGGTCGAAGTGACGGCGGAAGCCCCGCAGCTCAAGACAGATCGCGCCGACGTAGCTATCGAATTTAATTCAAGATATGTCGAAGACCTGCCAATTCTGAATCGCAACTTCACCAGCTTTGAGCTACTATCACCCGGAACGCAAAAGCTCGGGTGGGGTCACGCCGCCACAGAGAATCCGCAAGGCAGCCAACAGATTTTCGTTCAGGGCCAGCACTTCAGCGGCACGGCCTACGAACTGGATGGAACTGACAACCAAGATCCGATTCTGGGAATCATCGTTGTAAATCCGAATCTGGACGCGGTTACCGAAACGAAAGTCGCTCTACAGAACTATGACGCCGAGTTCGGCAAGGCCGTCGCCGGCGTCGTAACCGCGCAGACGAAGTCGGGAAGCAACGACATCCACGGCAGCGGCTTCTGGTTCCGGCGGACAGATGCAACCGAAGCGCGCGATCCCTTCACGCAATTCCGTCAACCCGGAGTCACGGGGCCATTGATTCCGTCATCCCGATGGCAACAATTCGGGGGGTCAGTTGGCGGCCCGATCATCAAGAACAAATTGTTCTTCTTTGGCGATTATCAGGCAACTCGCCAGTCCAACGGCATCACGAATCAATTAACGATTCCGACTGCACTGGTGCAAAGCACGTGCAACCCTGCTACCAACGCCACCAGTCCCAGCCCGGGATACTGCAATTTGAGCGAGTATCTCGCCGCTGGGCTCGCTGGCGGAGGACAGGTTTATAATCCCACTCCGGGCGCTACCAACCCGAATGCTACCCTCACGGGAAATGGCGGGAACAGAGCCCCGTTCGGACCAGCAGGCCTCTGCTCCGGAAACTGTATTCCGATCGCTGACGTCTCTCCGCAGGCGGCGGCAATTCTGGCCCTTTTCCCCGCTCCCCAAAATGGGAGCCTGTTCAACAACTTCACCTCGTCCGGTTCCGCTCCCTTCAGCCAAAACAGTTTCGACACACGTATTGACTTTGCTGCTTCGTCGACCCTGAATGTCTTCGGAAGGTTCAGCCTCGATTACTTCAAGCTGTCAGGTAAAGGTTCGTTGGGAGCCTTGGGTGGACCCGGCACCGGTCTGCTTGGTCTTGCCGGCAGTTCCATCACTCACAACTACAGCCTGTCGACCGGCTTTACCAAGACTTTGAGCAGTTCCCTCCTCACAGATTTCCGCTTCGGCTGGTTCAAATACAATCCCCAGACCCAGAAGCCGGATGGCGGCACTCCGATGACTAATTTCGGAATCCCGAACGCAAATACCAGCGATCCCAAAACCGCCGGCTTGGGTGCATTCCTCCTCGGACCGGACCCGAACACGGGGGAGGCTGGCACTAACAACAACGGCAGCGCCTTGACTGTATCCAGCTTCGGTGATGGCCTTGGTGTAGCTCGTTGCAACTGCCCACTGACTGAGAGGGAAGATCAATTTCAGTTCGTGAACAACTGGACGAAGACCAAGGGTAACCACATCATCAAATTCGGAGCAGACGTTCGTTACGCAAGAAACCTGCGTATCCCCAGCGATAACAACCGCACCGGCGAATACAATTTCAGCCCGCTTGCGACGTCCAATCAGGTTAACGGGACGCTCACGACGCCTCTACCAATCGGCGGCTTGGACTTGGGAACATTCCTGCTTGGCGACGTCACTTTGCTGGCTCGCTATGTCAACAATCCGGCTCTCACTAACATCAACAACGCCGCTGAGCGGCAGAAGCGTCTGTTTTTTTACGGTCAGGATACTTACCGGGCCACGTCAAAGCTCACCATCAACTACGGCTTACGCTGGGAAATCTACACGCCTGAATCTGTGCTTGCCAAAGGCTACGGAGGCTTTGCAAACATCGTGGATAATGGCGGCACCGGCGTCATTCGTGTTGCCGGATTTGGAGGCTACGGACTGAACGGAAACGTGGAGGATACGTTCCACGCGTTCGCCCCTCGTCTGGGAGTTGCCTATCAGCTTACGCCGAAGACGGTTCTGCGCATGGGCTACGGACGCAGCTATGACATGGGAGTGTTCGGATCGAACTTCGGACACACCGTGACCCAGAATCTGCCGGTGCTTGTAAAACAGAATATTGATGCCTCTTCGATCAATAGCGCAGCCAACCCGAACGAGATCCCTCTGTTCACCCTTGCGCAGGGGCCCATCGCGCCCCAGTTCCCCGCGATTCCTGCCAACGGGCAAATCACTTTTGCCAGCCTGAATGGCCAGGATAGCGGCGTACACATTCGCCCGATCAAGCAGGTTTTGCCGACCTTGGACGCGTGGAACTTGACAGTCCAGCGCCAGGTAACCAACACAATCTCGGCGGAGGTTGCGTACGTCGGAAACAAAGGCTCGCACGGATTTTCGGGGGACGGTCCGAACTATGACATCAACCCGGTTTCCATGTTCTTGTACGGGACGGGCGCTGCTTCGGACTTGCGGCGCCCTCTGTGTCATCCGGTCTTCACGGTTCCTCCTGGCACGGGAGCTACTCCAACGGGCACCTGCACAGGCATCCCCGACGATCTTGGCAACTACTACGGCAATGACGCCAGCACTGAATACGACGCGTTTGAAGTGAAGGTCGACAAGCGATTTGCTCAAGGCCTGCAGTTCATTGCTCACTACACTTACGCCCACTCCGATGCTTACAACAATAACTATTATGCGATCAGCCACCCCATCGCGTATGGCCCCAACGATTTCGTGCGCAACAGTGTGTTCGTGATTAACACGGTTTACGCACTGCCCTTCGGCAGGGGCAGGTCGTTCCTTGGCAATTCCAGCCGCCCGGTGGATTACCTGGTCGGAGGATGGCAAATAACCAATACCACTAACTGGAGCAGCGGTCTGCCGTGGACGCCCACCACCAACGAGTGCGGCGGCGAGCAAGACGTGGGCATTTGCCGGCCGAACAAAGGCTCTGGTTCCTTCCACATGGGTCCGGGATCGCTTCAGACGCCCGCGGGGAGAGCGCCCTACATTCAATATTTCACTCCTCTGACGTCACTGGGAGGGCCCTTTACGGACGCTGGAAAAGGGAACATTGGCAACGCGGGTTATAACTCGCTTCGAGGCCCGGCAGGATTCTATTCGGATCTGTCGGTGACCAAGGACATTCCGATCGTAGAGCGCGTCAAAGCGCAGTTCCGCATGGACGCGTTTAACATCTTTAACCACCCCGTTTACGCTTTCAGCGGAAACAATGGCGCTAACGCTTGCGTTGACTGCCAAAATTCCTCTCTGTCCAGCAACAACGGAAGGATCACCGACATTGAAGCTGGAACCACGATGCGTGAACTGCAATTTGCACTGCGCTTCACCTTCTAGCTTCGAGAGAAGTTAGTTCAACAGAGGGAGTCTTTCGAGACTCCCTCTTATTTTTTCCCCGCGCTCCTCAGGAAGCCTCTTTAATCGTTGTAATCTACCCCTGTATGGTCTCTAGCAGCAATCTCCGTACATTCTTTCTAGCTTGGTACTCGGCGGCAACTTTCTGTTCTGCTTCCGTCGGGCAGCAGCCGGCAACCCAAAATACGCCCAGCGCGCAAACCACGCCATCGCTCGCGACCCGCCCGGATTTCTCCCATCCGCGATCCCTCATGCAGCAGGGCAAGGTCGATGACGCCATCGCGGAACTGGAGGCGTTGCGAGTTTCCACTCCCAACGCAAAAGGCCTCGACCTCGAACTTGGCATCGCTTACTACAAAAAGGGCGACTATGTAAGAGCGGTGGAATTTTTGAAGACTGCCGTGGCCGCCGATCCCAGCAACAGCGAGGCCACGCAATTGCTCGGCCTCTCTTACTATCTGAATGGATATCCCGCGCAGGCCATTCCTCTGCTCGAAAAAGTGCAGGGCTGGTTGCCGCGCGCCAATGTGGACGCCTCTTACATCCTGGGCATCTGCTACATCCAGACTAAAAATTATTCGCAGGCGCGGAAGGCGTTCGCAAGAATGTTCGACGTTCCGGAGGATTCGGCTGCCAGTTATCTGTTCACTTCGCGCATGCTGTTCCGGCAGGAGTTCGATCCCATCGCCGAAGAATACGCGCAGAAGGCTGCCGCCCTCGATCCCAAGCTTCCGCTGGCTCATTTTCTTCTGGGCGAGTTGTATTTATTCAAGTCGCGCGTTCCCGAGGCTATCGGCGAATTTCAAAAAGAGCTGGCCATCGATCCCGCGAACGCCGCCACCTACTACAAGCTGGCCGACGCGTATTCGCGCATCCAGAAATACGATGACGCCGAAAGGCTTTTGCAGCGTTCCATCTGGCTCGATGCCACGTCCACCGGGCCCTACATTTTGATGGGTAAAGTTCTGGAGAAGAAAGGAGAGTTCGAGCTGGCGGTTCGGGCGTTGCAGAGAGCGGCGGCGATGGACCCCAACAACCCCACCACGCATCACCTTCTCGGGCAGGCCTATCGCGATATGGGGAAAAAAGAAGAAGCGGAGAACGAGCTGAAGTTAGCCGAGCAATTACAAACCAAAACTGATTCTCGCCCTTGAGGGTGTGGCCTATTTTTCGGCCGGCGGCAAAGGCTGATCCTGCTCTTTCGCCAGGCGCTCCACCCTGTCCTTGGGCAAATCATGCAGCAGTTCCAGAAATGCCGCGTTGGTCCAGCCAAAGCCCACGACGTTTATCTGATAGCCAAGTTCCACGTGAGACTCGGACGATCGTGTGACCACGTTGTACTTCTCCCGGATGTTTCCATCGCGTCGGAAATTCTCCGCCACCATCGACAGAAATTCGTAGGAAACTCGATCTGCATCGGCCGTAAAACCGTAGCGCCGCAGGCCTTCGACCACCAGCATTTCAACATTCCCCCAGCCATAAGGCAGGTCCCACTGAGCCTCGCTTTCTTCGGCGCTCATAGACACACCGCCAGGATGATCAAGCGCCGGCAAATTCTTCACCACCGCCTTTGCCTGTTCGGGCGTGGCCAGGCCCGCCCACAGCGGGTAAAAAGCCGTCGCGTAACGATAAGACGAACGCCCTCCCGTCTGCAGGTTGTAATCGAAAAACCAGCCCGACTTCCCATCCCACAGATAGCCGGTAATCAGCTTCTTGCGCGCCTCGGCGCGCGCGTCCCATTTCTTCGCGTCTTCCGAATGGCCCAGCCAGCGGCTGATCTGCTCCAGATCTTTCTCCGTTTTATAGAGCAAACTATTCAGGCACACCGGCGCGTAGTGATGAGTCGCCGCGCCGAATGGACCGAACCGAAAACTTACATCGAAGCCCGATTCCCGCATCGACCGGTCGCCCTTGTAATAATCGGCGCTCAGTTTGAATTCGCGGCGCTTCTCGCATTCGGCTCGCGCCATTGTCGTGGGCACGTCACAAACTTGCTCGCTATAGAGAGCCCCCGCGACCGGCTGTGATGCGCCCGGCACGTTCTCAACGATGTAGCTGCCGGTTTGCGCCGGATGGAAGAAAAAATACGTTGACACCTTCCGGTAAAAACCGCTTTCGTCCTGCACCGCCTCAGCCGGCGGCCCTTCGCCAAAATCGTAGTAGCGCGATAGCCCGGTGTCGCCCGCCAGATGCGGCTCCCGGTTCCACATTTCATAATCTTTTTCGAGATCGGCGTAAGCTTTCGCCAGCCAGGCTGGATCTTCGTGCCCCGATTTCTGCAGCGCACCGTAAACATCCACAAACATCGAGCTCAGAAACGGAGGCTGCGAACGCGTCAGATAATACGTGCGGTTGGCGTTAAGCATGGCGCCGTAATGTTCAATCTCAAAAAAGAAGTTATCCACCATGCCACGCGCTAATTCCAGACGCCCCGAGCGCAACAAACCGCGCACGATAAAATAACTGTCCCAGCCATACATTTCATTGAAACGGCCGCCGGGCACAACATACTTGTGCTCCAGATAGAGAAGGCCATGCGGCTGAATCTTGTTCGTGTCAACTTCACCCAGCCGGTGAATTACCAACGGCAAGTGTTCGACCTGAACGTTGCAGTCGCGCGAAAGCTTTTGAACGGCGGGGGGTTCTGCCATGTCCGCCGGCAAATACAACACCGGCGGCACCTTCATCTTGGGATCAACCAGGCTTTGGCAATCGGTCATGGAACGCGTAAGCGTGTCCCATGCAGTCGAAATGTATTCTAGAATCGGCTTCAGCCCTGGCTTGTCGGCGGAAGTGGCTTGACCGAGCGCCAAAGACTGAGCAAGTAGCCCAGCGACGACCGCAGCTACGGCACGTCGGTACGCTGACACCCGCCGAAGCTGAAGGAACATTCTTAAAGCGGATACACGGAGAGGGCGGGCAAACAGAGGTCTCTTACGCATTTTTGATCATGTCCTAAAGCCTCAAAATGAACTGATTCAGGAAACAGCTGGACTGCGAAAAGCGGACCCCAGCGATGCTTTAGTTTATTCCAAATAAACGCATTTTGGGGTTGTCTGCGGAGGGGCAGCGGGAACAATTTTGAACGCACGAAAGGTCGGTAGCTATGGTTTCGACTTCCGCCACTTGCTTTACTCGGTCCGCTGGTTAAGAGTTCCCTCAAGCTTGCCCCAGGGTTTGCCGATGGCTTCCAGAGCGGGTGAGATTGGATGGAAGCGATATCGGACCTGATCCTTCTGGTCGATGATGAACCCAACGTTCTTCTCGGCTACGAGCGAGTTCTGCACGGTGAGTTCAAGACTCATTCCGCCGTCGGCGGAGCTGCTGCGCTCAACTCCATCCGGACCCGCGGACCTTACGCGGTTGTGCTTTCCGACATGCGCATGCCTGAGATGGATGGCATCCAGTTGTTCACCAAAGTGAAGACCGTGACGCCGGACACGATTCGAATCATGCTCAGCGGATATGCCGATTTGAAAACTGCTCTCAGCGCCGTGAACGAAGGAAATATTTTTCGCTTTCTCACCAAACCCTGCAGCAGGGAAATTCTATCCAGTGCCTTGAACGCCGGTCTGGCACAGCATCGCCTCATCATGACCGAGAAAGAGCTTCTGGAAAAAACTCTCACCGGAAGCCTCACCGTGCTCACTGAAGTTCTTAGCATAACCAGCCCTGCGGCTTTCAGCCGGGCCATGCGCCTCCGGCGATATATAACGCACGTCATGACCGCCCTATCGACGCCCAACCGCTGGAAATTTGAAATTGCGGCCATGCTCTCACAGCTCGGCTGCGTCACCATGGTTCCGGAGGTCATCGACGCCGTGTATGCCGGCGAGAAACTGCCTCCGCACCAGCAGGCACTTTATGACTCGCATCCCTGCATCACCAGCGACCTGCTGAAAAATATTCCGCGCATGGCGTCCGTAGCGTGGATGATCGCTCACCAGAACCAACCCATCACAGTCGACGGCGACATCCGCGACCGAGAAATGGCGGAGATGCGATTGGGCGCCGAACTTCTTCAGGCTGCTCTGGCATTTGACACTCTGGTGCGCCGCGGCAGCTCCCGTACCGAGGCCGCCTTCAAGGTGATGCGCCGGCATTCAGATTTGGATTCTCGAGTGGCAATGGCTCTGGTGGAAATCGAACCCGAGGACCATAAAAGAGCGACGCGCACTTGCCGCATTGGGGAACTTGCTCCGGGAATGATTATTGATGAAGAAATTCGGACCGATGCCGGCTCGCTCATCGTGGCCAGGAATCAGGAGGTCACGCCGTTCCTGATTTTGAAACTGAGAAACTATCACCAGGCGGACTCGATTGTCGGCGATATCGTGGTCTCACTCCCGAAAACCTCCACAGCGGCAGCGAAGTAAACTGTCTCGTGCGGAGCGGACATCCCCGTCCGCTGCCTTTGGTGACTCTTGACCGTTGTGAGGTAATTAAGCGGCGCGCACGCCTTCGTGCACACTCTGCATCGGCTTGGGATGGTCGACCGGCCCCTGACAGTTAGGATAGTTCGGGCAGATCAGATACGTGGTCAGCCCTGACCATCTCAAAACGAGACCTGTCTTGCATCGTGGGCAGCATGGAGAAGGACTCATACTGTGAATCCTCGGCCGAGTATGTTCCACAATCAATCGGGGAAAATCCTTAGATGAATGGTCCTGAAAAAACCCACGCGAACCCACGGTTCGCGTCCGCGATGATTCTTTGGTTAAAGGCAGGATGGGGGAGGGGCTGCAGCCTTCGGACATGATCAATGG
Organism: Candidatus Acidiferrum sp.; assembly: GCA_035602195.1. Taxonomy (GTDB): domain Bacteria; phylum Acidobacteriota; class Terriglobia; order Terriglobales; family Acidobacteriaceae; genus Sulfotelmatobacter. The sequence goes on from DATNMU010000233.1 coordinate 107,161, forward strand.
TTTGTGGCTGTGAAAAAAAGGATTAATCCGTAACCGTCCCACCTGGTCCCTTGTGAATCCACAGATCTTCGGCCCGCAAAAAAGCGCGGGGCCTCGGGTGACCGTCCCGCCTTGCCGCACCTTCCCTACCCCCTGTAGCATCAATATTCAGGCATTTATAAAGGAGAAATCATGGCAACCGACACGCTCGCTTCCCCCGCGACGCTCAGCCACACCCAAACCAAAGTGTTCAAAAACTTCATCGACGGCGAGTGGGTCGAATCCACGACGGGAAAGACTTTTGAGAACCGCAATCCCGCCGACACCCGCGACCTGGTTGGGATCTTCCAGAAATCGGCCAAGGCTGACGTCGACGCCGCCGTGGACGCGGCCAAACGCGCCTTCGCCAAGTGGCGCCTGGTACCCGCGCCGCGCCGCGCCGAAATGGTTTTTCGCGCCGCTGAAATCCTGATTGGACGCAAAGAAGAGCACTCCCGTGAAATGACCCGCGAAATGGGCAAGGTGCTCAAAGAAACCCGTGGCGACGTGCAGGAGGCGATCGACGCCGCCTACTACAATGCCGGCGAAGGCCGCCGTATGTTTGGCCCGACCGTGCCGTCTGAACTGCCGAACAAATTTGCTATGGCCGTCCGCCAGCCGATCGGCGTCTGCGGCATGATCACGCCGTGGAATTTTCCCATGGCCATCTCGTCGTGGAAGCTCCTGCCCGCCGTGGTATGCGGCAACACCTGCGTGATCAAGCCCGCGCAGGATACCCCGGCTTCTACATTTAATCTTGTCCGCGCCTTCACCGACGCTGGCATTCCCAAAGGCGTGGTCAACGTTGTCACCGGATTCGGCGCGGAAGTCGGCACGCCGCTGGCCGAGCATCCAGACGTGCGCGCGGTTTCCTTGACTGGATCCTCCGCCGTGGGCCGCATTATCGGCGGCATTGCCGCCAAGAGTTTCAAACATTGCTCGCTCGAACTCGGCGGCAAAAATCCCATGATCGTGCTCGATGATGCCAACCTCGACCTCGCCATCGAAGGCGGCCTCTGGGGCGGATTCGGCACGACCGGCCAGCGCTGCACCGCGACCAGCCGCATCATCGTGCAGAAAGGCGTTTACCGCGAGTTCGTCGAACGCTATGTCGCCCGCGCGAAGAAGTTGAAAGTTGGCAACGGCCTCGACGAAACCGTCGAAATGGGCCCGGCCGTCAACGAGAAGCAGCTTCAAACCGACCTCAGCTATGTCGACATCGGCAAGAACGAAGGCGCGAAGCTGATGTGTGGCGGCAATCGCCTGGACAAAGGCGATTACCAGCACGGCTGGTTCATGGAGCCGGCCGTGTTTACTGACGTCGATCCCAAAATGCGCATCGCCCAAGAAGAAATCTTCGGCCCCGTCGTCTCGATTATCCCCTGCGACGACCTCGAAGACGCCATCGAGATCGCCAACGGCATCGAGTACGGATTGTCGTCCGCGCTCTACACCAAAGACGTGAACAAAGCCTTCGCCGCAATTCGCGACCTCGAGACCGGCATCACCTACATCAACGCACCGACCATCGGCGCCGAAGTGCACCTACCCTTCGGCGGCACCAAAGCTACTGGCAACGGCCACCGCGAAGGCGGAATCGGCGCCATTGATTTCTACACCGAGTGGAAGTCGGTCTACGTGGATTACTCGGATACGCTGCAGAAGGCGCAGATCGATCGGGCGGAGTAAAAATCTTTAACACAGAGCGTACCCTTCGGCTTTGCTCAGGGCAGGCTATGGGAACACAGGGCAGAGCATTCGGTTAGAATTGCCCTGTGATCTCTGTGTCCCCTGTGGTTAAGATTTTGTTTTGATCCCATGCCCATCACGCAACCTCGCGAGATCACCGCCGCCTCCCGCTTAGACAACGTCCGCTACGCCATCCGTGACCTCGCCTGCGTAGCCGACGAAGTCATTCAGCAAGGCCACAAAGTTCTCTCCCTCAACGTCGGCGACCCGCTCAACTTCGACTTCGAGACTCCGCCGCACATCATCGAAGCCGCCTACAAGGCCATGCGCAACGGCAAGAACGGATACGCTCCATCCCCCGGCATTCCCGAAGCGCTCGAAGCGATTCGCGGCGAGGCCGCCCGCAAAGGCATCACGACGGTGCGAGACGTCTTCGTGACTTCCGGTGTGAGTGAAACGGTCGACCTCTGCATCTCCGCGTTGGTCAATCCCGGCGAAGACATTCTCACGCCCAAGCCAGACTACCCTCTCTACTCAGCCGTTCTGTGCAAGCTGGGCATCGCGATCAACGCCTACGACCTGAACGAAGATGATGCCTGGCAGCCTGAACTCACCGATATCGAACGCAAGCTCACGCCCCGCACCCGCGCGATTGTGCTGATCAATCCCAATAATCCCACGGGCTCTCTCTGCTCGCGGCAGATGCTGGGGCAGCTCGCCGACATCGCACGCCGCTACAACCTGGTCGTCTTCTCCGACGAAATCTACGACAAGCTGATTCTCGATTACGATTCTCAAGAAAACGAAACGCCGCACCTCGCCTTCGCCGCCGTCGCGCCCGACGTCCCCTGCATCACCTTCGGCGGCATGTCGAAGAATTATCTCGTCCCCGGATGGCGCATCGGATGGGGCATCGCCTCCGGCGACGCCGCCGCCATCAAGCCCTACACCGAAGGCATTCACCGCCTCCTGCGCGCCCGCCTCTGCGCCAACCATCCCGAGCAATATGCCATCAAGCCCGCGCTCGAGGGCCCGCAGGACCACATCATCGAAGTGAAACGCAAACTTCGCTCCCGCCGCGACCTTACCCAGAAATGGTGCGAGTCCACGCCGCGCGTAAGCTGCGTCGCCCCGCGCGGCGCGTTCTACGCATTTCCTCGCATCGACATTCCTGAAAGCGACGAAGTCTTCGTGAAAGAACTCATCCGCCAGAAACACGTCATGGTCGTCCACGGATCCGGCTTCGGCCAGAAACCCGGCACGCAGCACTTCCGCATCGTGTTTTTACCGGATGAAAAGACGCTGACCAGCGCTTACGCCGGGATCGCCGGCTTTATTCGCGAAAGATACGGGAACGGTTAAAGTCCTTTCTTGGGACGCATCTAGAAACGCACCATACGGATGTCTGCGCGTTATGACCATGGTATAATGACCATGATCGAAACGCTTACCTATGAAAACAATGGCCGCAGGCGAATTCAAAGTCCACTGCCTCAAAGTCATGGACGAAGTTCAATCCAAGCGCCAGTCCATCCTGATCACCAAGCGCGGCAAGCCCGTGGCCAAGCTCGTCCCTGTCGAACAGGAGAAGGACGACATCTTCGGCTTCTACAAAGGCAAAATTAAAATCAACGGCGATATCGTTTCACCAGCTTTTTCTCCGGAGGAATGGGGAGACTTGTATTGATTCTGCTGGATACGCATGTGGTGATCTGGCTTGCACAGGATCAAGATCGCATTTCTTCACGGGCGCGCGATGCGATTACCGATACACGCGAAGGCGGCCAGGGCCTAGCCGTTTCCAGCATGACGCTCCTCGAACTCGCCCGGCTTGCGAGCCAAAAACGTATTGAGCTAACGCCAAACCTGGAGGCCTTTCTCCGGGATGTTGAGCGTCGATTTGCTGTTCTGCCGATCACAGGACGAATTTGCGTGCAGGCGTTCGAGTTTCCCGCAAACTATCCGAAAGATCCCGCTGACCGCGTAATTGGTGCTACTGCAGTCATAGAAGGACTGAAGCTTGTAACCGCCGACCAAGCGATCCGGCAGTCCAAAGCGGTGCCAACAATCTGGTGAATGTCGCGGTCCTCCTTGACCTTCCTCTTTCCTCACAAATCTGCTTAAATCACAACAGACGCAGGACCGCGCGGCGCGCGCTCCCGACATATCGTGGTCGACATTCACTCACACATTCTTCCGGAAGTGGACGACGGATCCAAGTCGTGGGAGATTTCCGTCGCCATGTGCCGCAGGGCGGCCGCCGACGGCATCACGCATCAAGTCGCGACGCCTCACGCCAACGACCGCTACCACTACGATCGCGCTTATCTGCAAGGACTGATAACTCATCTGCAGGGACTCGTCGGCAATTTGATCAAGCTCAGTCTGGGCTGCGACTTTCATCTCTCTTACGACAATCTGCAGGCAGTGCTGGCCAATCCGGCCCGCTTTGCCATTGCAGACACGCGCTACATGCTGGTGGAGTTGAGCAACTACAGCGTTCCGCAGCAAACTACTGACTGTTTTACCCAGCTTGGCGACCGCGGCATTACCCCCGTCATTACGCATCCCGAGCGCAACCCGATTCTGCGTGAGAACCTGCAGCGGGTGGTGGAGTGGGCCGAACAGGGATGCGTGATCCAGGTGACCGGGTCGGCGCTAACGGGGTTCTGGGGAGAGCGAACGCAACGCGCCGCACACTGGTTATTCGAGCATGATGCCGTGCACGTGCTGGCCACCGACGGGCACGATACGGAGAAGCGAGTTCCAGTGCTCTCGACCGCACGCGATGCGGCAGCGGAAATCTATGGCCATGAAGTCGCCGAAGCTGTCGTTGAAGCCAACCCGCTGGCCATCGTCAGTTCGCTGCCACTGCCTTATTTTCCCAGACCGGTGATTGGTGGCTACCGCAAGGGGCAAGGCGGGTAGAAATTATCGGCAGTTTAGTTTGAAGATGATTACTGCGGAGCTGACGCATTCTGATCGGAAGTTGCAGCTGGGGGCACGTTCATGCGAGCACCAGGTTCCGCGCTGTGCGAGGCTGGGGTCAATGATGCCGCGCGGGGAGCGGAGGGTCCCGTGGTCATTGCACTTTCTGGATTCAGCAGATGGTCATGGCTCGGACCGAGGCCGAGGCTGATCAGCGCGCGCGAGTCGGGCACCGTCTTCGATTGCCAGCCGTGATCAGCCTGATAGCGGCGCATGGCATCTTCGCTGGCTTGATTCCAGGTTCCCGCGGCGCTTCCTCTCAGATAGTGTTCGCGGATCAAGGCTTCCTGAATGGCCTGAGCGCGTTCGGCATCAATTTTCTGCTGGCCGCGCGCGGTTTTCCTTCTGCGCTTGGACTTGCTATGTGCTGAAGTTGTTGAGACCGTTCTGCTGTGTGCAACAGTCGCCGGATGGGTGGATTTCGCAGTGCCCCCGGCCGCCCCAGTGGAACTTTGCGCGAGTGCTAGACGCGCCGGAATAACGGCGCAGATCAGCGCCAGAGCGCACGCCGCACCGAGCCATCCCAGTAATCTTGAGCGATGCTTCTGTTCTTGTTCCAACGTCAAACCTCAGAACGCACGCCGCTCCGCTGGCCTTCGCAAAAACTCTGCGATCAGGACTGCAGAAAAATAAAACCCAACTGGAACTGGCATTCTAATCATCCTCCATCGGAGAAGACAACGCCAGTTCCAGTCGGGCTAGTCCTAAGGTTACGGAAGAGTTCCCGCCATGAAGATGGTTCCATCTTGACGAGACGAGCCGCGCGGGCGTACCAGGAAAACCACATCCTGCCCGGTCTTCAAGCCTGATTCCAGCCTGGAGAATTCCTCTTCGCTGTTCACGGGCTGTTTGTTGACTTCAAGGATTACGTCGCCGCGTCCCACACCGATGTCTTCGGCGAACGACCCAGCCTTTACATCTTGCACGATTACGCCTTTCCCCGAGGGAATATCGAGGCGGTCGGCCATCTCCGGCGTAAGCTTGCGAACCGTGATGCCGAACTTATTCTGTTTTGGTGCACTCTCGTCGTTGCCGCCTTCATCCTCGTTGAGGCGAGCCGCAAACAGCTTGGCGCGATCAGCGATGGTCACCGTCGTATTTTGTGGCTTGCCATTGCGGATGAAACCAAGTTCGACTTTCGCGCCCGGCTTCCGCGACGCGATGTCGGCGACCAACTCGTCACCTTTGGAAACCTTCTTGCCGTCGACGGTGGTGATGGTGTCGCCCACCTTCAGCCCAGCTTGATCGGCAGGACTACCAGCCACAACGTAAGAAACGGTGATGCCCGCTCCGGCGCCGTATACTCGCGTAATCGCCGGGTTCTCTTCGGAATTAAATTCGATTCCGATGGAGCCCCGCGCAACGCGGTGATCCGGTCCGATCAGCTGGTTATAGACCTGCACCACGGTATTGGAAGGAAGCGAGAATCCCACTCCGGCATAAGCATTCGTCTCGCTTAAAATCGCGGTGTTGATGCCGATCACTTCGCCGTCCAGATTTACCAGCGGCCCTCCGGAATTACCAGGGTTAATCGCCGCATCGGTTTGAATGAAAGTCTGGAACTGCCGACCGGGCACGATATTCCTGCCTTTAGCGGAGACGATACCGGCTGTGACCGTGCCTACCTGCCCAAACGGACTGCCGATCGCCAGCACCCAATCACCCACCTGCATGCTGTCAGAGTTACCCAATTTGGCCGAAGGCACTGCGCGCTCGAGATTGATCTTGATCACGGCCAGATCGGTTTCCTGATCTTCTCCAATCACCTTGGCATCGTGCTGCACGCCGGGCGGATCGTCCTGCAAACGCACGCGAATCCGATCTGCTTTCTCGACCACGTGACGGTTGGTAACGATATAGCCTTTGGGGTCGACAATCACTCCCGAGCCAAGCGACCGCTCACGAATCGAGTTATCGCCGCCGCCGGGACCACCCTGGCCACCGGGGCCGCCGAAGAAGCGGTTAAAAAAATCGTCCATGCCGCCATTTCCGCCGCCACCATCTTGATCGTCGGGGCTTTGTTCCCCACGGCGCCGGTGCGGACTCTTGACGGTTGATTCGGTGTTGATGTTGACGACGCTTGGTCCCAGTTGCTTGGCAATCTGCGAAAACTCATTGGAAAGCTGCTTCGGGGAAGGAATCGTCAGCGGGGTCGCATCAGATGACGACTTCTGCCCTTCTTTGCCCTTCACTCCAAAAGAAAGCACCGTGCCAATTAAAATACCGAGCGCCAGCGTTGTTACTATGCTAAACGAATAAACCCATCGACGGGTTTTCAAACGTACCCACATTGCCCGCGAATCCATATTTCCTGCTTTCCTCCAAAACTCTGCAAACAGTAATTATACCCGCTCGCAACGCCAACCCCGCGTCAACATCTGCCACTTGTTAGACGCATAAAAGTGGCATTTCGTTTTACGTCGGGACAAGAATTCGTTGAAAATAAAGGCAGATAATACGAAAGAGTTAGCAGCGAGGCGTGTCGGTTGCTAAGCGGAGTTCCACCGCGCCTGTTTTTACTTTGCTGCCTCGTAAACGGTCTTGCCATCAACCACGGTTCGCAGAACCCTTGCGCCTAGCACCTTTTCTGCGGACAGCGCCGTGATGTCACGATCCAGGACGACAAAATCGGCCAACATGCCGGGCGCGAGCTTACCCTTTTCCTTCTCTTCGAATTCGGCGAAGGCAGAACCGCTGGTGTAAGCCGCTATGGCTTGGTCCATGGTGAGCTTCTGCTCGGGATGAAACTCCTGTCTGCCATCTTCGCTCTTGCGCGTCACAGCCGCGTAAAGACCACGAAATGGCGTGATTGCCTCTACCGGATAATCCGTTCCGAAAGCCAGCGTCACACCTTGATTTAAGAGTGCCGCCCAGGCATAGGAAGTGGCTGCGCGCTTTGGGCCGATCCGATCATTCACCCAACGCATGTCGGTGAGAAGATGGCTGGGTTGCATAGAAGCGACGACTTTCAATTCCTTGAAGCGTGCGATTTGAGCGGGGGTGGTGACTTGGGCGTGTTCGATGCGCAAGCGGAAGTCATCGCCGCCGTTCGGGGCCTTTACCTTGTGCTCGAGCGCGGATTTTTCTGCTTCGGCGAAGGCGTCCAGCGCCATCTGCACACCTTTGTCGCCGATGGCGTGAAAACCAATCTGGAAGCCTGCCAGCACCCGCTCTCTAGTCATATCGTTAAGCTTTTCCGCATCGTAACGCGGCAGGCCCGTGTTTTTTGGATCATCGGTATAGGGTTCGAACATAGCCGCCGTGTGCGATCCCAGCGAACCGTCCAAGAATCCTTTCAACATTCCGGTGTGCAGCATTAAGTCCGATTGCGAATGCGAATCCCGTTTCGCGTTCAGGCTTGCAACCGGTTGCTCGAAGGGTAGCCATTCCGTGATGCGCGCGGTAAGCTTCCCTTCTTTTTCTAGTTCTTCGTAAATCTGAAAATCTTCCCAGGTCGAACAGGTCTCCTCGATTGTGGAACAATCCTGCACAGAGGTAACGCCGTGCTCTGCCAGTTCTGCCAAGACAAGCTCTATTCCCTTTCTCCTCTTTTCATGCAAAACTCTCGGAATGACGGCCCTCACCAACCCCAGAGCCGTCTCTCGTAAAACTCCCGTGGGCTCGCCATTCTCGTTGCGGTCGATATGACCGCCTTCAGGATCGCGGCTGGCCAAAGTTACACCCGCCAACTGCAGCGCCTTCGTATTCGCTACGGCAATATGCTCGTCGATGCGAACCAGAAAAGCTGGATGCCCTTCTGAAACCTGATCCAAGTCCCATCGGTTCGGAGTGGTCTTGACCGGCCATATAGTTTCATCCCAACCACCGCCGACTATCCATTCGGCGGGCCCTGCCTTCTCAACTCTGGCTTGCAGTCGTTCCCGCAACTCATCCAGCGTCTTCACTCCGGTAAGATCCACAGTCAACTTCCGCAATGCCCCGTCGGCAAGATGCACGTGAGCGTCGTTGAACCCGGGCATGACGAAGCGTCCGCCCAAATCGATCACCTGGGTCTGCGGCCCTTTCAATCTCTCGATGTCTGCATTTTTACCGACCGCTTGAATGCGGTCGCCGCGGACCGCGATGGCCTGCTCACGCAAAACAGAACTGAACTGCGCGGACGCCGGTACGCCGGTGTAAACATTCGCGTGCAGGTAGATCGCATCCGCCTTGGCAGATGGTGTTGTAGCGGGATTCTGAGATTGAGCCGAACACAATACCGCGGCAGCCAATATAATCCCCGTAGTAATGAATCTCCCCATTATTCTCTCGCCCCCGCGAGCGTCAGCATCGTCAACAAAATCCGTTTCAGCCCCAGCTCGCGCCCGTTGCTGTCAAACCATTCCTGCAAAGTGTGTGCCCCTCCGCCCGACCCGCCGCCCCCAATGGCAATCGCCTCCAGACCCAGTGACAGCGGAATATTGGCGTCCGTCGATGCACGCTGAACCTGCGCTGCATTATTAAGCTGACCATCGACTGCCCGAATCACCTGCAGGATTCGCGCGCTCGTCGACAACTCTCCTGCCGGGCGGTTGCCGATCGCGACCACTTCGCAATTCACTCCCGATGGCCGCTTCGGCATCGGCGAGCGCATCTCGGCGGCGAGCGTCTCGTCTTCCACCGCGCGATTCAGCGCCAGCCGCAGCGTTTGCTCCAGCCGTTCCATTTCCGTCATCGACGTCGACCGGATATCCACCTTCATGCTGGCGGACTCGGGAATCGAATTCACCGAGGTCCCCCCGCGAATCACTCCAATGTTGAACGTAGTCTTCGGCGCAGTCGGCACGGGAGTCGACGTGAACGTGTCGACGGCGCGTGCCAAAATTACGATTGGATTGGGCGCACCAAAATCGCTCCACGAGTGTCCACCCGGGCCGCGGACGATCACTTCGAAACGGCGGCTGCCGAGAGCCTCGGCAACAACCGTGTCCGCGCCTGCGCCATCGAGCACAACGCTGTAGGCGATGGAATCCTTCCAGCGCGGCGTGGAAAAAATGTGCCGCATGCCGCGCAAATCGCCTTCGCCCTCTTCCCCCACGTTTCCAATAAAGACAAAGGGCAGCGCATGCCGCAGTCGCACCGCGCGCAGCAACGACGCGATGGCCAGCATGGCTGTGACTCCAGCGCCGTTGTCAGACACTCCGGGGCCATACAGCCGGCTTCCCTGCTGGCGAACATTCAACGGCGTACTCGCGGGAAACACCGTATCGATGTGCGCGCTCAGCGCTACGTAGCGCTGCCCGAATCCAGGATGAACTCCGAACACGTTGCCCACATCATCCATGCGGACGTCGTCGAGGCCAACTTCGCGAAAGCGCTCGGCCAGCCACGCCCCGCGCGCCGACTCGCCAAACGGAGGCGCCGGAATCCGCGCCATCTCCAATTGCCACTGCGCCAGTTGCGGCTCCTGCGTGCGCAGCCAGTTGTACGCCGACCGCACCTCGGGCGAAGCCGCCAGACGCGCCACTTCCTGCTGCACCGTAGGCGCAACCTCAGGAATGTCGCCGCGTGGGGGAGTGGGGCTCATGAATAGATAATGCGTCATCTTACAACGCGTGGAAGGCAATGGCGATTACCTTGGGCGGAAACCGCATCCTCCCCGTCGCAGTGATGGAGCTTACCGGCTGGGTTGGCAAGAAATGGACGTTCGTAACGTTCGCCAACTACGAAATCTGGGTGCCCATTTCTCGCGTTCTTTGCGAGAAGTGGGATTCCACGACCCCATCTCTCTGGGGATTTTGCTTCAACCATCTTCACTTCTTCCGTCCCTCAGCCTCCGCCAACCACCCGCGCCGCAGCCTTTCCGTCGCAATCCCAGACAGCAACGGTTTGATATCAAGAATCGGAGTCCCATCCAGCATATCGACGCCCCGCACATACAGTTCGACGCCATCGCGCCGAAGTAATTCAACCACCGTCAGACCAATCGGGTTAGGACGCCGCGGCGACCGCGTCGCAAACACGCCATGCGCGCGATTGTCGGAAGGCGGCGTTCCTAGCAGTTCAAACTCATGCGAGCGATCAAACTCCCACAGGACAAACAGGTGAGAGAACCCCTCGATATCAGTAAGTCCCAACTCAAACTCCGGAAGAATCACCAGCACGCCCTCCGCCTCGTGTTTGGCACCAAGCCCCTTGGGAACCTGACCCGCGTCCTTGTACGGACTCTTCACAAATCCAACCGGTCGCGAAGTAAACATGAGCCACGCTTCCTATGTAGAAAAATAAAATATGTAGGCAAACAAAAGTACACGACGAAAATTGTCATCCTGAGCGCAGCATTGACTTCACGGAGTGAAGTCAATGCGAAGTCGAAGGATCCCTAACATCTCTCCATCCATCACCGCGATTCGACGCAAGGCGTTCTCTGAACCGAACCCTTCCCCTTCTCGACGCCACCTTCAAGAAAGCCCGCCCCGCCGCCGAAAAGAAGCTGCCATTGCCCCTCGACGCGCCGACGGAAGACGAACCAACCGAACCCGACGAACCATTCTGAGCTTGATTAGCGCTTTTCCGCAGCCTCATTGTGACGTCCAACCTTGCCTCCATTGCTCACCCGCGTCATCATGAGTTAGCGGACGAAGCGCCGCCCTGAAAACAAGCGTCCCGTTCTTTCACAATTGAGTGGTTAATTAGGCGGGGGACTACCGGAACTTCGAAAAGCGTTCCGCAAGTAACTGATTCTAGAGATTTTACCGATAAAATCTTTAGAATCAAAATTTTAGTCAGATCAAAAATTTGGCGACCCTTCTATCCCCTTGATTCGAGAGATTTTGCGAATTTGATCCGAAAAATTTTACGCTCCGGATCTACGCCAGCAAACTCTCTTTGTAGCCAGCCCTTTTCTCCACCCCGGCTACCAGCTTATTCGTCGCCGGAACTTCAATTCCGTGACGCCGCGCGCCGCGCAGAATGGGTCCAGCGATGGCATCCAGCTCCGGAGCATTGTGCTTGTCGACATCCTTCTGCATTGAGCTACGCATGCCGGCAGGCATGCCTTGCACTCCCGAGAGTACAGCGTCAGCATCGACCTTCGCACCCTCGGCAACGCCAACTGCGCACGCTTCTCGCACACATGCCAGGCCGAGACTTCGCCATTCCGGATCAGCGAGGATCTCGCCCACGGTTTTATCCGCCGCCGTCGTGGTCAAGGCAAACGGTGCCAGAAAAACCAGCTTGCCCCACATCAGGGTTGGCTCATCGTCGATAAAGCGGCAGATGAAACCGATTTTCGAAAGCTGATCGAGAGTGTCCGCCAGCAATGGCTTGCCCGCCGACAGTACATTCAGCCGCGCAAACGGAGAACGATGAACAATATGACCTGGACTCACGCGTTCGGTCTCCACCGCTATGGTTGCGGGGATCACGCGATTCGCCCCGTACTTTCCGCGAAGCAACGCCACATGATCGATGCCGTTGAGCAGAGGTACGATCGCCCGCACTCCCTCAGGATTTTTCAGCGCCGTGAGCGACTGGTCAAGTTGTGTAGCCTTCACCGTGATCCAAACTACATCGACCGCAGGCATCTCGGCGGCGACAGCAACATCCACAGTGAATTTGCCGAACGGACTTTCCAGGCTAAGTTGCTTCGGATATTGCGCAAGTGCCTCGCGTCTCGCCACCAGCGTGACGGAAGCGCCAGCGTGCGCGAGACAAGCGCCGATCAAGCCGCCGACGCCGCCAGCTCCGAGAATCGCATGTTTCATAGGCTCAGACCGCATTTCTGTGAGGATGAGATTCAGTTCGTCAGGGATTCAATTCTGTTTCGCCGTCGCCGGCAGGCACTCCGCGATTTCCGCATCGCTCAAGGTGTGATCGCTGGCCTTGGCACGCTGATAGATGCGATCGACCAGGTCATCGTTCGCCGGAATGCCGCGCCGCTCCAGCCAGAACAGTACATTCGACTTTCCGCTCATGGGTCCGATATCGATGATCTGCTCCAGCCCGAACAGATGCGAAGGCACACCCGAATAAACTGTATTGGCGAGCACCACGTCATTCTTTTTGTACGCTTTGATGATCGCCGATGCGTGCACTCCGGTAGCCGTGCGAAACGCGTCATCGCCTACGACCGGATAATTTGCCGGAATCGGCACTCCGGTGGCGCGCGAAACCGCCTGGCAATATTGCTTCAGCTTCGTCAAATCCTGCTGCTCCCACGGCTCAATTCCCATGAGCTTGAGATTCACCAGCATTTGATCCATCTGCGTATTGCCCACGCGCTCGCCGAGTCCGACGGCGCAGCCATGAACACAATTCGCCCCTCCGATCACCGCCGCGAACGAGTTGGCAATCGCAAGCCCACGATCGCTGTGACCGTGCCAGTCGACCCGAATTTTTTCCCCGGAAGGCTTCACCACTTGATCCATCACAAAACGGACCAGCGCCATCGCGCCCATGGGCGTGGCATGGCCAGCGGTATCGCAAATTACAATCGCGCGGGCGCCGCAATCGATCGCGGTCGAATACAGCCGTTTCACGGTCTCGGGATCGCAACGGCTGGTATCCTCGGTGACATACATCACCTCGAGACCGAGCGAGACCGCATACTTGACCGCCTTCTCACTAGTCTGCAAGAGAAAATCGTCGGTCCATCCCTCAGTGAATCTTCGAATCGGGCTCGACCCAATGAATGTCGCCGCTTCGATGGGCAGTCCGGTTTTCTGAACAATCTCGGCGATGGGGCGAATATCGTTTTCGTGTGTTCGCGCTGCGCAGTTGGCGCGAATCTTCATCTTGTGCGAGGCAATCTCCCGCGCCAGTGCAGTCACGTGTTCCACTGCCCGTACGCCCGCGCCCGGCAATCCCAGGTCGAGCGAGTCGATTCCCAAAGCTTCCATCAGATGAAGGATTTCGATTTTTTCGGGAATCGAGGGATCACGCACCGACGGCGACTGCAAGCCATCGCGCAGGCTCTCGTCATTGAGCAGCACTGGCCCGGACAACTTCAACTCCGGCGGCCAAGCATTGTTCCAGTCGTAGATGAGGTCGGAAGTGTTCATGCGAACAGCTTTTGGCTCTTAGCTTTTAGCTCAACTGCGCACGGATCTCAGCTGTGCCGGGAAGGCATCCCCAAACCCAACCGCTCAGCTGATTGGCTCAAGCTAAGAGTTGGTTTTTTCTTTCGGCGGCAACGTCAGTCCAAATACGGACTTCATTCCCTGCCCCGCAACATTCACCTTCGCTTCTGCGGGGTTCGGCAAATACAGGGTCTGGCAATGTTCGCAGCGGTACACTTCGGCATCAGGACCCCAGGCTTTTTCAGCATCGCCGCAGGCTTGCTCGATCACGTCAGTCCAGTAGGACCATCGCTTCAAATGGCCGCCGCAGAATTTTCCCTTTTCATTTTTTTCATTGCAGGCGCGCTGCCCCGCTTTCTTGATCTTCACTTTATGGTGCGGAAGTTGCGCCGGAGTTTGCGTGCCGGAAGTTGTGATTTCGCCAGTGGCCAAAGGACTTGCCCTCGCTCTCGCGGCGCTGACGCCGCTGGATCGGCCTTACGAGCGTCATTGTACTCGAAGCGTTAAACCGACGACAAAGGTCATGGCGAGTGTTTCAGGAGTGTCAATCACGACGCGAGTCGTAATACAAAGCCGCTAAAATTCTCTTTTCGGTTTGGCCTGCTCTGCGCCTACTCGTCCAGTAGCAATTTCGGCCTCGTAATAACTCTCGCCCTTCAGCGGTCCACCAGCCATGCGCCGAAGCATTGCAATCTGGCCAACATGAGTCAGCGCATCGGCTATTGGCCCTTGCAGTAGCTTTTCTGGCGAAGTAGCGACCGGTTCACTCGAAGCCAGATAGTCGTCGAATTTTTTCAGCGACGCGAAAAAGCGATGCGATTCCTCCTCCCAGGACAGGGGCTTGGAGTCGCGCCACTCGCGCTTTCCGATTGCAATCGAGATCGCCCAATCCATCAGATCGCCCATGTGTGCCAGAATCCGTCCGGGCGCACGGACACCCTCGCCGGGATGAAAGTCAGCAAAGCCCTCCGGCGCATTGCGGGTCGCCTTGCCCCCACGATACGCGAGAGTAGCCAGCGCGTGCCGCAGCAATTCACGTTTCGGATCGGAAGGTAAATCGCTCATCGGCTTAACCTCAGCTCTTCGAGTCATGTAGTTACGCGGTTTCCAGCCTACAACCGTTTGCGCCACATTACCTGCAGCGAGAGCAGCAAACCGCCGAGCCGCTTACCAAATCCTCGCGCAAACTGGAAATCAAGAAAACTTTTCATCTGCCGCGAGAAATTTGCGCCGTAACCATACCACCAGACTTTTTTCATTCCGGGCATGCGATCGACATCAACATATTTCAGGCGCACCATCTCACCCAGGCCGAAGCGGCCATGAGCGCGGCCAATGCCGCTCGATTTAACGCCTCCGTGCGGGGCCTCGCTGATACCGAAGCATGACACTACGTCGTTTACCATGACCGTACCGGCTTGAATGCGCCGCGCAAGCTTTTCACCGCGCGTTGCGTCGCGCGTCCATACGCTCGCGGCAAGGCCGTACTCCGAATCATTAGCCAAGCGCGCGGCCTCGTCGTCGCTATCGAACGCCATCACCGGAAGGACGGGACCGAAGGTTTCCTCTCGCATGATGCGCATGTCGTGCGTCACATCAGCCAGCACAGTCGGCGCATAAAAATTCGCACCAACATCTGGCAATCGGGTACCGCCGGATAGAACTCTCACCCCTCGCGCCACCGCGTCTTGCACGTGTTCCTCTACAATCCGCAACTGCCGTCCGTGGATCATCGGCCCTACGTCGGTTTCGGGATCGGTCCCAAGCCCAACCCTAAGCTTCTTTGTCTTTTCCGCGCACGCTTTCAGAAATGCTTCGTACAAACTGCGGTGTACGTAACAGCGCTCGACCGACAAACAAGTCTGACCGGCATTCACAAATGCTCCCCACACGGCTGCGCTAGAAGCCACGTCCACATCGGCGTCATCGAGCACCAGCATGGGATCTTTTCCGCCCAACTCCAGGATTACCGGCAACAAGCGCTCCGCAGCAATTGCCGCAATGCGCTTGCCCGTGACTACGCTGCCAGTGAAGATAAGTTTGTCAATTTGCGAGTGGATGAGAGCCGCGCCAGTTGCTCCGTCGCCCACGAGTACCTGAAAAATATCGTTGGGCACACCTGCCGCATGCAAGAGGGACTTCAGTTCCAACGCCGCCAGGGAAGTAAATTCCGAGGGCTTCAGAACAACGGCGTTTCCCGCCACCAGCGCCGCCAGCGTTTCCGTAGCAGGAATCGAAAGCGGATAATTCCACGGCGAAATGATACCAACCACACCGTAAGGCTCGCGGATCAACCGGCCGCGCTTCAACTTGGTGACGAGATTTCCATGTGGAAGCCTCTCTTCGCGCAGCAATCGATAGGCATTGTCGATCAGAAAGCGCGTTGCATCCAGTACCACCAGTACTTCGGTGGTTAGAGCTTCGGCCAGCGGTTTGCCGGCCTCGCGAGTAATTACTGCCGCGATTTCTGATTTTTTCTCCAGCAGGCCCTGTTGAAACTCGCGCAGAATAGCGACTCGTTTTGCAACGCCAATTTTTGCCCAGGCCGGCTGCGCAGCACGGGCCAGCGCGACTGTAGCAAGAACCTCTCGCTCATCCGCGCATTCCCACTCACCCAGAACCTCGCCGGTGGCAGGATTCACCGACGAAACCTTCCGCACCCCGATCTGTAAATCAGTAGCCATGCCAAATAAATCCGCAGAAACGTAGCCCGCTGCGTTCTTGCCATCAACTTCAAGACACCCGGCCGTTAATACTCCACATTCACCAGATACAGCCCACTCGCAGGGGCAGTTGCCCCCGCCGCCGAACGATCCCGAGCCTCGAGAATCCGCGTCACGTCTTCGGGCTTCAGCGTTCCCTTTCCCACGAGGATAAACGTTCCCACCAGATTTCTCACCATGTGGTGCAGAAAGCCCGATCCCTTTACCGTGTAAACCAACTCGTCACCCTGCCGTTCCCAATTCGACGACAAAATTCGACGCACATTTGAGACCGGAATATCTCGCCCCCGCTCCGCATCAACAGCAGCGAACGAACTAAAATCATGTTCGCCCTGCACCCTTGCCGCCGCTGCAGCCATCGATTGCTCATTCAACGGATAAGGATAATGCCACACGTATCTGGCTAGAAACGGCGAACAAATTGCTTCGCGATAGATCCTGTATCGATAAGTCTTGCCGCGTGCCGACTTGCGCGCATGAAATTCGGGAGCCACTTCCTGCACATCCATAACGCGTATCGACGGCGGCAAAATATCGTTCAATGCCTTGATGAAATTCCCCGTTGGCACCGACGACTCCGCGGCGAAGGTTGCAACTTGCGCCAGCGCGTGCACACCCGCATCCGTGCGTCCCGACCCTTGTGGCAACACGGTTTCGCCGGTAATTCGGCCAACTGCTGCGGCGAGTGTCCCCTGAATCGTCGCGCCGTCAGGCTGAATCTGCCAGCCAGCAAAATCTGACCCGTCGTAAGAGAGAATCAGTTTTAGATTCCGCATACCTTTCACACCCTACCCGTCGACCATTGATTGAGGACTCGAAAATAGCTGCGATTTGGGCGCTTCATAAGGTTCTAACTGTATAGCGTTCAGGCACGTTCAGGCGATACCTTGAACTTAGCGAAAGCGATTTGAAGATGCTTAGCCGGCGGCCGCTCCCTCCGTTCTGTGACAGTACTGGAAGGACGTGGCATGGTTCGTATATTCCTGGTTGAGGACAATGCGATGATGCGAGCTCACCTCCGGATCGTACTCGAGAGGACGAAAGACTGGGCCGTCGTAGGTGAAGCCGAGGATGGCCGCCGTGCGCTTGAGACGTGGGAGGAGCACGCTCCTCACGTCACGGTGATGGATTTCTTAATGCCGGGCATGGATGGACTCGAAGCTGGCCGATGCTTGTCCAAGCAGCATCCGGAGTCGCCCGTCCTCATGATAACGATTGACCCCTCGCGACAATTAGAAGAAGAAGCCAAGAGCGCTGGAATCAAGGGCCTTTGCCAGAAAGCGGACGTCCGGTCCGTTCTGAAAGCCGTGGAAGCATTGTTGAAGGGTGGAACGTATTTTCATCGCGATCTAGCCGCCGCTTAATCCCCCCGTCCCGTTTGACCCTCCGCCGCGAAGTCCTTACACTTGGAAGTTGTTCCGCGCCGGGCGCGGCCACTCCTTGGAGGGTTTCCTGAGTTTTCGATTGAGAAGCACGTTCTGTGCGGCCCTTTTGGGGGGGCTGTGGATGCCATTCTGTTTGGCGCAGAACCAGATTCCGATCACACTGGACAGCAGCGAGACGATTTTTTCCGTGCTCACAGCCCTGAACGCTTGTGGCTATGACCAGGATTTAGCCATCTCCGACGCGACGCGCAGCAATGTACGCTCCGAAGTGCAGAGGGTTTTGCACGATTCTGCGGAGGCGGAAGCGGCTCGCGCTGCAGTGTGCGATTACTACCAGAACCATGTAGCGTCGAAGGATGCCAATCGCAACCTCTCGCAGTACATATCGCTCGCTCTGTACATGGACGGCCCTCCACACTTTATGCCGCGTTTGAAAGTCGACGAGTTGCCCCCGGACGCGGCGCTGATCGCCCCCTTCGGTACGGTGCTGGAGCGTTTCTACGAGAAGGCGGACTTGCACGCGATCTGGGAGCGGCACCGCAAAGACTACGCCGCCGCTATGAATCGCTATCACGAACCGCTGGCCAAGATGGTGTTCGATACCGAAATATATTTGAAGCAGCCCTCGTCGCAATATCTGGGACGGACGTTCACGATCTATCTGGACTTCATGGGTTCACCGAATGAGACGGATGCGCGAAACTACGGTTCGGCCTATTACGTGGTCATCTTCCCCGCTCCGCCCGCGCACGCAGGAGCGCCGCCGCAAGCCCTGAAGATGGATCAGATCCGGCATACTTTCTTGCATTACGAAATGGATCCGCTGGCGGAGAAACACTACAGTTCGATTAAGCGCCTCGAACCTCTGCTGCAATCGGTGCGGCGTGCGCCGCTAGAGCAAAGCTTTAAGACGGATATTTCGCTTCTGGTGACCGAATGTCTCGTTCGTGCCATAGAGATCCGCACCACAGGCAGCAAGGGCGAAGAAGCGATGCGCGCCCAGGCTGTGGATGACGCGGTAAAGCAAGGCTACATTCTGACGCGTTATTTTTATAACGCGATCACCGCCTTTGAAAAAGATCCCGCCGGCATTCGCGGCGCTTATAGCGCATTCCTCGATAACGTGGACTTGAAGAAAGAAGAAAAGGCGGCGTCGGAGGTGCAGTTTGCCAGTGCGGCTGCGCCGGAACTGGTCCGCCTGTCGCGTCCGGAAGAGCGGCGGATGCTGGTGACGGCAGAGAAGCGACTGGCTGCGGGCGATCCCAAGGGCGCGCAGGAACTCGCGCAGATGGCCTTGGACAAGAAAATAGGCGATCAGGGCCGGGCGCTGTTCATCTTGGCGGAAGTGGCTGTCGCTAATAAGAACAGAGAGGGCGCTCAGGATAATTTTCAGAAAGCGATCGCAGCGTCGAGCGACCCGACGGTGCTAGGTTGGTCGCACGTATACTTAGGAAGAATTCTGGACATGAAAGAAGACCGCGAAGGTGCGCTTCAGGAATATCAAGCCGCATTGAATGCTGGTGGAAGATTGCCGGAGATCAAGGCGGCGGCCGAAAAAGGTTTGGAGCAAGCCTATGAGCCCCCGGCGAAGCCGCAATAGCGGGCTATCAGTCGGACCCGCGGTCACAGTTTCACTGCTGTGACAAAGAAACATCGGAATCTGGTGTTGAAAATTGGAATGAATGCTGGGCAAGCCAAGGAGAAAGCATGAAGCGAGCAGCGATCATTATCGCGATGCTGGGAATAGGGACGTTGGGTTTCGGGCAGAGCCAGCCGGCGCAGGGCGCGCCGGCTACTGGGCAAGCGGCGGGACAGGCCGCAGCGCCCGCCGGCAAGCGTCCGCCCCAGGCTAAGACACAACCCGAATTCGATGCCTATAAAGCCGCAGTGGCGTTGACTGATCCGGCAGCGCAAGAGAAGGCGGCAAACGATTTCGCTACAAAATTTCCCGACAGCGAGTTGCGGCCTGTGCTCTATAAAGCGGTGATGCACAGCTACCAGCAGGCGAATAATGCCGACAAGATGATGGAGATGGCACAGAAAATCCTGTTATATGACGCCGACGATCCCGAGGCGTTGTTGGGTGTGGCGCAGGTACTGGCGGAGCGCACCCACGATACCGACCTGGACCGGGATCAACGCCTGGCCGAAGCGAAGAAGAACGCACAGCGCGCGCTGGTCACGATCGATACCGATGTTCCAAGCGCGGGTTATCCTCCCGAACAACTGAATGCGTTTAAGTCATTCCTGCGCTCTGACGCGTATGCCATACTCGGGACGATCGATTTCAACGCCAAAGCTTGGGCAGATGCCGAAGGGAATTTGCGAAAGTCGATTGACGCCTTCCCGCAGCAAGTGGATCCCATTGCCGTCTTCCGGCTCTCGGTGGCGTTGGATATGCAGAACAAATATCCCGAAGCCCTGAAGTACGCCAATCAGGCAGTCGATTTGACCAAAGAAGGCACGAATGCTGGCGACGCGGCGCGCAAGGAGAAGGACCGCCTAACACAGTTGACCGGCGGTGCACCCGCTGCCAAAAAGTGACTTGGGCTGTTTAACAAGGCCGCTTCGTCGTTTGCAGCTCCATCATGAAAGAACGCGAAATTACCGCGCTGGAAACAGCCCTAGGCTACCACTTCCGCCAGCGGGCGGTGATTGAGCAGGCCCTCACGCACAGTTCTCAGGCCCGAGAGCTGGAGTCGCAACAGTCGGCCGAAAACAAATTTAAGGTCAACGACAACGAGCAGTTGGAGTTTTTGGGGGATGCGATTCTATCCCTCGTGACCAGCGAAGAATTATTTCAGCGCTTCCCTCAGTTTCGCGAAGGCGAGCTTTCCAAGCTGCGGGCTCATGTGGTGAGCGAGCGTCATTTGATGACGGTAGCTCAGCGTCTGGAACTGGGTCATTATCTCCGCCTAGGCCGGGGCGAAGAGAAAAGCGGTGGACGCAGCAAGACCGCGCTACTGGTCGATGCCCTGGAAGCCGTACTCGCGGCCCTCTACTTGGATGGCGGAATGGCGCCGGCCCGCGATTTCATTCTGCAGGAGATCCTCGCCCCAGAACTGGAACGAATGGAACGCGATGGCGGAGCCCTTCCCATGAACGACTTTAAATCGGCCCTGCAGGAAACTCTGCAGGGTCTTGGGTTGGCGCAGCCGACTTATGTCCTGGTGCAAGAAGCGGGGCCGGAGCATAGCAAGACGTTTACCGTCGAAGTCCGTTTGAAGCCGCAGGGCGGCGAAGGCCAGGCGGAATTTGTGGGGCGCGCACAGGGTTCCACGAAAAAAACCGCGGAGCAAGACGCCGCGCGGCAATTGCTTTCTTACCTGGCATCGCGGCCGCTATCGACCCCGACCAAGCTGGCTCGCGGACCCCGGCCGCCGGATAGAGCATTTCCGGATAAAAGAGCGACGGAATAAGTGGAGTAATGAATTTCCCCAAGGATCACACAGCAACATGGGCCGTTGGATCGGGCGTTACCGGTTCGCTGCAATCACTGCTCGGAACAATCATAATCGCTGTGTTTGTGATTACATTCGTGGTGCAGGCGTTCCAGATTCCTTCTCCTTCCATGGAGAATACGCTGCTGATTGGCGATTACCTGCTGGTCAATAAACTCTGCTATGGAGGTGGCAGCCTCGGGGACTACATCATGCCCTACCGTCGCATTCATCGGGGCGACATTGTGGTGTTTCATTATCCCGTGAACCCGGCGCAGCACTTTGTGAAGCGCGTAATTGGCGTGCCAGGAGATCGTATCCGGCTGGTGAATCGGCAGGTGTTCGTCAATGGAACAGCGTTAAGAGAGCCGTACGCACACTTCGGCCGGCCGGGCACCGATTTGTTCCGTGACGATTTCCCGCGGCTGGATGTTGCCCCCGGCGAGACTCCGGAATGGTGGGTATTGCTCCGCAAACTGGTCGAGGATGGTCAGCTCATCGTTCCGCAAGGAAATTATTTTGTGATGGGAGACAACCGGGACGACAGTTACGACAGCCGATACTGGGGATTTGTGCCGCAAACGAACATTATCGGCCGGCCACTGTTGATCTACTGGTCGGTGCGAGGAGCTGACGGAGATGTAATCGCCCCGTCTAGTGCGGGTGATAAACTGTATCACTTCGCCTACGCGGTCACGCACATCTTCCAAATCACGCGTTGGGACCGTACTCTGCGGCTGGTGAATTGAAGCCTTTGATCGAGCGCCGCAAAAGCCGTCAAGAAGAAAAAAAGTTAAGGATGGATTGATCATCGTGGCGAAAAAAGACAATCAGGTAAAAGAAGAAGTCGAAGAAAAACCGCGCGAGACCACGGTCGAGTTTTTGGCTTCTCTGGCCGCAGTGCTGGTGACTGGATTATTCATCATCACCTTCGTGGTGCAGGCGTTCGAGATTCCCTCCAGTTCCATGGAGAACACGCTGCTGATCGGCGACCACGTATTTGTGAACCGCATCCAGTTTGCGCCTAAGACTCCGTGGATCGGGCCGGTCCTTCCCTACCGGGAAGTGCACCGGGGCGATATCGTCGTGTTTCTGCATCCCGACCCGCACGACGCCGGAACTTATGTGGTCAAGCGAATCATCGGCATACCCGGCGATCGTATTCATCTGCGCGATGGAATCGTCTATCGTAATGGCCAAGCTTTGAACGAGCCCTACATTGACCACGATCAGGATTCTCCGCAGGATTTCTATCGCAACAATTTTCCGGCGGTGCCGCCATCTTACGAAAATGGGGTTTATCCGGACTGGATCGTCGATCTGCCTTCGCACGTTCAGGGAGACGACTTGGTGGTGCCGCCCGGCCATCTTTTTGCCATGGGCGACCATCGGGGGGTCAGCCTGGACAGCCGCTATTGGGGTTTCATTCCGCAGGAAAATGTGATCGGGCGGCCCATGTTCATCTATTGGTCGTTTGAAACTCCAGGCGACCAATATCGCAAAACTGATTTCTGGGAACGGGTTGTTTTCCTGGCGCACGTGGTGTTGCACTTCTTTGACGAGACGCGCTGGGGGCGAACGCTGAAAGTAGTGCGGTGAGTCTTTCTTCTTCCAAGCGCCGGGTTGTGATCGTAGCAGTGTTGGTGCTGCTGGCTCTATTCCTGGTGCGCCCCGGCGTTTCGCGGCTGAAAACGCGCATTGCGAACTCCATCAGCAATGCGCTGGCGCGCCGGGTTGAGATTGGTTCGGTCCACTTGCGATTTCTTCCTCTCGGTTTCGATCTGGAAAATCTGATCATCTACGAGGATCCTGCCTTCGGAGCGGAGCCCATGCTGCGCGCTCGGGAAGTCACCGCCGCAGTGCGCATTACAACGCTTTTGCGCGGACGGCTCGATATTGCCCGCCTGGAACTGACGGAACCTAGTCTTAATTTAGTGCGTAATCAAGATGGACGCTGGAACTGGGCCGCTCTGCTAGAGCGCGCCGCGCGAACTCCGCTGGCACCGACAGCGAAATCGAAATCCGAAGCGCGTCCAGGGTTCCCCTATATCGAGGCAAGTTCAGGCCGCATCAATTTCAAATCAGGTCCGGAGAAAAAGCCCTACGCCCTGCTGACTGCGGATTTCGCACTGTGGCAGGAATCGGAAAACGTTTGGGGAACACGGCTGAAAGCATCACCTCTGCGCACCGACATGAGCCTGAGCGACACCGGGACGTTGCAGATGAGCGGCACCTGGCAGCGCTCCGAAACTCTTCGCGAAACACCGCTGCAGTTCACGTTTCAATGGGAACGTGCCCAACTCGGTCAACTCACTAAGTTGTTTTCCGGTACGGATAAGGGCTGGCGCGGCGAAGTCCTTCTACAGGCAAATTTAAATGGCAAGCCTTCGGCCATGAAGGTGGCCGCCGACGCCTCCGTCCAAAATTTCCACCGTTACGACATCGCCAGCAGCGAGGGACTGCGGCTCGCTACGCACTGCGATGCCGTCTATAGGTCCGTGGAAGGGATGATGCGTGACATCCTGTGCAGTTCGCCGGTCGGTGATGGCCTGATTGCGCTTCGCGGCGAGGCCGGCCTTCCCGCGACTCGCAAGATCGAGCTGGCATTGAATTTCGAAAATGTCCCTGTAAACGCCGCGGTGCAACTGGGCCGTCGCGCCAAAAAAGATTTGCCGACGGATCTTTTATCGAGCGGAACTGTGCAAGGCGAGTTCGTCGTCAAGCAAGATGCGAAGTCGCTACTTGGGCCGGAGTTTGAAGGTCGCGGCATGATTGCCAATCTTCATGTCCGTTCGACGAATACTAAAGCGGAGTTCGCTCCAAAGAACATTCCGTTTCTGCTGACCAAACATGCCGCTCATGCGCGATCTGGAGTTGGAACGGCTCGCAAGCCAGATGATGAGATTTTAGGATTTCCTGACGAATTGCACGTCGAGTTCGGTCCTTTTCCAGTCGCGCTCGGACGCCCCGTGCCTGCACAAGCGCAAGGCTGGGTAGCG
The DNA here is from genome assembly GCA_035602195.1 of Candidatus Acidiferrum sp. GTDB lineage: Bacteria > Acidobacteriota > Terriglobia > Terriglobales > Acidobacteriaceae > Sulfotelmatobacter. The sequence goes on from DATNMU010000233.1 coordinate 131,423, forward strand.
CGGTCGGGTTACGGAATTTTTGTTCGCGGAGATGGAGAAGTGTCACGCACTCTGCATCTCGCCGGACTGGTTGGTCTGCCCGCAGTAAAAGCGGATATAGAGGGTGCGGCGCAGATTGACCTGCGTATCACAGGAGCCTGGGCAAAAGGCCTCTCTGAGACTTCTTCGGGCTTTTCTTTGCCCGAAATGACAGGCACGGTGCAACTGCATAACGTACGTGCCTCAGCGAGAGGAGTAGAGAAGCCGATTGAAATTTCTTCAGCACTATTGTTACTGACCCACGACGACGTCCGCCTGGAAAAGTTGATCGCGCAGGCCGCAGGCACCCGCTGGACCGGTACGATAGTCCTCCCGCGAGGCTGCGGAACACCCGGAGCGTGCCTCACCCGCTTCAATTTGAATACTGAAGAGATTGCCCTGAGCGATCTTTACGAATCGCTGAGTCCGCCACGAAAAGAGCGCCCTTGGTACCAAATACTGGGCACGGCCGAATCGAAAGCTCCTTCGTTTCTCGAGAGCCTGCATGCATCGGGAAAAATAAATGCTCGGCGCCTCCTGATTCATGACCTGATCGCGACGCGAGTTTCCGCTTCGCTTGATCTCGATCGCGGAAAACTGAAGATCTCAAACTTGAGCGCCGACCTGCTGAGCGGAAAATATCGCGGCGACTGGCATGCGGATTTCACCGCCAGCAGTCCGGTCTATGCCGGCAGCGGCACGATGACGGGGATTTCACTGCAGCAGGCAGCCGATGCCATGCATGACCCTTGGGTCTCAGGAACGGCCAGCGGAACTTATCAGGTCACGGCCTCGGGCGCGGACGCCACCGCATTCTGGCAATCGGTTGAGGGCGAACTGCAATTCGATTTGCGCGATTCTGTTTTTCCCCATATATCCCTGGCAAATGATGAGGGGGCATTGCGGGTCGATCGCTGGCAAAGCTCCGCCCGCATACGTGACCGAAAAATTGAAATCGAAAAAGGAAAACTATTTTCGCCTTCGGGGGCGTACGAAATTAGCGGCGTGACAAGCTTAGGCCGAGAGCTCGATCTGAAACTCCAATATGGCAAGGACTCGAAAGCCGGGGCGAGTTCACTAAGTTACACCATCACCGGCACGGTCGCCGATCCCCGAGTGCTCGTCATCCCCGCGGCCGAAACGCAGGCGCAATTGAAACCGTAGGCGGCAACTACGGCACGTAATCTGCGCCCCGCAAAACCTTTCCCGGCAGTGCTCCCGTCATTCTCGACTGCTCAATCACCGCCACGCCGTTCACCAGCACGTACTCCATCCCCACGGAAAGCTGATTCGGATTATCGAAGGTTGCAACGTCACGCACAGTCGCGGGATCGAAGATGACAACATCAGCCCACATGCCAGCTTTAAGAACGCCGCGATCGGTCAGCCGCATCCGTTGCGCCGGCAGCGCTGACATTTTGCGAATGGCATCTTCCAGAGTCAGAGCTCTCTCTCCGCGAACATATTTGCGCAGAATGCGAGGGAAGGTTCCATAGGCGCGGGGATGTGGATGCTCCTGGCCCAAAATTCCCTCCGGTGAAGTCCCGGACGAATCGTTATCAATCGCAACCCAGGGCTGTTGCAGTGCGAGAGTCACGTCCGGCTGCGACATGCCAAACACTGCCACGCCGGCGTTCGGATCTTCGATCAGAAAATCGAAGAGCGCATCCATCGGATATTTGTTCCACAGTTTGGCGATCTCGGACAGTCGCTTACCTTGCAGCGCCAGCATCTTAGGATTCTGCACGATGCCAATCAGGATGGCATCAGGCCCAGGAATCTCCTGCCATTCATTATCCCAATCTTTCGAAGGCGTAAGCATTTCTTTGCGAATCCGTTCGCGCGTGACCGGATCTTTCAAGCGCTCTACCAATTTCGCTGTTCCCCCGTCATGCGCCCAGGGTGGTATGAAAGCCGAGAAATCGTTGAACCATGCTGTATAGGCGTAGGTGTCGGCGGTAACATCGGCGCCACTGGCGCGCGCTGCGTTAATTTTGGCGACAACTTCCGGCATGCGTCCCCAATTATTTTTTCCCGCAACTTTGATGTGCCAGATTTCCACGGGTACGCGGGCCTCGCGCCCGATGCGCAAGGCTTCATCGATCGCTTCGAGCACAGAGTCGCTTTCGTTGCGCATGTGTGTGGAATAAATGCCACCGAATTTCCCACCCTCAGCGGCGAGGGCGATCAACTCTTCGGTCCTTGCGTAGGGCGCGGGTGCATATTCGAGTGCCGAAGAAACTCCGACGGCGCCGTCTTTCATGGCCTCGCGAACCAGCGCTTTCATTTGCTCGAGTTGCTCGGGTGTGGGTTGCTTGTTGTCATCGCCCAACACCATCCGGCGAACTTGAGTAGCGCCAACATAACTGGCCAGGTTGATCCCCATGCCTTGTTTTTCGAGTCGCGCGAAATACTGGCGGAAGCTTCGCCAGTCGGGAGTGACATGGTAGTGCTCATAGCCCGCACGGTCGGCTTGGATGATCGCGTCGTTGAGCGGCGCCACAGTGCTACCTTCGCCGGTGATCTCGGTCGTGATGCCTTGATAAATTTTAGAGGGCAAACGAGGCTCGACCAAAATAGAAAGTTCGGATTGTCCAAGCATGTCGATGAATCCCGGCGCGACCACCTTACCTGTCGCGTCGATGGTTTTCTTGCGGGTTGCGGCGCTGAGATTGCCAATCGCGGCAATCTTCCCGTCGCGAATGCCCACGTCGCCCGAATACCACGGCGAGCCCGTACCATCAATGATGTGGCCGTTGGTGATGACGAGATCGAACGTAACGGGAGACGATTGTGCCGCGAGACTAGCCGTGGCGAGTATTGCAATCGCTAACAGATCTTTGATTCGGCATAACATTTTGGAGTTTCCCTTTCTAACCCAGCGCGCGGAGTCCCCGCGCCGCGCAGCAGAGCGCGCCATTATAAAAGATTGCCCGAAAGTCTTTCGCTCTGAAATTCGCAGTGCGCGTGATAGTATCGACAATACCTCGAATGATGCTGCAACCTGTGAATTTGGGCGCTAATTCTCCGTTGTGCCCTGTGGCGACTCGTCAAAAGCAATGACACTTTCAACCAACTTGCGGAAGCGCGTGCTCAGCGGCATGCGCCCGACTGGCAAACTGCATCTGGGAAACTACGTCGGCGCTCTCGCCAACTGGGTGCGCATGCAGGATGAATATCAATGCTTTTTCGAAGTGGCCGACTGGCACGCGCTCACCACCGACTACGCCGATACTTCGCACGTGAAAGAAAATTCGATCGAGGTCGCACTGGACTGGCTGGCCGCGGGACTTGATCCTGAGCGGTCTGTGATCTTCATTCAGTCGCATGTTCCGGCACATGCGGAATTGCATTTATTATTTTCGATGATCACGCCGCTCGGCTGGCTGGAGCGGGTTCCCACCTATAAAGAACAGCGGGACAACATTCAGGACAAAGACCTGGGGACGTACGGATTTCTCGGCTACCCGGTGCTGCAGTCGGCCGATATTTTGATTTATAAAGCCGATGTGGTGCCGGTTGGCGAAGATCAGGTAGCACACGTCGAACTCACGCGCGAAATTGCGCGCAGGTTCAACGGTCTTTACGGACAGCGTAGAAGTGTTTTTCCTGAGCCGAAGTCACTGCTCACTCCCGCACCGAAACTGCCCGGCACCGATGGCCGCAAGATGTCGAAGTCGTACGGCAACACTATTCTTTTGACCGACCCTGAGCCTTTGCTGCGGCAGAAGCTGAAAACGATGGTGACCGATCCAGCGCGCGTGAGGCGCTCCGATCCCGGCAATCCCGATGTTTGTCCCGTCGGCGATCTGCACAAGATTTTCAGCGACGTCGCTACAATGGAAAAAGTGAATGTCGGTTGCCGATCGGCGGGCATTGGCTGCATCGAGTGCAAGAGTTGGGCGGCCGACGCGCTGGTGCAACTGTTGAGTCCGATGCAGCAGCGGCGCAAGAAATTCGAGGAGAATCCACGGCTGGCTTGGGATATCCTTGAGGCAGGCACAGAGAAGGCGCAAAAGGCTGCGGCCGAGACGATGGACGAGGTCCGCGACGCGATGGGAATGTCGCTCGCGTATGAGTCACCGGTGGTGAAAAATGCCCAGTAGGATGGAAGCAAGAGTCGTAACACCCCCAGACAGCGGACCCGATGCCGCGCCGTTGCTGGTTACGAATCGCGCGCCGCAGACCAAAGAATCGAGCGGCAAGTCGTCTGGCCCGAACAAGAACAATAACAAAGAAGAAAGCGATTCCCCGTTTGCCATATCGGTCACCGACGTATACGAAGGCCCCCTGGATTTACTGCTTGACCTGATTCGCAAGCAGGATATCGACATCTACGACATTCCCATTGCTCGCATCACCGAGCAATACCTGGCGTATGTCGAAAAAATTCGCGAGCTCGACGTAAACGTTGCCGCCGACTTTATTTACATGGCCGCGGTGCTGATTCACATCAAGTCGAAAATGCTGTTGCCGCGCGATCCATCGGCGAAAGCTGAAGAGCTGGAAGACCCGCGCACGGAGCTGGTGAACCGGCTGCTGGAGCACGAAAAATTCAAGTCAGCGGCGCAGATGCTCTTGCAGAAGCAGCAGATCGAAGACGCGGTGTTGACCAATCCGTCGCTGAAAGAATTCATGGACGCCGAAGGTACGGAACCGGAAATTGCGGCTGACGTGATTGACCTGGTTAAAACGTTCCAGCAAATTCTGGAACGCGTACGCACTCGGCCGATGATCAATGTAAATGAAGAGACGGTCACCGTCGGCCAGATGATTGACTACCTGCGGCGGCGGCTCTCTCTCGAATCGCGGCCCATCCGGCTTAAGCAACTTCTGATGCGCGTGGAATCGCGGCAGGCGCTGGTCTGCATGTTCCTGGCGTTGCTTGAAATGGTGCGGCTGCAAGCCATCCAGGTGCGGCAGGATAAAATGTTCGGCGAGATTGCGGTGCGCAAGCATGTAGGATTCGATGCGGTCATGGCGGAGCAGGCTGCGGTGCGGGACGATTGGAGATAAAGAAACAAGTGCTCGTGGGCAGTGATCGGTGGCCAGTTTCAAAGCCATGACTTTTCTGATCGCTAGCCACTGACCACTAGCCACTATTTTTATGAGTCTCAAAGCCAAACTCGAAGCCATCATCTACGCGGCGGAGACGCCGATTACCACCGAGCAACTAGCCCAACTCGTCAAAGATTCGGTAATTGCGGAAGGCGCAGCGGATGAAGCTGAGGTGAAGTCGCGAGTCCGCGCAACGCTCGAAGAACTCGTAGTCGAGTATGCTAATCAGGATCACGGCGTCGAGATTCGCCAGGTCGCAGGCGGCTATCGCATGTCCACCAAGCCTGAGCAACACGAAATGGTGCGAAGCTTCGCCAAAAGTTTGAAGCCGCCCATTCGGTTGTCGTTGCCGGCTCTGGAGACACTCGCGGTCATTGCCTACAAGCAGCCGGCAACGGTGCCCGAAATTAACGAGATTCGCGGGGTGGATTCAGGCGGCGTGATTGCGACGCTGCTCGATCGCAAGCTGATCACTACCGCTGGCCGCAAACAGGTAATTGGACGGCCAATTCTCTACAAGACTACAAGAGAATTCCTGATGCGCTTTGGCTTGAAGGACGTTAGCGAACTGCCGAGCATGGAAGAGTTCGAGAAGTTGGTCGCCGAATCCTTTCAGGCGGAACCGATTCCCGCGGATGCGGCTCCGGATAATTCTAGTCACACCGAGCAGGAATCCGAAGCCGTCTCGTCCGATTCATCCGCCGAAGAGATTGCTTAGCACAGAAAGATTGATCGTCCTTCGACCCGCACATCAGATTGGAAGTACGAATGCCCGCTGAACGCCTGCAAAAAATTATTGCCGCGGCCGGAATCGCTTCTCGCCGCAAAGCCGAGGAACTGATCAGCGCCGGTCACGTGAAGGTGAACGGCACCGTGGTGACCGCATTGGGCAGCAAGGCCGACCCCGACACCGACCACATACGTGTCGATGGCAAACTACTTCAGGGTGCGCAAAACCATGTCTACCTGTTGCTCAACAAACCAAGAGGTTACGTCACGACGGTGAGCGACCCGGAGAAACGGCCTACGGTGATGCAGTTGATTCGCGGCGTGAAGAAGCGTGTTTACCCCGTGGGACGACTCGATTACGCCAGCGAAGGCTTGCTGCTGTTGACCAATGACGGCGCGCTCGCGAATAAGCTGATGAAGGCAGCTTCACAGGTTTCGAAAACGTATGTGGTGAAAGTTTCAGGCGTTCCCACCGGCGAAGCGCTGGAGAAGTTGCGCGGCGGAGTATCGATTGCGACTGATAACGGTCGCCGAGTACGGACCGCCCCCGCCGGCATTCGGCTGATCAAAGAAGCCAACAATCCCTGGTACGAGGTCACTTTAATCGAAGGCCGCAATCGCGAAATCCGGCGCATGTTCGAGAAGGTCGGCCATCACGTGGAGAAAATTAAGCGGGTGCGTTACGGTCCGCTTACTCTAGACGTTCCACCCGGCGAATTCCGCGCGCTTACTCCACAGGAAGTCGATCGCCTGCGGACAGCTTGCAACAAGCCAAGAGTGCCAACGAAACCTTCCCTCGCGTGATTAGCGGAAGAGCCGCCGAGCACCTGAGGTGATCAGTACGAAGTCACCACCGCGTCTTCCGGGTATCCGGTCATCCCAAACTCTGGCACGTCGAGTCCTTCTTCTTCCGCTTCCGGTGTCACGCGCATGCTTTTCACTTTGTTCACGCACCAGAACACCGCATAGGTTAGTCCGAATGCCCAAGCCGCATACAACGTTGCGCCCATGAGTTGGCAGAGAAATTGTCGCGTGTCGCCATGCAGCAAGCCGGTCACGCCCTGGCCCGCATGGTCCAGGTACGTTGCCGATCCTACACCGTTCCATCCCACGCCGTAAGCGCCATCGGCAAATACTCCCACGCAGACCGCGCCGAGCCAACCGCAGTAGCCGTGCACCGAAATCGCGCCGCAGGGATCGTCGATCTTAAGAACCCGCTCGTTGAAGATGACTCCGACACACACCAAACATCCGGCCAGAACGCCAATGACAACCGAAGAAGTGGGAGACACAAAGGCGCACGGCGCGGTAATCGCGACCAGGCCGGCCAGCATTCCGTTGCATGCCATGGTTATATCCGGTTTGCCGAACCACAAATACCAAAGCAGCATCGCAGCTGCCGAGCCAGCCACAGCCGCCAAGTTTGTATTCACGGCAACAACGGAAATGCGAAGATCGGTTGCGCCTAGAGTGGAACCAGGGTTGAATCCCATCCATCCAAAAAGCAGGATGAACGTGCCGGTGACCACATAAACAATGTTGTGAGCGGGAAAGGCGCGAATCTTCCCACCCGGACCGAACTTGCCCACACGCGGTCCTAAAATAATCGCAAGAGCCATAGCGCAGAAACCACCCACCGCGTGTACTACGCTTGATCCCGCAAAGTCGACGTAGCCGTGGCCGAGATTCAACGTCGAACCGACTTGCGACAGCCATCCCCCGCCCCAGGTCCAGCAACCGGAGATGGGATAGAGAATCGCTCCGATAAAAAGTTCGCAGATCAGGAAGGCCCAAAACGTTATTCGCTCGCAGACCGCGCCCACAATGATGTAGCCGGCCGTTTCCATGAATACGACTTCGAACAACGTCAGGCAGTTACTCGAAGCGTCATAGGCTGGACCGGTAAGGAAAAATCCCTTGCCGCCAACGAATCCCCATTGCCCGCTGCCCACTAAAAAATGATTGAGTGTCGGGGCCCCGCCAATGAGCGCGGGCGGAGAATTAACGGCAACGGCGCCGAATTGAAATGCGTATCCAACCGCGTAGTAAGCCAGAAAGGCAAACACGTATGCCGCGAAGTTCAGCATCATCAGGTGAGCGGCATTCTTCTTTCGCACCAGTCCGCAGGTCAGCAAAGCAAAACCTGCTTGCATGAACAACACCAGATAGCCGGTGTTCAAAGTCCACGCGAAATTTGTCGCCACCCGAACGTGCCCTACGCTGTCGGCCAGCTTGACCGCCAACGGCTCTTTGGCAGATTGCGCCTGATATTCATCAAATGCCTTCTTATTTGCGGCATAATCAGGAGAAGTCTTATCCGTAGGCTCAGGAGGCACAAAGGGATTGCCGGCTGCGTCGACCACGGAGGTCTTGTCCCCCGTTGCGGTGCCAGCGGGATCGGGTTTCGGCCCATCGTCCGCCAGGCAAAACGTTGATAACGCCGCGCCTAGCAAGATGGCGGCGCGGGCCGATCGGAATGACAGGCGCAGAGATTTACTACCTGCGTGTCTGGTCATGTTTGAGTGCTCCCGGTTCTGGATGATGGGCAGTTCTTTGTTCTTGGAAATGCTTATTTGTGCTGGAAGTTCCGAAAATACGGACACGAATGCTCTCGTCAGTGCCCTGAGGCAAGGGCTGACCCGGGAAAATGAGCCGACCCCGACGAGCGCCAGTAGGATGGATTCCTGAATCAATCTTGGCGACATCCGGTTCAAGCGTACCGCAGACGATAAAAGCAGCCGCCTACCGAGTCCAATTCATATTTCTTATCGGCCTCATCAGCGCAGCGAATGAGGCGGGCAAATTCCGAATAGCAATTGGATCTGGCATCTTTGGCCGCCCGAGTCTTATCCAGCCACCGCCGCCACCCGCGCCGCTCCGTAAAGCCCGGCATCGCTCCCCAGCAGGGCGGGGGTAATGATGGTTTTTCGTTCGGTACGGCTCTCGGTCTGGGCGGAGGCTCCCGCTCGATTGGCTGAACTCTGGCTCATCAAACTCTGGCTCATCAAACTCTGGCTCATCAAAGGATCGGCGGGAGCGGTTGCGGCGTACACCAGAGATCGGCCCCGCATTTCTTCAAACATGTTGGGCGCGTATGCATCCCACGCACTGGAAACGCCGCCACCGATCACGAACATATCTAGATTCAAAACGTTAACCAGGCCGGCGAGCAGTATGCCGAGATACCGGCCAAAGCTGCGAAAGATGCGGCGGGCATGCTCATCCCCCTGAATTGCCAGATTGTAGATCGACTTCGCGCCAAATTCGGCGTCCGACGACGCGGCCTTGGCCAATGATGGAGCTTCGCCGCTGGCAATGGCCTCGCGTGCCATGCGCATGATAGCGCTGGCGGAAGCATATTGTTCGGCGCATCCGTGATTTCCACAACCGCAGGGATAGCCGTCGGGTTCAATCGTAACGTGCCCAAACTCGCCCGCCATTCCGTTCATGCCATGCCAGATCTTGCCTTCCAGTACGATGCCGCCGCCAATCCCGGTGCCCAGGGTGACCACGGCCATGTTTGGGACGCCGCGGGCAGCACCCAGCCACTGCTCACCGAGCGCAGCAACGTTAGCGTCATTTTCCAGCACCACTCGCGCCCCCAAGCGCCGTTCGATTTCCGCGCGCACCGGATACTCTTCCCAACCCGGAAGGTTCGCCGATTTGCGAAGCGTTCCGGTTTGCATATCGATGATGCCAGGGATGCCAATGCCGGCGCCGAGAAGCTTCCCTGCCTCTTCATATTGGGCCGAGAGACGCTGGATGGCATCGCACATTTCCGTGATCACGTGGTCGCGACCCAGAGCAACTTTGGTGCCGAGCGTAACCTTCTCGAGGAGCTGCCCATCGCGGCTCACGGCTGCAATGCGCAGGTTGGTGCCGCCCAGGTCGACCCCGATGGAAAAATCAGGCATGACGAGAAAGAGTAGCAGAACTTTGTTATCTCTGGCATTTCGCGCAGTAATGGCTGCTGCGTCCGCCAATCACAATGCGTTTCACGGGCGACTTGCAGACCAGGCACGCCTCCCCTTCCCGGCCATAAACCCGATGCTGTAATTGGAAGAAGCCTTCTTCGCCATCGGCGTCGACATAATCGGAAATGGACGAGCCGCCGAGCGCAATCGCTTCCTTCAGCACTTCTTTGATTGAGGAAAGCAGCTTGGCGAATTTGTCGCGTGTGATAGTAGAAGCCCGGCGGCGCGGGCGAATTCCGGCGCGAAATAAAGCTTCGTCGGCGTAAATGTTTCCCACCCCCCGCAGAAGTTTCTGATTCAGCAGTGCGCTCTTGATAGGAGTCTTGCGCCCTCGAAATAGCGTGAGGAAGTGATCGAGATCGGCTTCCAGAGGCTCGACACCGCCTGCATCGAAGCCGTGCGCAACGCTTAAGCGCCCAAAGCGCCGAGGATCGACAAAGCGCAATTCCCTGCCGGACGCGAGCTTAAGAATTGCGTGCGTATGTTTGAGAATCTCCGATTGTGGTTCGCAAACTTGCA
>DATNMU010000234.1:0-17095 GCA_035602195.1 Candidatus Acidiferrum sp.
TAGGACAGTACCCGTGGCCTGATTCGCGTTCTAGCTTTAGCCAATACGGGAGAGCTTCGACCATTCCACCGTATAACGAATTACTGGAGTGGTGGTCGCATACACTACGGCAGTTTTCTTGTCTTTATCTACGCCAATCACCACGAGTCTGCCAGGTACCCCTTCCACCGTTACGGGGTCGTTTGGTTCTGGTATGTACTCTCGGGGGCTTGGATCGTAACGCTCAGGCTTTGCCATGCCGCATAGTTTTCCACGGGTCGGTTCCCGGCTCAAGGGCCGTAGGGCTTAAGACTAATGGGCAGCAACACACCCATAGCGCACTACCGGATATTCAGGCAAAATGCTGGAGCGGAACGCTGTGGCCCAAAGCGCAATCCACTGGCCACAAATCAGGGTCAGCAACACAGCGTTAAGACACTACCGCGGGATAGGAGGTAGGAGGCTATCGTGCTGGCCCTTGCGGAGAAAGCTCGGGTCTTGCGCATCGATGACCAAGAATGGGATCAACGCGTGCAGACTGCTCGGCGTAGCGTTTACGACGGCGAATGTGCGAAAAGCGATTGCTCGCAACGAGCGAAGCTCTCGCGAAGATTGAGGGGCTGGCAAAGCATGGGCGTTACAAGAAATCAATTCTTGAAGACGCAAGGCGCCAACTGGAGACAGCGACATGACGAAGACGATGAGCATCCGAATGGATCGTGAGAATTTTGAATTCTTGAACCAGCTCACAAAAGAACAAAGGAGTGATCTTTCCAAGACCGTGCGGGACATGGTCAGTCGGGGCAGAGTCTTATTCGCGATGGAACGATATAAGAAAGGCGAGGCTTCGCTCGGTAGAGCTGCCGAGCTTGCGGGAATCCCTGTCGGACAGATGATGACGCTCCTGTCCGAGTCAGAGCAGGATCGAGGATGAGGATTATCTCCAAGGACTCGCGGCGATCCGAAAGGCGTGGTGACTCCTGAAAGTCTTAGAGTGTGTGCCGGAAGTGCGAGAACTGAACGGACTTGGGAATGCGGCACAGTGGGTAGTGGACTGATGGCCGATCAGCCAGCGATCACCAAAACAAGTGAAAAGTCAATGTGCCATTGATTCGCAGTGTGCTGGCTGCGATGAACCAGTGATTTATTTGCGCGTGCCTTTTCCAAGACCAAGCTTCATGGCCAGGTGGCATAATCGGCGTGTATGCACGCAGAAGCTGTCAAAGTCGGTGCGACTCCGTCCAAAGGAAACTTAATGCATGACGGCCGATGCGAACTGAGTTGCGGAGAATGCCAAGCCTCCTATTATTTGTATTACGACAGCGAAGCCGAGTTTTCGTTTACACACTGGAGCGTGCTGGCTGAGGAAATCATCACGGCACGCCATCCAGATCATCGTGACAGAATTCTCTTGAATCAGTTGAAGATGTTCTAGTGAAGCAATGTTCCCTCAGGTTCGTTGAACGAACGGGGCATATCGTCTAAAGGGGGGACAACTCATCTTCCTTCTCATCCTTCTTCGCCGTAGCGAACCTCTTCTCCAGATATTCTCTTGCGAGATCTTTTCCCCCGATGCCGAACGCGATGGCTAAACCGAGCATAATCGCCCCAAAGAGAGTCCCGAAAAAAATCAGCATGGTCTGCTCGGCAATACCCAATACTTCGAACGCCATCGATAGGGCGAAGATGCTGACGATAATTCGAATCGAAATACTCAAGAGTCGAGACGAGCGAAGATTGGCATTGACCGCGGCCAGCAGCGCTGCACGGGACAAGAATCCAGCTGCCAGGGCTCCAAAGAAGAGAATCAGGGCTGCAACAAACAAGCGCGGCAGGAAGAGAAAGAATCGCGCGATGTATTCCTGCAAAGCTACAATTCCGAGGACGCTCACTCCCAGCAGAATGAAACCGATCCAAGCTACCCAAAACACAAACCTGCTCACCAGTTCAGAGGAGGATGGCAGAGCCGCTTGATTCAGCAACTGGGTGGCACCTGCGCTTTCGGAGAGCCTGGAAAATTTGGTAACGCGAAGGATGCTGCGCATCAGCATCTTCAATAAATACGCAATCAGCCATCCGATGAAGGCGACGATTAACATCACGATCAGCCGCGGCAAGTAGTGCGCAAATCCTCGGACCAGTTCCTGCCAGGCCTGGATCAATTCGGACTCAATGATTTCGCGCATGGATGCCTCACTTTCCGTTAGCCCAGATTTCAAGCAGGTACGGCTTCAGTCGTTCAAACTCGCAGCATACGGATTCCACATTGTTTTCAATGTCGTCGTTGGAGCCATCTCCATTTTCAAGCAGAAAGGCTAAACTCCGTCCGCGATAGAGAGGAACCAGTGCCTGGATGATGTGGTCGCGATTGATGACAGACTTGTGATAAGCCGCGGCAAATTCGAATGTAGTCCTGGCCCACAAGTCTGCTGAATATTTAAACTCGCGCACTTCAAATCTCGCTATTCTTTGCAATTCCGAGAGTGTCGAAGGCAGAAGGATTGAGCGGAAAACCGGCTCAAGTTGCGCGACCCCAGCGGCAAACATATCACGCAGATGTTTGCGGTTCACACGGACCATCTCCGATTTAACGTTGCATGGATCGCCTGAGGTTGATACCGGTTGAGATCCCGTAATGGTGTTCCAATCGGAGAAATTCTGATCCAGCGTAAAAAACAGAGCGCCTACCGTCCGCCGCATAGCGGCAACGATGTCGCTAGCACTCCGGTGTGTTGCTGGGGCCTTTGGACCAAGAAAAACCTGACACACGCGATATTGTCCGGTGATGGCGGTAGTGGTGAGAAAAATTTCAGCGCCAATTCTGCCCCACTCATCGTTCCAAAGTTCCTGGTTCAGAAAATCTGTTGCAAGCCGACTGGACACAGCGAACTCCGAAGCGTATGGCTCATGAATCCTATATCCGTAGATTGCGCGCGTCATGGGATATAGGAGATTCCGCATGAGTAGGCCTTCAAATTTCTCGCGGCAGTAAAGGGGGGCAACCAGATCGAAGCCGTCGTTGTAAACAGGGCGGAGAAGACGCTGAACCCACTCCGGCTGTATCGTCGTCGCCTCCGGTGAAATCAGAACGCACGCCTTGGCTCGTAGCAGGTCGGCGGCTGCCAGAATTGTCCGCAGCGCAGTCCCGGGCTCTGGGGTGCGCGCGTAGCGCGTGCTGATGGAATGCAAAGTCCGCAGCGCGTACACTTTGGACGCGCTCCACACGTCGTCTATAGAAGCACCAGTTACGATTTCTGGTGTGCCGTCTTGCGATCCCCCATCCGCATTGATGATGACGGCTCGTTCGCGCGGAAAACATTTGAGAATGCCCGCCTGAATGGCGCGGATGACCGGGGCGATGGTCTTGGAATTATTATGCGTCGGCAGGCCAATCAGGATATCCACTTCGCCTACATTCATGAGTTGGCGAAGAAACTCATCTGTCAAAAGCGCCTCTTCCGCCAATTCAGCCTCCAAGCAAAACTTGAACTGCAAGTCAGTGTTTGTCGAGATGAACGCCAATTCTTCGGATCAGATCCGCCGTAGCCTGAACCAGTAAAACTGGTATGGGCCCATGGTTAAAAGGTAAGGCAGATCACCAATGCGTGGAAAGATATTCTTACCAAACATTTCTACAAGAATGTTTCCCTTGAAGCGGCTCAGATTGAGTTCGACCGCCTGGGCAGCATTAGAAAGGTTGTTTACAACCAGAATCGTTTCCTTGCCAAGTTGCCGAATGTAGGCGAGCACCCGATGATTCGCCGGATGCAAAAACTCAATCGACCCTGCGCCGAACACTGGCGTGGAGCGGCGGATTTCTATAATGTGCTTCATCCACGAGAGCAAGGAATGTGGGGTGCGTTTTTGAGATAACACATTCACAGTAGGATAACCGTAGACCGGATTAAGAATCGACGGCGAGTAAAGACTCTCCGGATCTGCCGTCGAAAAGCCGCCGTTCCACCCGCCGTTCCATTGCATTGGAGTTCGCACCCCATTTCGATCTCCCAGGTAAATGTTATCGCCCATGCCGATTTCATCGCCGTAATAAATGATAGGTGTTCCCGGCAGGGACATCAGCATGCCATTCATTAATTCGATTCGCCGGCGATCGTTGTCGAGAAGGGGCGCCAGCCGCCGTCGAATGCCTAGATTCAGTCGCATCGTCTTATCACGGGCATAGATGTCATACATGTAATCGCGTTCCACGTCGGTAACCATTTCCAGTGTCAATTCGTCATGGTTGCGCAAAAACAGGCACCACTGACACGAAGGCGGAATCTCCGGCGTCTGCTGGAGAATCTCTGTGATCGGCTTGCGGTCTTCGAGTCGTAGCCCCATGAACATGCGTGGCATCAGCGGAAAGTGAAAGGCCATGTGGAATTCGTCCCCATTGCCAAAGTATGGCCGGAGATCCGCCGGCCATTGGTTGGCCTCTGCCAGCAGCATGGTGCCCGGGAATTCGGCATCAACTTTCTTGCGCAGTTCACGAAGCACTTCGTGGGTTTCTGGCAGATTCTCGCAAGACGTCCCCTCCCGTTCGATCAAGTAAGGAACCGCATCCAGGCGGAAACCATCAATTCCAAGCTCCAGCCAGAACTTCATGACATTCCACATCTCTTCGCGCACCGCGGGATTGTCATAGTTCAGATCCGGCTGGTGACTAAAAAAGCGATGCCAATAGTAGGACCTGGAAATAGGATCCCAGCTCCAGTTCGACATCTCGGTATCCATGAAAATGATTCGCGCGCCGCGATATTTCGTGTCGGTGTCGCTCCACACATACCAGTCGCGCTTCGGATTCTGCTGAGAACTCCGCGATTCCACAAACCAGGGATGTTGATCGGACGTGTGGTTTAGTACCATTTCTATAATTACGCGGATGCCACGGTCGTGAGCGTTGGCAAGAAAAGTCTTGAAATCATCCAGCGTTCCGTAGTTGAGATGAACCGACTCGTAATCGGAAATGTCATAACCGTCGTCCCGCAAGGGAGAAGGGAAAAACGGCATCAGCCAGATCGCGGTGCTTCCAAGCTCCTGCACATAGTCCAGTTTCTGGGCTAGACCCTGAAAGTCACCAATTCCGTCACCATTGCCGTCAAAGAAAGTGCGCACGTGAACTTGGTAGATAATTGCTTCTTTGTACCAACTTCCCTCGCGTTTCAATGTCAAGCTCGTCCTCCCCGCACCAAGCGCCCGCATGACGTCGATAACCGGCGTCAGCGGTCATAAACTCGATTCAACCGCAGTAAACGCGCGGCCAAGTCAGAGTTCAACGTGTCTGGTAGGAAGCGCCAGCGCCAGTTGCCTCGTGAAGTGCCCGGCAAGTTCATGCGAGCTTCGCTGCCCAAGCCGAGGACGTCCTGCAAAGGTATGATCGCCGTATCAACTACCGACGCGAGCACAGCACGGATCATCCTCCAGTTGATCGGCTCATCCTCACCACCCAAGTATGTTCTGGCGAAAGCATGCTCTTTCACGACATCCTCGGGGGTGCGGATGCTGTCCGTTCCGCCTTTGCTGTTCCACCACCCTACGACCGTGTCGTTGTCGTGTGTTCCTGTATAAGCCACCAAATTCCGAACATAATTGTGAGGACGGAAGCTTGGACCCTGCGGGTCGTTCCCAAAAGCAAATTGGAGAATGGCCATTCCCGGGAATTCGAAGTGATGGCGAATTTGTTCCACTTCGGCTGTGATAACTCCCAAATTTTCAGCGATGATGGGCAACTCACCCAACTGTTTCTTTAAGGCAGAGAAAAGCTCTGCCCCCGGTCCCTTGATCCAACGTCCATTCGTTGCAGTGGACTCTGCGGCAGGTACTTCCCAATACGCCTCAAACCCCCGGAAATGATCGATCCGGAGGATGTCGTACAGCCGGAAGGCAGCACGGAAGCGCTCGATCCACCACTTGTAACCTGTGCTCCTGAGAACGTCCCAACGGTAAATCGGATTGCCCCATAACTGACCGGTTGCGCTGAAGTAGTCGGGAGGTACTCCAGACACATTGATTGGGTTGCCCTCCTCCGTAAGAGAAAAAAATTCCCGGTGTGCCCACACATCTGCGCTGTCGTGCGCCACGTAAACAGGAATGTCTCCGATGATGTGAATGCCGTGATCGTGTGCATACAGACGCAACGCATCCCACTGCCGAAAAAATTCGAATTGGAAGTACTTGACCTCATTGATTTGTGCGGCGAATCGAACTCTCCAATGCTGTAATGCGTGAGGTTCTCGAACAGCAGCATCGTCTGCCCACTGAGTCCAAGGGAGGCCACCATGCGCGTTCTTACAGGTCATGAACAAAGAAAAGTCGTCCAGCCATTCTGCATTCGATTGGCAAAATAATTCGAATTCCTTGCGCTCGGGGGCGTCCGGCATCCTGAAGAAATTTTGGGCAGCCTTGGCTAGTAGAGGAATCGTTTGACGGTAGACGGCCTCGTAGTCAACCGCGTTGCTCGGAAAGGCGGGCAGCGGATCGAGATCGCGATGGGAAAGGAAACCCCGCTCGACCAGCTTTTCGAGGCTGATCAACAAGGGATTACCCGCAACTGCGGAAAAACACTGAAAAGGGGAGTCGCCATAGCCCGTTGGATTCAAGGGCAGCACTTGCCATAATTTGCATCCTGAACGCTCCAGAAAGTCCACGAACCGATACCCCTCTACCCCGAGATCGCCAACGCCAGCACGACCGGGCAATGAGGTCGGATGAAGCAAAAGGCCGGAGCGCCTGGGGAAGTTCATGAAGAATGACCCTTATTGTCGTAAGCAGACCGAGCTAGAAAGGTTATTCTAGCTTAACAATTTTCATTGACTAGGCGCGGTGATCTTCACAATTCTCCCGCGCCGGTCCGTGATTTCGCCACACGAGCTTCCATGATTTTAGGCTTCGCGCCGTGCGGGCCGCCCTTGCCGGAGCGCAGCGCGAGCGAAGCACCGTTGGCAGCCGACGCCGGTCCCGAGGATAGGGCAAGAGGTCAACTGTTGACGCTTGAGAGTCTTGACGAAGAAGAACCAGAGCGCCTGATACCGAATTCACACCGAACCCGGCAGTCCGACTGTTCGAAGTTTCGTGAGGCGAATGGGCAGCGTCCACAAACCGAATGCCTGGCGAAGGCGGATTTGACTTTGGACTACCAAGCGGATATCGCTGTTTCGCACGACTGACGGCCCATCAGCCGTACTAGCACGGAACGCCCGCTTGAACCCTCATCCTTATTAATGGCTGTGTGCCAGCTGTGTGCCGGATTTCAGGTTCAGGCATTCACAAGGCGGTACTCAGGCCCATCCGGATCATGAATGATAAAGGACGTTATCGCCAACCTCGTGCAGTCGCGAATTCCTCGAGTTTCTGGCTTCTAAGCTGCATCATCTGAACTGAGACCAGCAAGGAAGTGAACGCTAGTAGCCTTTTCTCCGCGCCTTCGCCCGGCCCACCGATACCTTTGTCTACGCTTCAAGCGACACCTCGCGATGCCGCCTGCAAGACTGAAGGCCAGGATCGATTCGCTGCTTTCCTTTCCTGTAGGGCTCTTTCATCCCCTACAACATGCCGGTTTATCTCGGCGCTCTCCGGTTAGCCGACCATCCGGACAGAATCATCTGCACGGTTGTTAGTCGCTGACCATTGCAGAGCCCGCGAGCCGACGCACTTTGATGTCCCGCATCGGCGGTTGACCGAAGAAGCGCTTGTACTCGCGGTTGAACTGACTCGCACTCTCATAGCCGACTTCGAACGCCGCGCTCGCGGCATCGATCCCTTCAACGAGCATTCGTTCTCGCGCGGCAACCAATCGAAGCTGTTTCTGGTATTGAAGCGGGCTCATCGCCGTCAATGAGCGAAAATGATGATGCAGAGTTGACATTCCCATGCGTGCAACTTCCGCGAGTTCCTCTACGCGCAAAGGTTTCGTGTAATTGGCCCTGAGCCAAGCGATGGCTTTCGCTGTTCTGTGACTCTGATCGCCCAGCGTCGCGATCGCGCGCAGCCGCTCTCCGTGAGGTCCTCGAAGTAAGCGATACACGATCTCACGCTGGATCAGGTCGCTAAGGAACGGTATGTCCTCTGGAGCGTCAAGAAGGTCCAAAAGCCGACAAAAGGCCTTCAGCAGATCGACGGTCGTTTTCCCAATCGTGATGCCACGAGCTGGGGATGAACCATCAGGTGCATGGAACTCTTCCTGGCTGAGAATTTCCCGCACTACTGCCATATCGAGTTTGAGATGCAACGACAGCAAGGGAACGTCCTCGCTTGCTGCGACGATTTGGCTGACCACCGGCACGTCGACGGAGCTCAGGACGAATGTCGATTCGTCGCACAGGTACGTCGTTCCGGCAAGGGTTATGCGCTTTCGCCCTTGAACGAAAACGGTCAGGCTGGGCTCAAACATTGCGGGATAGCAAGCACTCGGTGCAGTTCGGTGGTACAGGGTGAGGCTTAGTATCGCGGTTGCATGGGCTCCTGCCTTCAGAGTGTTGGCGGCAATCTTGCGACGGAGTTCTTGCCTCAACTCAGCGACGCGTGGAGGCTGCTCTTTGTTTGTAATCTTCTGATTTCCCGCATGTATCACGAAGTGCTCCTTTGTGGATCAAGAATAGCGCTGAATCGGGAATAGATCTGCACGAAATCGTAGGGAGCGACAGGAATAGGCAATGAATCGGAAGGATCAGGATACCGGTTCCACAACGCTTGACCTTAGCCTTGAGATGAGAGACACACCCCAAAGGAGAAACAATGCAGAAACGCAAACTTGGAAACGGCAACCTTGAAGTATCGGCGATCGGACTCGGCTGCATGGGAATGAGCTTTAACTTAGGTCCCGCGATGGACAAGAAGGACGGGATCTCGCTGATTCGAGCGGCAGTCGAACGCGGCGTCACATTCTTCGATACCGCAGAAGTGTACGGTCCATTCACGAATGAAGAACTAGTTGGCGAAGCGCTCGCTCCCTTCCGCGGCAAGGTGGCGATCGCAACGAAGTTCGGCTTAGAGCCGAATCCTGCCGATGGAGGCAAGTGGAGCAGCTTCAATAGTCGCCCTGAGCACATCAGGGAGGTCGCGGAGGCGTCGCTCAAGCGGCTCAAGGTGGATGCGATCGATCTGTTCTACCAACATCGTGTCGATCTAAACGTGCCGATCGAAGAAGTGGCGGGAGCGGTGAAGCAGCTCATCCAGCAAGGTAAGGTTAAGCACTTCGGCCTTTCTGAAGCAGGAGCGCAGACGATCCGTCGCGCACACGCGGTTCAGCCGGTCGCCGCACTTCAGAGCGAGTACTCGCTCTGGTGGAGGCAGCCGGAAGAAGTGGTGTTGCCGACGCTTGAAGAACTCGGGATCGGATTCGTTCCATTTGCTCCGCTTGGTAAGGGTTTTCTGACAGGCAAGATCAACGAAGATACGAAGTTCGATAACACGGATTTCCGCAACACCATCCCACGCTTTAACCCGGAGAACCGTAAAACTAACCAGGCGTTGGTTGATCTGCTCAGCAAATTCGCGGAAAAGAGGAAGGTGACACCTGCTCAGCTCGCGCTTGCTTGGCTGCTTGCCAAGAAGCCGTGGATCGTTCCGATTCCAGGCACAACCAAGCTGCATCGCCTTGAAGAAAACCTCGGAGCGGCGAACGTCGACCTTACACCTGAAGACCTCCGTGACATCGAAAGTGCCTCCTCAAATATCAAGGTCGAAGGGGCTCGGTATCCGCAATGGGCTGAGCAGACGACCGGACGGTGAGCGCCGGCCCGGAGCTTTCTTCGAACACGACCAAAACTGCGGTGCGGGTGTGAGAGTCCTGCCCCGAACAGAACGGGAGGTTTCAATTCAATAAAAGAGGCGGAGCGCAAATTAGCACTCCGCCAAAAAATCAAGAATGGATCGACTTAGGCTGAGGTGGAGTGGACTTGAGGCGATCATGGCTGCAGCACGACGTGAATCAATTGTCCCCAAGCATCCGGAACAGGGATTGAATGCCACATTCTACGGCACAGCAACTAAACACTAAACTCGATAACTGGTTGAAAAATATGGTGGGGAGTGCAGGACTCGAACCTGCGACCTCCTGCGTGTAAGGCAGGTTTCAGGACGGTCGAGAAAGTTCTGCTCCCCTAAATGAATCAATAGTTTACCCCAAGCCAACGCTCGCACGGAAGGTCCCGAGGTGCCTCAAAAACCTCGAAAAACTCGCGGCTTTGGGAACGCCGCGGCACATTTACGGCACAGTGATCGAAGCGCAGCGGAAGCGTTCGTCTAAGTCTTCAAGATCCGGCTTTGTTTGCCGTTCCAGCTTCGTTTGTACCGATGGGAATAACCATCATCAGCGCTCACTGATTTTCACACGGTGCTTGCGCAAACCTTGGTTCGTTGGTGTCTCGTTGGTTCGGAGTTTCAAGATGATTTCCGAGTCCCGTTTTGCTGCGTGGTACTTCCCTGCCCCCAGCATTTTCGTCTGCACGGCAACGAATAGCGACCCGATCAGAGCCGCGGCCGCCGCGGACCGCACACTCAGCCGCAACATATAGCGTAAAGCTCTCACGGGTATCATTACCTAGAATTGCCCTGCAAATGGTTTATTCCGATTGGAGAGTCTGACTCAACCGGCAAAGCGTCGTGGAGATTCGTCTCGATCCCGTGCGACCAGTCAGAATAGCGAATAACCCCTGTTGGATCGGCATATAAATAAACGTCTCCGGTCTGTCCTGCCACTTCAGGTATTGCAAACAGCACACCATTAACATCCGCAAGTGCTCGAGGGTTTCGGAAGGCTCAGGACGAATCGTGTAATCCGCGTTCACATCGGCCGCAAGGATGATGCCCTGCTTATCGACGATGTACCGGGCGGGCCGGAACCGGCAATCGGTATTCTGGTTCGTCGTTGAACCGGTCCAGAGTGCTTCCGAACGATTTGTAAAGCTCACGCAAGTAGTCTGGCAGAGTGAAAACGAGCCGGAATTGCTCCGCGGTCTTCAGATGAATATCCGTCAGGATGTCGAAGGCCAGGTTCAGTTTCTTGTGCATGGCGCGCGTATAGCTTTCGAGTTCAGGAGTGCTCACGACGATCTGCGCCCCAACGCTCGCATTTCGGAATGGATTAGCTGTAGAGCCTCCAGTGCCATATTGCAGTAAGGTCACCAGTGTCCTCGAAAGAAGCTGACTACCAGCGGTCCTTCCCTCAGCAAGTCAGCGGAGGATACCGTCGGAGCCTTCCACTACGACGTGCGCGTGCACCTGCGGCTCTCCGTCCTTAAGGGCGATGTCGCCGATAAGCGAAAGCAGTTCCACTTGCTCGTCGAGAGCGCAGGCTGGGTCGTACTTTCTTGTTTCCCAGTTGAACCAACCCAGCTTCGCGTAAGAAAGCGCGCCAATGGCTTTAAGCTGCTTCCCCCCAATCCCTGGCTCTTCGAGAATTGTTGCAGCACGCCGGCGATCTCATCGCCAGTCTCAAAGATTAGCGCGAAGGCCTTCGGTTCATCCTCAATTTGTTTCCACCGCATGTTGACTCCTTCCCAGACGATCTCACACCTCCACAAAAGAGACACGAGGCTGCTACTTCAAAGCTGGATCAATCAACGTCAGGGCAGTTGCCGGATCAAGCCGCTTTCGCATCGTGATTGGATCGACCGTCACCATCACTTCCAGCGTCGGGGATACATATGCATCAAGAACATGGCCAGCGCGGGTTGTTCCATCCGGGTTTCCCACTACCATGTGCGTATGGACTACGGGCTTTCCTTGATAGAGCGCGATATCGCCGCTCATTCCAATCACTTCGTGCTGACCAACAATGGGAATTTTCTTGTACATTTTGCGCCGGGGATCGAACCACCCCAACGTTGCTCCATTCAGTGCTCCGATAGCGGTGAAATGAGCACTCGTAACCTGATACTTCTCCGCAAAATCCAGCAGCCCTGAAAAAGCCTCGTCTCCCTGGTAGAAGATGACCGCATATTGTTTCGTAGCTTCTCCAGGGTTGAGCAATTGAACTTGCATCTTGGGAGCTTTACGCCTCGGAACGGCTTCCGAGGGTGAGACGTATTCGCTCGCCGTCTCCTGCGAATACCCAATCATGGTTGTGACCCCCATCAATGCCAGAATATAAAGAGTTCTTTTCATCGTTCCTCTGACCGATGACGCGTAAGAAACAGAATGCACGCCGCTTTCCAACGCACCGCAAGGTAAAGTAGGCCTACATTTTCAGGGGGTCAGTTAGCTAAGGGCATTGAGAGGCCGTTAGGAAACTCGGATAAGTGTCCTGCGGCTGACGCAATGTCCGTATGTCGACCGGCTTCGGACTTCAACCGGCCGCCGGTATCCCCCGAACAACGCCGACAACAATTTTCCGTAAGGATCTTAAGCTGGCACCCCAAGTGCTCTTGCTCCACCGATTGGAGCACCATCAGTATCAACGAAATGAAATCATTGGATTTTGCCAGGTTTGGATCTCCGTCGGTGTTACGAATCGAAGAACTTCCGATTCCGGAGGCGGGCGAAGGGGAAGCACTCGTTCACGTCAAGACCGCAGCGATCAATCCCAGCGATATTGCGAACGTCGCGGGACCCTTCAACAACACAACGCTTCCGCGAACCCCCGGCCGGGACTTTGCGGGCACCGCTATCGCGCGCAAATGATGTTGAGAAATGAAAGGCAAAATGAACAAACAAATAGAGCGTTTCGCTAAGACTTGGCTTTGCATAGGCCTCGTCGCGGCCATAGGAATAGTCTGCCGGGCGCGTGCACAGAACGGTGGTGCGAAATTCGTTGTCGATCCCAACTGGCCAAAGCCGTTGCCTGGAAAATGGGTAATCGGACAAGTCAGCGGTGTATGCGTGGACGCACAGGATCACGTCTTCATCGTTAATCGCAATGACATGACAGACAAGGAAGCGGAAGTTGCGCAGCAGGCGCCACCTTATATTGAATTCGATCCCGACGGCAACTTAGTGAATGGCTTCGGCGATTGGAAGGTCGTTCCGAATGTCACCCACGGCTGCACCATCGACTATGAGAACAATTTCTGGACGGCAGGCAATGGCGACGGAATCATACAGAAATACAGTCACGACGGAAAACTGCTGATGCAGATCGGGGTAAGAGGCGTTGTCGATACTTCCGACGGCACTCTTAAGGGTCGCGCACTGAATTCGAGTCACTCGCAGTTTTACATGCCTTCTGACATAGCGGTAGATCCCGCTAATGGCGACATCTACGTAGCTGACGGTTACGGCAATAGCAGGATAGTTGTTTTCGATCGATCCGGGAAATTCCTTCGTCAGTGGGGGCACCAGGGGACAAAAGAAGAGGCCGATGCGGGTATCGGTGGTGCATTCATGCAGGTCGTGCATTGTGTAGTCATCGGCAACGACGGTCTAGTCTATGTCTGTGACCGGCAGGCCGACCGGATCCAAGTGTTCGATAAGATTGGAAACTTCAAAAATAACATCTGGATCAAGAGAGGAAACAGCCTCCCGGATAATTGGGGCACTACATGGTGGATCGGCTTTTCTCCCGACCGCGAGCAGAAATACATGTACGTGGACGATGGAGGCGATGAGCAGGTCAAAATTCTCGACCATGCTAGCGGAAAAGTACTCTCAAGCTTCGGGCGTCCTGGCCACCAGATCGGTGAATTTACCCATGGCCACACTCTGGCGGTCGATTCCAAAGGCAATGTCTATGTGGCGGAGACCGATTGGGGCCGCAGAGTCCAAAAATTTGAGCCCGTGAAATGATGGTCGCTTTAACGTCACTCCGATTTCGTCGACGCCTTGCTGCAGGAAGGGCGCAGCAAAAATCGCAACCCTTCCAGTTGCCGGGGCGTGAGTAGCCCGTTAATCATCTCGTAGTGTGCGAACTAACGGGTGCTGAATTCTTTGACGCTGCTCTTTACCCCGTCGTTTGTACCGGTGGCCTCTGCCGATTCGACCGTATAGTAGTAGGTCGTTTGCGGTGAGAGGCCCATTACGCGCACGCGAAAAGTCGTATCGGGATGGTTGCGGTTTAGGTGGATAGGATTTTTTGCCGTCTGGCTGAGATCATTGGGATTCGTGCCGTAATGCACGATTCCGTAATGCACATCCGTACCCCCAGGGTTATTGGTTGTCCACCTGATAATCGCCAAGTCGCCTCTTGAGATCGCGAGCTCCGGACCTTGCGTGATTTGTACGTGCGCGGCTCTGGGCTCGGGAGGAAGTATCGCCTTAGGACTGTAAGGGTTTTCTTGAGCGACGATTGGGTTTGGGAAAAGCAGGCTGCCAGCGGCAACCATCATCAACAGCTTCACATGGACTCTATTCATGGCTAGACCTCCTAGAAGAATCACTCGATTTCATGCGATCACGGAAAATCGATGAAGGCGCATGGAGGTGACCCCATGCGCCTTGTTCCCTTCCGCCATCTAGTGCTGATTCATAAGCTCCCTGAGCTTTATGGCGGAAATTATTGTGGAATTTCCTTGCGTTGAAGCGTTGCCGCCCGACATGCAAGCTCCTGTATAGGTACCGATGTCGGGGTAAGGCGTGGTGTAGCCGTCGTTGAGTGTTTGGAGAAAGGCGACGATCTGATTCTCCTCCGTATCCGTCAGGCCGAGCATGCCGGTCGTCATGTCCACATTCTGCACGACTTCGGGTGTCGGCCAGCAGGTTACCTTTTCGACGGTGCCTGCCGGGCATTCTCCGGACTCAACAGGGAACGGGTACACATCGCGCGTGTTGTAGAAGTGGACGAGTTGTTTCAGGCTCTTGATGTAGCCATTGTGGAAGAACTCTTTCTGGAAGTACGGCCCTGGCGCTTCAGTACTTTTACACTGAGGCGGCACCATGGCAACATCGCGCGCGGTAGCCACTTGCATTTGGCCGTCGACCGTTGGTGCATACTGCCTCCAACTTGAGTTGGGATTGGGAGCGGCGCCGAAACCGCCTCGGAGGAAAGTTCCAAGTCCGAAGTCGGTGTAGGTAAAGCCCCCCGGGTTGGGCGTATATCCAAAGGAATCGGGAGTGGTCTCATAATAAAGCGCGATTCTGGGATTCTTCGGCAGACCCTCATTGGCCGAACCGAAGCAGGTAAAAACCGGAGTTACGTCGGCAGCCTTGCCGGTGTCCTGGCCGGTTGGGTTCGTTCCGTCTGGAGGTGGGGGCGTGGGTGCGGTCGACCTTCCGTCGAGATGGCATGAATTGCAGTTTCCTTTGCCACGGAACAGGGCATAGCCAGCGGCTTCTTCGGCGTTCAGCGTGGCCTTGCCCGCGAGGTAAGCGTCGAATTTTGAAGTAAACGGGCTGATCGACAAGCTGTGCTCGAATGCGCTGATGGACTGCGCCCAGTGATCGTAGTCGTTAGTTGCGAGGGTACGGTCCGCCGGACTCAAAGCGAGAGGCTGAGTGTTCGAGCCGAACACGGAAGCTCCTTCCGGAGTAGCGCAGACGTGTGCAGCATCGGCCGGCCAAGTGATGGTGCTCAACGACCCGGCACCCCAGATTTCCTCGAAAAGAGATGCGTATGGACGGAGGGAGAGCTTGTAGGGGATGCAGGCAATGTCAGGGCTGGCCATTTCGTCAGGGCAGACAGGAGGGTGCTGCGACTGCTCGGCGTCGGGAGACCTAGTCAAATATCCGGTCGCACGTGAATCCCAGAAATTTCCACCGAAGAAAAGTCCCTGGGTAGCGTCGTACTGGAGTGGAGGGAAGTAGCTCGAATACGTGTATCGTTGCGCCGTTCGCTTGGCAGCCCGATAGCGAACCGATGCGGGATAGGCGATCATCGTCAGATTCACCGACGGGATCGGTCCACTAAAGCCGGCGTATGGCATGTGGCAAGAGGCGCACGCCTCATTTTCGAAAGGCGAAATCGTCTTATCGTAGTTCATCAGCTTGCCGAGTATTTCGACCGAGGCAACGCCGGTGTTTTGAAATGTGGGCGGTTGACCAGACACAACCGGAGGTGGTATGGCGTGCCACTGTGCAATGGCTTCAGCTTCGAGGCCATCGACTTCACGCAGCACCCTGGCCAGTTCTGAAGACAAATCGGAGGGAAGGATCCCAGGCGGGTAGGGGTTGTAAACCGGGGCTGCAGGCGACGCTGCGCTCTGGGCCGACACTTTTTTTCCGCCCACTGACATGCATAGCGCCAGTAAACAAAGCACGACGACCGATACTACAGTCAACCTTACGCGAGTCATAGTTGCCCCTTTCATGATTTGAAGTTCCGTGTGATACGTCTTCGACGGCAAAAATGCTGGCTGCGACCTTGGCCGAACCCAGCGGCGCGTAGCAAATGCCTGGCCAAGTGAAAATTCGCCGTATCCGTTGTCGAATGCGCCGATCGCAGAATCGGAGTTGTAGGGCGCATGGGGACCCCAGTTTTATTTTCTGTTGGCGTTTTCTGCGAAGAGGGTGGTGGCAGAACGCGGAGAAGCGTCCCGAAAATCAGATCACCCAAAACACTTTGGAGGATGTGGCGATAGCTTTACGTATCCGCTAACGCACGCCCAATCAGAGACAGCCTAAGCGGCCGTCACCCTTGCACATGCCGACCTAGATCATACGTTGCCGGGCTCGCACCGAGCGGCGAAGCCAGCATTCTGTTGGCCTGCAAAAACGGACATATCTGAAGTGCTCCGCATAGGATGGTTTCTTCGGTGTGCGCATGTCAACGAATTTGCGTTAGCAGTTCCTGCTATTTGTTAGCGGATGCTGCTACTCACATTTTCTTGCGTGTTCGCTCCGGTAACAGGCGGGCGAAGATCCGAAGCGAGTTTTAAATGCACGCACGAAGCTGGAAGTATGGCGATAGCCAGCCGAGTACGCAATCTCCTTGATTGGGGTGCCGGTCGATAGCAGCAACATCGCCGCTACTTCTAGCCTGCATTCCAAGCGGTAAATCTTGACGTTGGTGCCGATTTCACGTTTGAACAGATGACTCAGCCTTGACATGCTGATCTGGCAACCATCTGCAAGTTCTGGGAGTGTGCGGGATGGGTCTTCTTTCAGAACCTGAATCACTTTTCGAATTCGAAAATCCCCCTGCTTTATTTCGCCTTCACGCGGTGAGACCGAATTCGCGTTCAACATCGTACCGTCCCCTTTTGTTGCTCGCATTCTTTGACTTCCCTGTTGCTCTAATGGGTCTTCG
>DATNMU010000235.1:0-12428 GCA_035602195.1 Candidatus Acidiferrum sp.
ACGGTGATGCAGGCGCACCAGAAAAACAAGGGTGGGAATGAACGCATATTAACTTACATGCTGCGCGAATACCGGCAGCCGAAGGATTTCTCCTCTTACGTTTATCTGAGCCAGGTGCAACAAGCGGAGATCATTAAGATCGGCGCGGAGCATTTGCGAAGGCAACGGCCCCGGACGATGGGATCGCTGTACTGGCAGTTGAACGACTGCTGGCCGGTGGCTTCATGGGCGAGCATCGATTACTACGGGCGATGGAAAGCGCTGCATTATTATGCGCGGCGATTTTACGACGATGTTATAATCTCGCCGTTTTTGCACGACGACAAAGTGGATGTGTACGTGGTTTCGGACAAGCTGCAGCCGATGACAGGGACGATCCACATGCGGCTGCTTGATTTTTCTGGAAAGATTCTGTTCGACCAGACCAAAGGGGCGCAGATTCCAGCGCAATCGAATGCGATTTATTTCAGCGTGGACAAGGCGGCGATGGCGGCGAAGGGTGATTTGAAGCAGAGCTTTCTGCTGTTTGATCTTGAAGTGGGCGGAAATAAGGTCTCGCGAAACCTTGTGTTCTTCGATGTGACGCACAACCTGAAATTGCCGGTGGCACCGAAGATCGATGCGGATTTGAGCAAGAGCGGCGAAGACTATACGCTAACGCTGAAGTCGGAGAAGCTAGCGCGGAATGTGTACGTATCCTTTGGCGATTTGCCAGCCGAAACCGCAGACAATTACTTTGATTTGCTGCCGGGCGAGCCGGTGACGGTGCGAGTGAAAGCCTCGGCGACGGCGAACCAGATGAAGGCGGCGCTGAAGGTGATGTCGCTGACGGAAGCGTTCGACGCGCAGTAATGCTGGGGGAAAAAGGCTGAAGAACGGACCAGCACGGGGCTGCGTGCCATCGGCGGCATGATTCGGAGGAAACTGCTGGTCTAGCAGGAAAGGGTGAAGGTTGCAGAAACCAGCGAACCTGGAGTGGTTCGTTGGCGAGCGCGGCAGGACTCGAACCTGCGACCCATGCTCGCACTCGGAGGACCGGCTGAGTCGGACAAGTGGATCGCCAGCATCGGTATCATCGAGAGTCTCCATCCCCGAATTGTCGTTGCCGGTCACAAAAAACCCGAAGCCCCCGATGACTACGCAGAGAAGATTCTCAACGGCACCCGTTCCTAATATCCAGGATTTCGCGGAGGCAGCAAGGTCGTTCGGGACGGTTGAAGAGATCGTTGGTGCGATGCGATCGAAATATCCCGAGCACGAGAACCTAACCACTTTGCTATTTTCAGCGAGAGCCGCGGTCAAGGCCAGAGCCTCTTGAAACAGGATGGCGTCCCGAGGAGGCCATTCCGAAATCTTCAGAACAAGGGTGCAGCGATGCTTTATTGGACACTGCGCAACGAACGCCCCTTAAACCAGACGACCCTGTTGCCAACGTCCGTCATGGGCTGATCCTCGCCGGCGTCCTCCACGGAGTGAAGACCCGCCTTCTCGCTCACTGGCACGTAGCCCAGAATCTCGCCGGTCTTGCGGTCCAACTTGACTATCCAGCCGGGAGATCCGGGTGGCTCGTTCAGCGGTTGCATTCCGGCCCACAGCGTCCCATTCGCGCCTAGCTTGAGCGAATACGTTCTTCCCAGCTTTGGAATCTCGCCCAAAAACTTTCCATCGAGGTTAAATTTCTCAATCCTCCCATTCTCGCGGTCAGCAACATAGAGGATGTTGTTCTCGTCGACCACGATGCAGTGCGGCAGGTGGAACTGCCCCGGACCGTTGCCCGCACTACCCCACTCACGAACTTTCGTGCCATTAGCGGTGTACTCAAGGATGCGCGCATTGGCGTATCCATCGCTGACGAAAATCCGTCCCATCGGCGCAAATGCAATATCGGTCATCCCGCGGAAAGGGCTGATCGCCGGTTCCGGCTGCCCGCCCACGTCGATCTCCATCAGCTTTTCACCCTTCGGACTAAACTTGATGACGGTCGAACTGCCCGCGTCGACCGTCCAAACATTGCCCTCTGGGTCGAGCCGGATCGCATGCGGGATTGTGTACAGTCCTTTACCAAACGAGCGCAGGACGCGGCCTTCCCTATCAACCGCTACGACTGGATCCGCTTTGTCGCCCCGCTGTATGAGCCACGTCACACCAGTCTTAGCGTCGCGCGCCAGCCACGACACCATGCCAAGTTCCTGGCCCTTGGGTAGCTCTATCAACAGGTCCGTCTGTTCAAGCTGGAGCTTAGGAGACGCCTCAATGAGGGCCCGAAGTTTGGTGGCGCTATCGTCTCTCGCTTCGGTCTCAGCGGGAGTCAAGGTTGGCCCGCCCTGAGCGAAAAGAGGCAAGCAAAACAACCCGATTAGCAGCCTCCGAAGACACATCGCGCAATGATCTTGGAGTTTCGCTCTCCCAGAAGACGTGCCGACAACGTGCTGGTGGGCGAAGATCCCATTAGAATCCCATAGCGACATCGCGAAGTGCGCTGCAGTCGTGCGGATGCTCACGCCGACTTCTTCTGAACCACGAAAAACTCAATAATTCTCCCACGCCGAGAGCGCGCAATCCATCTCGCCGGCCTTCGAAATCCTTGCGGTACGTAGTATTCAATTGCCTTTGCCATTGCAGTTACCAGTCCCTACCGCACAAATCATCTTCTGAGAATCCGCTTGCAAATGACACAACCGCTTGTCCACGCGACATTGTTCTCTTACTGAGCGTTTTTTCTTGCCACTTTCCTGAAGCTAAACGTTGGACTGATGGACAGCTCGCCGAGATGCGACCGAGATGCTAAGTGATTTGTAAAAAACTTTGTGATTACTCGGCCTGAATCTGCCGCACTAGAACCCCCGGCGCGCGCCGGTGAAGATGTGAACGTACGCGTCCATCCAGACAGCACCGTCCCGTTGATGCCGGGAAAGGCGCGCCGTCAATGATTTGCGCGCGGCATTAAGCACCTCGTTACCTGCTTCGGCAAGCAGTTCGCCGAATGAAGAAAAGGATGCGAGTGCGAAATTCGCCGCCTCAGCGGCAGGCAGTCCACCGCCGATCGGGAGCACTCCGCGCCAGTCGCCCACATCGAGCTGGCCATAACCGGCCCGATCGAGCAGGATGAGCAACTTGTCGGCCTCAGCATAGCGGAACGGCCCCGGCGCTTCGGGATCGAGCGTCGGCAAGGGGATGATTTCGGCCACCACCTGGCGTACGCTCGTCATCCACGGATTTTCGGCCGGACGGCCCCACACCGCGAAGGCGAACCGACCGCCAGGCGCGAGCCAGCGGACCAGGTTGGCAAAGGCGGCAAGCGGGTCGTCAAAAAACATGGTGCCGAAGCGCGAGACTAGTCGATCATAGGGCTTTTCCGGCGCAGTCGCCGTCGCCATGTCCGCAATTTCAAAGCCGATGGCGCGTTCATCGGATCGTTTGCAGCTGCGAGCCAATTCGATCAAGGCCGGAGAGAGATCGAAGCCGTGAACGACACTTCCCGCCGGCGCCCGGCGCAGGATCTCCAGCGTCGTCCCGCCGCCGCCGCACCCGATATCGGCGATGCTACAAGGCGCGTCGAGATTCAGCGCACGGATCAGCGGTTCATCGACAGGCGTGAGCATCGCTTCCATGCCCGCGAGTTGGGCACGCCATTTCTCGCCGCGCGCTGCGGTCCAGTCGGAAGCTGCGGTGTGCTCGTTCATGATTCCAATTCTACCGATCGAGTGCTGGTGGCGGGAAAATTACCAAACACGTCGCTCAACACGCGGTGGAAACGGCGAAACTCTGTCATCGTCCGCAGGGGATCTCATGAGTTTCCCCGGAACCGCCAAGACACGTTGCGGGTATACACGCAAACCATGCCAGGACGGCGGAACTCCGGTGACGAAGCTCCTCCCGAACCTTCTCCACTATCGAGGGGGACTGGTTTCTGCGAAGTCTCGGTCTTGCAATTGCCAACAACGTGATGCGCGATAGATTCTCATCCACTTGCCTACGTTCCCGCCAGACGACATCGTGAGTCATGGGAGGCCCAGGGCGACTGGCGGGTTCTCGCTTTGAACCGGGCGGCCACTTGGTCGCGGATTCGGACGCAGACCCCTCACCTCTTCGATGTAGACGCGGAAAATCTCAGCCACGCTCCACGCCTGAGCAATACATCCACATGGGCGATGAGGAGCATCACCCTCGAAGATCTCCGAGATATGACCTAACCCGGCTTCCGCAAGGTGAGACTCTAATGGAGACAACCAGGCTTGCGCTTGGCGCCTGGCCTCCTCGCTTCCCCCATTCACCTTTATGTACGCGGTAATGAACGGTCCCAGCAGCCACGACCAAACAGTTCCCCGGTGGTAAGCTCCGTCGCGATCTGGAGGGCCG
The DNA here is from genome assembly GCA_035602195.1 of Candidatus Acidiferrum sp. Taxonomy (GTDB): domain Bacteria; phylum Acidobacteriota; class Terriglobia; order Terriglobales; family Acidobacteriaceae; genus Sulfotelmatobacter. Next base: position 4,360 of record DATNMU010000235.1, read on the forward strand.
CCGGTGTAGCGTCCGCGGTATTGCGGGTCGGTTGGTGCGAGACTGCGAAGTCCGAAAGGGGTCAGCAGGTGTTCTTCAACTTTCTCCACCACGCTTCTGGCGCGGTCGCGAGGCAACATACTGTGAGGAAGGCTCACGGCGAAGATCTGGTTGGGGCGGATGGATGGATCGGGCGGACCGCCGTTTACCACGTCGTACAAGCAACCAAGCTTTTCGTTCCAAAAGAGCCGGTTGAAGCTCCACTGCGCGATCGCGGCCATGCGGCGATAGCGCTTTCGCGCAGCCTCGTCCCCGAACCTGCTAGCCAGGTCTTCCATAATGCATAATGCGTTGTACCAGAGAGCCTGGATTTCAACAGGCTTGCCCCGGCGCGGTGTTACCACCCAGTCACCGACCTTGGCGTCCATCCACGTGAGCTGGGCTCCCGTTTCGCCGGAAGCCAGCAAGCCGCTGTCATCCACCTTGATTCCATAACGCGTGCCCCGAGCGTGCCAAGAGATGATGTCAGCAAACACGGGGTAGAGTTCGTCGCGAACGAACTCCAGATCGCTTGTGTACGCAAGGTACGCGCGAGCCGCTTCGAAAAACCAGAGAGAAGCGTCGACCGTGTTGTATTCCGGTGTTTCGCCCGCGTCAGGAAAGCGGTTCGGCAACATGCCCTGATCCACATGTTTTGCGAAGGTGCGCAGGATACTACGCGCGACCTCATACTTGCCAGTCGGTAGCGTGAGGCCTGGCAGGGCGATCATGGTGTCGCGACCCCAATCGCCGAACCAGTGGTAGCCGGCGATGACCGTTTTCTCATCGCCACGCGAAACCAGGTATTGATCTGAAGCAGCGGCAAGGCTTTGGGCAAAGCCATCCTCAATGGGGGACGCCACGAGCGCCTTCCGGCGACGTGTGATTTCCGCCCGTCTATATTCGACCGCTTGGGTAACATCACGCTGCTCGGTGGAGGCGATGATCGATGCCTGGCGGCGCAAGCGCAGATCGAAACACAGCGCAAATGGATTGAAGAGGTCTTCGGAACAATCGAGCCCACGTTCGCGCTCGGCGTCATATTCAAAGTTGCAATACCAATCCCCCGTTCTCCGTAGCTTGATAGCGTTGTGCGCCAAGTACAGGCTTGGCAATCCGTGATAAGGAGTGACACTTGCCAATGCGGAGCGTTCTTGCACCGCTGAGTTAATGGCGCCGTTTTTGTGGGTCGTGCCATGGTAGTCGCGGAATGCAATTAACGGACGAATTTCTAGCCGCAGGTTCTTCGGCACCTCCGGACGATTGTTCTTCCTCACTTCATAATGAATCACCGCGCTGTTTTCGCCGTGAATCATGAACACGGACTTCTCGATCTCGATGCCTTCTACTTCATAAGTGAACACTGGAAACGGGTCGAGACGAAACTGTTTGAGATAGTGGAATCCTTGCGGGTGAATAACACCTGGATAGCGGTTAGCCGATAAATCGAAACGCCTCCCATCAATCATCAGCGTCTCTTCGAGGTTCGAGAGGAGGAGCAATCGGCCGACAGGTGGCTTGGTGGCGGCCACCAGAAGACCGTGGTAGCGGCGAGTATTCAAACCAATGATTGTCGACGAGGCAAAGCCGCCGAGACCATTAGTTTCCAGCCACTCCCAGCGAAGAGCAACTTCCAGATCACTCCATGTCTCCCGTTCGAACTGAATCATCACCGCTCCTTATGAATTCAGTCTGCGCCAACTGTGGCAGCCGCTGGCTCAGCTTTCTTGCGTTCGCGGAATTCGCCGCTCTGTTGCATCAACTTGGTGACAACGCCCGTCCATCCGGTTTGATGACTGGCGCCCAGGCCAGCGCCGGAGTCGCCATGGAAGTACTCGTGAAAGAGAACCAAGTCTCGCCAATGAGGGTCCGTCTGGAACTTCTCCAAGTTGCCGAATACCGGTCGGTGGCCCTTTTCGTCACGAAGAAAGATGCTTGTCATCCGGCGCGACAGTTCACCCGCTACGTCCCACAACGTTGTCATGTTTCCCGATCCAGTCGGGAACTCGACTTTGAAATCGTTACCTAGATAGTGGTGGAATTTCTGCAAGGATTCGACCAGCAGAAAATTCAACGGGAACCAGATCGGACCCCGCCAGTTAGAATTTCCTCCGAAGACTCCGGTCGTCGATTCGGCCGGTTCATAATCCACTCGGTGCTCGGTTCCGTTAACGTGGAGTGAGTAAGGGTTCTCGCGATGGAACTGAGACAGAGCGCGGATTCCGTAAGGAGACAGAAACTCACGCTCCTCCAGCATGTATTTGAGAATGCGGCGAAGCTGATCCTCATTCGCAATGGACAACAACCGGCGTTCACCCATCCCCGTGCTGCGCATGCAGGCGAAATTTTCCGTGAGATCGGGACGGTTGTCGATGAACCATTCCAGACGACGCTTGAAGTCGGGCAGCCGATCGAGCACTTCCGGCTCCAGAGTTTCCACTGCAAACAGCGGGATCAATCCCACCATGGAACGGATTTTCATTGGAAACTTCGTGCTGTCCGGCAGCTTTAGCACGTCGTAGAAAAAACCGTCTTCTTCGTTCCAGAGTCCTATGCAGTTGTGGCCACGATGGCTCATGGCATGCGCAATGTAGACAAAATGCTCCCAGAATTTGCTGGCCACGTCTTCATAGCAGGGCTCTTCTTTGGCAAGTTCCAGTGCGATAGCCAACAAATTCAGGGTGTACATCGCCATCCAACTGGTTCCGTCGGATTGTTCGAGATAGCCGCCGGTAGGCAGGGGAGCGCTGCGATCGAACAAGCCGATGTTGTCTAGTCCGAGAAACCCGCCCTGGAAGATATTCATGCCCTCGGCATCCTTGCGGTTTACCCACCAGGTGAAGTTCAACATCAACTTGTGGAAGATGCGCTTCAGAAATTCGCGGTCGCCTCGGCCTGTTCGCTTCTCGTCGATCTTGTACACTCGCCATGCGGCCCATGCATGCACCGGCGGATTAACGTCCCCCAAAGCCCATTCATAAGCGGGTATCTGCCCGTTGGGGTGCATGTACCACTCGCGGAGCATCAGCGTGAGCTGCTCTTTTGCGAAGTCAGGGTCGACCAGGGCAAGCGGAATGCAGTGGAACGCCAGGTCCCAAGCCGCATACCACGGATACTCCCACTTGTCCGGCATGGAAATTACGTCAGCGTTGTACAAGTGAGTCCATTGATGATTGCGTCCCTTCCGTCGCTCCTGGGGTGGGCTTGGGTTATCCGGGTCGCCTCGCAGCCAATCCTGAACGACGTAGTGATAGAACTGTTTGGACCAGAGCATCCCTGCAAAGCCCTGGCGCATGACGTTCTTCGCGTCTGCGGAGAGATCCTCAGGAATGACCGTCGCGTAAAATTCGTCCGCCTCACGCCGCCGAAGCGCGAATGTTTTGTCGAAGGCATCAAACGCGCTCTTTCCTCTGAAGTCCGAGTTGGCAAGTCGCATCCTTATTACAACCGTCTCACCCGAACCGAGTGACAGTTTGTAATGGGCGGCTCCTTTCGAGCCAACATGTTCGGGGTTGACCGCTTCCCTGACACCGTGCACGATATGGTCGTTGATCCCGTCCTTGACGAAGCGAGTGAGATTCTCAATTCCAAACAGCCTTCGAGCATTCGTCTCGTTCTCGGTAAAGAGAAGTTCCGGAAAGCCTTCACAATGGAGCCAACGGGCATTGGACTGAGGTTGGTTCAGCGGAGAAAGGTTCAGTTCGATGACGGGATTGGGAGCGGGGTACGCTTTATGCAGTTTCGGGCGTCGGGCATGGTTTCCCCAAGACCACGTATTGCGGAACCAAATTGTGGGCAGAACCCGAAGACTAGCCGCTTCCGGGCCGCGGTTTGTAGCCGTGATCTTGATCAGAATGTCCTCGACATCGGACTTGGCATATTCCACGGCCACGTCGAAGTAGCGATCTCCGTCGAATACGCCGGTATCGAGTAGTTCGAACTCCGCTTGGCTTTTGTTGCGGCGGCGGTTTTCTTCCACCAGCTTCGCGTAAGGAAACTCCGCTTGCGGGTATTTGTAGAGATACTTCATGTAGGAGTGCGAAGGCGTGCTGTCGAGATAGAAATAATATTCCTTCACGTCCTCGCCGTGATTGCCTTCATTGCCGGTTAAACCGAAGATCCGTTCTTTCAGAATCGGATCACGCTCGTTCCACAGTGCGAGGGCAAAGCAAATCATCTGTCGGCGATCACTGATTCCGGCCAAGCCGTCTTCGTTCCAGCGATATGCGCGCGAACGGGCATGGTCGTGTGGCAAGTATTCCCATGCATTGCCGTGCGGGCTGTAGTCTTCCCGCACGGTGCCCCATGCACGTTCGCTGAGATAAGGCCCCCAACGCTTCCAATGCTTTTTGCGCGTGCGAGATTCGGCCAGTCGAATTTCCTCTTTTGTCATGAAGATCTTCGTATTTCAAATCAGGTTTAGGAGGTATGTAAACTCATCTTCAAGCAAAAGCCCCGGGTGTTGAAGTTCAGTGGGCTGATCGGATTCGGTCCCAATCTCACGAAAGATAGACGGTTCCCGATATTTCAGTTCCAGAGCGAGCGTCGTGGTAAGTGCATTGCGAATGATGCCGCTTTTCATCGGTTTCTCTTTGCTACTCCTCTTCGATTTTGATTTGCATGACCATCGGGGTCATGCACCAGAGCGACAAGGTTGCAGCCAGCCGTCCGCTTGAATCTTCCTTCACAGAAGCTTTGCTCTCGGTCTACGTGTCGTGAAGTTAGGGTCTCACCGTGTGAGCGGACCCGTAGAGAAACTAGACACTAGACCGGAATTCCCCCCCGTCGTCATGTGTAGAGCCAAAGTCTCGTCATGCCCGGCCCCGAGAATCCACACGTTGCCCGGTGATGGGGCAACTCCGGCCCACAGCAGATCACAAGGAAATCCGCCCTTCGTCGGGCTGGGGCTGGATGCGACTGTCCAACTGGTCCCGTCCCAGTGCAAAAGCAGTGTCATCTGGTGCCCCGATTCGTCGGATGGGAAGTAGGAGCCGAACGCCCAGATGTCATTTGGCGAATTCGCCGTTAATCCAAACAAACGGTTCGACTGATTTGCGCCATTCGGCCCTACATTCGGACTCGGAATCACCGCCCAACTCGTGCCGTCAAAGTGCTCGATCAACGTCAGCGTGGCCGCCGATCTCGGAGGGGCAAGCGGCGTGGAAAAGCCCACAGCCCACACATCGTTCGGCGCTAGCGCCAGCACGGCGTTCAATTTGTTTGTGCCCTCGCCTACGTTGGGAGTTGCTACACCCTTCCAGTTCGCGCCATCCCAGTGCATCGCTAAAGTTTCGATGTTATCTGAACCGTTGAATCCCACCGCCCAGGCATCATTCGCGGTGTCGGCGGATGCGCCAAACAAAAACTGATTGTTCGATTCCCCAGTTGTCGCCGTCCATGCTGTGCCGTTCCAGTGCTCAAAAAGTGGCGAGACATCCCCAGTGCCGAGGTTCACCAGGCTCCCGATCGCCCAAACATCATTCGCCGAGCTAGCGGTCATGGCGAAGACATCCGCCTGGTCTTTCTTCCCGAACTTGGGGCCCGGAAACAGGCTCCACTTGCTTCCATTCCACTGCTCGATCACCTGCCCCGGGTGTGCCCCGTCAGTTACGTTTCCCGCGGCCCATGCCAAAGTCGGAGATATATCGACCACGCCCTGCAGAAAGCTGTTGTTGTCGCCTTTGATCATCGGGGCGGGAAACGCTGTCCACGTTGCGCCATCAAAGTGGATCGTCGACTGTCCCACCGCCCAGATGTCGTTAGGAGAAGACGCCGACGCCGCGAGAAGTTCGCTGTTGAAGTTCTGGTTCGGAGTTGGAACTACCTGGAAAGTCGAGGCTACCGCGGTTTGTCCGTATGCCAGCGAGTCTTGAAACAAGGCTACTGTCAATCCGAGAAGCATTGCCGCGCGAACGGTCATTTTCATAGTTCCACCTGAATAGTGCTGAGTTATGGATGTGCCGGATTTTGACCTTCACGAGTTGATAACTGGCGCTAGTCGCCTTTATTCCCTAACTTCACATTACCTCTTCAATAACGCTTAGGAGGCCTGTAAACCCATCTTCAAGTTCGCCCCGAGGTTGAAGTTGTGTAGGAATTGGGATTTTCGCGGCTGAGAGCCAAATTAAACCGCCAAGACGACCGTTCCTTCAGCTCGGCTAACACAGGGCAGCACATAGCCAGCATTTTTCTGCGCAGCCGTCAGCCCAGCTTCGACGTCCATCTGAACGGTACCGCTAAGAACTCGCGTAGCGCACGTGCCGCATAGCCCTTGGCGGCAGCCATACGGAATTTGTACTTCGTTCTGTTCTGCCAGATCGAGCAGAGTGCTCCCGGCGGAAACCTGACATACCTTCTGCGAGTGAATGAACACGACCGTCTCGACTGGGCGGGTTTCCAGTGAACGAGACTCCGTGGTCGGTTTGCCCTCCCCAAAACTTTCCTGAAGGATCCGGTCCTGGTTCACGCCGAGAGTCGACAGAATCTGGCGTGCGTTGTCCATGAATCCCTTGGGACCACAAAGAAAGAAGGTGGGTGCATTCAGATCGGTCACCTTCTCGGAAACAAATTCCTCAGTCAAGCGACCGCTGCGCCCCTTCCAGGCTGGTTCCGGTCTCGACAGGCACAATTCACACTTGAAGTTGGGAAGAGACCTGCTAAGCCTCGACAGCTCGTTTTCGAAAATGATGTCCGCACCGGTGCGCACACAATATAGGAGCGTCACGGGAGTAGCGAGTTCGAGATCGTCGATATAACGCAGCATTGAAATCATGGGCGTGATTCCACTTCCGGCCGCAATGAGAACTATGCTTTTGTGGAGTGTCCCGTCAAAGTAAAACCTTCCGTATGGGCCGCTTGCTTCCACCGCGAGGCCTGGCTTGGCCCGCTCATTAAGAAAAACCGATACACATCCATTTTCCATGCGCTTGGGCGTGATTTCCACATAGTTCTCGTGGACCGGCGAGGAGGAAACGGTGTAAGACCGCCGTACTCGTTGGCCATCAATCGGCCATTGGAACGTGAGAAACTGCCCTGGCTTAGCACAAAACCGTTTTTCGTCTAGAATCTGGAAGCGCAGCGTCTTGGTGTCGTGTGTTTGCTGCTCGATCTGTGACAGCAGAAGACGCATTGGGCTCTTCGCGTTTTCGTGGTTGGTTAGTGGGGTCAGCCGCGCGGGAATCTCCGGAACGCCCGATGACTCCTGGGAAGCACGCGGCTGCTTTCTCTTCCTGAACACCAAGGCGCACTGGACCAGGCACCCTGCAACAACCAAGCCGGTCGCGAGCCTCAGACCCAGGCTTCCAGGGCTCGCCGAACGAAGGAGTTCCGAGAGCGTGGGAATGGACACAAGCGCGAATGAAATTACGAAGATTGCTATTCCCAGTGCCTTCAGCGACGAATGGCTATGCTTGTAGCGGCGTGCGATCAATATCTTCAGGAAGAGCAGAGGCACAAGGACGAGCACAAGCACAATGTGCAAAACCAAGTGCGTAGGCAGATGACCCGTTATTCCCACACTTACAAGTCTCTGACTCATGCTGTAGGCCATGATGCAGAGCAGAGTCACAAACAAATACCCACCCGCCCGGTGGGCAGCGATCAAGCGGTTTCTCGTCGCTGCGCTGCGCGAGGGCTGGGAAGCCTCTAGCATCGCCACCACGTTGGCAGCAGCCAGTGTGAGGAAGACAACGCCAGCCGCGATAGTGGAAATATTTAACATAGGCTTCCTCTGCGCCGCTGACCTCGTTTGCCCAAGATAGGCGATGAATGCGGACCCTATTCACGACCACAACCACGGCAATCTGCTTACGTCCACGCTCGGAGTTGTGACTCGAATCTCATGTTAGGCGCTAGTCGCAGTTCGGCAGGGGCGATATCGCGTCCGACGAGCTGCACTCATGCCTGTGTAACACCTGCTGGTGTGACACGATCCAGACTCCGTCTCCGTTCGCGACATAAAGCAGGTTTTGGGCCGAGTCCTGCAAAATGCTAGTGACCCCGTCAAAGTTCTGAACGGTCCGCGGATGCGCGGGATCGCTTACGTCGAGCAC
>DATNMU010000236.1:0-16679 GCA_035602195.1 Candidatus Acidiferrum sp.
GGACAGCCGAGGGCGGCTGTCCCCACAGGGATCTTTCAATCCTCATGCTTTTATTTTCGCAGCAGCAGGTCGGCGGCTATGAATAGGGCGAAGACTACCGAGATCACGCCATTCATGGTGAAGAAGGCGGCGTTGAGTTTAGAAAGATCTTGCGGGCTGACCAGGGAATGTTCGTAGAGTAGGAGCAAGGTTACCGCGAGGATTCCCGCGAGAGCGAGTTTGCCGAGCGCGAAAGCGGGGACGAGCGCGATCAGAAGCAGAAGCATGATGAGATGGAAGGCGCGCGCGATCCAGAGGGAGCGGAAGATGCCGAGGTGACGAGGGATGGAGTGGAGTCCGGCGTCGCGGTCGAATTGGAAATCCTGGCACGCATAGAGGATGTCGAAGCCGGCGACCCAGAAAGTGACGGCGGCAGTAAGAAGAAGGATGCGGGGATCGAGGGAGCCGCGAACGGCGATCCACGCGGCCGAGGGGGCGATGCCGATAGCGAATCCGAGCACGAGGTGCGACCAGCGCGTGAAGCGTTTGGTATGCGAGTAAAGAAGAATTATGGCGAGCGCGACTGGAGAAAGCCAGAGCGTGAGGCGATTCAGTTGCGCTGCGGCAAAAATAAAGATGGCGCAGGAAACGATCACGAAAATTGCGACAAAGGCCGGGGAAAGATGCCCGGCGGGAAGCGCGCGGGTGCGGGTGCGAGGATTGGCCGCATCGATGGAAGCGTCGGCGAGGCGGTTGAAGGCCATGGCGGCGGAGCGGGCGGAAATCATAGCGACAACGATCCACAGAAGTTGATGGGCGGTGGGAAGGCCGGAAGCGGCCAGCATGGCTCCGCAGAGCGCGAACGGAAGTGCGAAGATGGAGTGCTCCCACTTGATCATTTCGAGGGTTACGCGGAGGTTGCGGAGGAGGGGCACAGGTAGATTGTAAGGCACGGGGCATTGTCAGCCGCGAATGGTCTGTTAGTATGATGCGCGAATTCACTTCTCTTCCCGATTGTAGAGAAACGTGGCTACTTATCCAGTTTCAACCGACACGCCTCGCATAGCGCATTCGCAATCTACTCAGCATATTGTGCCCGATTGGTCGGTTCGCATACCGGCGCTCGATGGGCTTCGCGGAGTAGCGATTCTGCTGGTCTTGTGCCGCCATAGCGTGATCGGGCTTCACTCCGGCTCGCAATTGCTGAATCGGATCTTGGCAATGGCAATGTTTACTGGAAGCGGCGTCGATTTGTTCTTTGTGCTTTCCGGATTTCTTATCGGCGGTATTCAGCTCGATGCGCGCGAGTCCTCACGTTACTACTCGACTTTCTATGCCCGCCGAGCCTATCGAATCCTGCCACTGTACTACGCGGCGGCGATTCCATTCCTGCTCCGGCACCTCGCAGGGCGTTTTTTGCCAGGAGCTCTGGGAGGCACGTCACCTCTGACGGTTCCATGGTGGTCGTACCTTACGTTCACGCAGAATTTCTTTATGGTTTCTTCGGGACGTGGCATGGGCGCGGCAGCGATGTTGGTGACATGGTCGCTGGCCATCGAAGAACAATTTTACCTGCTGATTCCAGTGGTGGTCCGCAAGTTTCGCGGGGAACGGTTGGCGATAGCGCTAGTGACCGCGATTGCGATGGTGCCAGTGCTGCGGCTGGTGTTGCATTTCACACTGCCAAACGCGGGGTTCGCATGCTTCGCCCTGATGCCTTGTCGCGTGGACGCTTTGTGCTTAGGCGTATTGACCGCGTACCTGGTGCGTCGTCCTGGATTCTGGAATGGTCTTATGGAACACCGAAAGCTGCTGTGGTGGACGACGGGGATTCTGTCTGCGGGGGTGGTGTTCATCAGTTATCCGGCCTATGACGTTTTTTCTGAGCGGATGACGACGTGGGGTGATTCCTGGGTCGCGTTTTTCTACACCAGCTGCCTGCTGGTTACGGTCAGTTCATCAACCGTGGCCTGGCACCACGCCATGTGCAAACCTTGGCTCAAGCGATTGGGAACGCTAGCGTACTGCACTTATCTTTTGCACTTCCCACTGATCCAAACCGCGCGCCGGTTCTTTTATGTGCTGCTTCCATCTCATCCTGGGATTGCGTACGTGACCAGTGGAGTGTCAGCGGTGTCGGTCACGCTGGTATTGGCCACGCTCTCGTGGCGATATTTCGAGCAACCGCTGCTGCGGCGCGGACATACGTATCAGTATTTTTAGTGCGTGCCGGCCGAGTCTGCCGATGCCGCCCATCGGGACGCAGATTTGCCGATCCTGTAGAATGCGTGTTCCGCGAAAACTTCTGAAATGTCCGAACCGGGTCATCCATTGCGCCGAATCTGCGCGGCAGTTGCAGCGGTTCTGGCGCTGGTTGCGGTAGTGCGCGTGATGTTGACTTACTCGCATACCGCGCAGGCATTCGATGAGCCTTACCATGTTGCGGCTGCGATCGAGTTATTGGATAGAGGCACGTATACGCTCGATCCGCTGCATCCGCCGCTTGAGCGCATCGCAATTGGGATTCCTCTCTATCTGTCTGGCGAACGTTTTCCCAAGCTCGCCAGGTCGGAGTCCGATGCTTCGACGACGCCTTATCTATGCGCCATCGGCAATGCGATCCTGAACGATGCGGGACGCTACGCGCGGAATTTGAAGCTGGCGCGCCTCGGAATTCTGCCATTCTTCCTGCTGGGATGTTCGGTAGTGTTTTTCTGGGCGACAGAGGAGTACGGGGATTTAGCGGGAGTGGCGGCGGTGGCGCTGTTCACTACGTTGCCCATCGTCTTGGAGTTTTCAGGCATCGCTTATACGGACATGGTAGCGGCGGCGACCCAGGCTGCGGCTTTCTGGGCCTATGCTAAATGGCTGGACACGAGAACCTGGCGATCGACGGTATGGTTGGGCGTTGCAACTGGACTAGCGTTATCCTCGAAATTTACAACCCTCCTTTACTTACCTGTTGCGCTTTTCAGCATGACAGCGTTGCGATGGTGGGTTCTTCGCTTAAGAAACAATCGACCAACGCCCGCTTACAGGCAAACAGCCAAGCAAGTTGTAGCAGCGGGCGCGATCGCGATTGGCTTCCTATGGGCAACCTACGGATTCGCTGTCGGGCATGTTAGAGAGAGCATGCAGATTGCGCCCTCGTCGATTCCCTCCTTCCAACATTTTCCTGCGCCTGTCGCGAGAGTTGCCCGCAATCTGGTGTTATCCGATCCCAAAATACCAGCGCCCGCGCTGATTCGGGGTGTGGCAATGGCTTGGGTAAAGGAGAAGACTGAGCCGTCGGGCTATCTTTTGGGGCGTATTCAATCCGGGGGCTGGTGGTATTTTTTCTTGGTGGGCATAGCTGTGAAAACACCGGTTCCCTTTCTTATTCTTACCGTCATCGGTTTGTTCACACTTCGAGGATTGCGAAGCGAAGGGCGCTGGACGGCGATGGCTCCTGCGGTGTGCGCTCTGGCGATCCTGCTGGTGACGTTGCCCGTGAAAATAAATTATGGAATACGGCATGTACTCGTGGTCTTCCGCTGTTGGCGATTGTGGCTGGGTACGGATGCTCTTTTCTATGGAATTTGAAGGGACGCGAGAAGCTATGGGGGAGATCGGTGTTAATAGGATTGTTGCTCTGGCAAGGGATTTCGACAATCCAGGCTAGCGGCGATTACATTGCGTACTTCAACGAATTGGCCGGGAAGGACCCAAGCAAAGTGCTGGTAGCAGGTTGCGACTTGGATTGCGGCCAGGATCTGTTCGCGCTGTCTCGTGAACTTCGTGAAAGGCATATTTCTCACGCAAGCCTCGCGTTGTGGACGAGTGCAGATATGAGCAAAGTGGATCTGCCGGGGTTCGATATTCCGCAACCCTACCAACCCGTCGCTGGATGGTTTGCAATTAGTCTGCGCGCTTTGCGAGAAGGCGACCTATTTCACAGCAGTTATTCTCCAGACGCGTTTTCCTGGGTCGAGCAGTATCAACCAGTGGCGCGAGTGGGGAAGACCATCTTGCTTTACTACCTTCCTCCCCTCACAGATCCGATCGAAGATAGATCCGGGACCCGGACACAGCACTGAATACTGCACAAGCGCAGAAACTTTCTGGTTCTTCGTGCAAATAGCGAGAGTTCAATGCGGCCCAACCACTTCGCCTGCCTCGAGCGCACGTGAGCAGACATCGATCAATTCGTGGCCACACTCATAAAGGATGTACACCGGGAGGTCACGACCTTGTACGCTATATTCTCCACTCTGGACGGCACGAACATCTATGTAATTGTCCATCATGAAACCATTACCGGGTTCCGCTCGAATACGAAATTGATGCGAGGCTGCTTCGTAATTGGCGTAGCTGAAGCAGTGCCCGATGCAGGCCCTGTCCAGGGCATGCTGAACAGAAATCATATGTAGGGGCCAGGGCGTGATTGAACTGATCACGCGCTGCCCGAAAGGAACATTGCTCACTGCGAGATCGATGCGGTCCTCAATGTGATTAAGCTTTTGAGTGTCGTTATAGAGAAGCGCGAAAAATAATACCGCAATCAGAGCCAGCGCGGCTTTCTCGAAACGCCTGGCGGGTGCCACAGCCACGACGGCGCACATCATAAGCGCAGCACAGAATGACATTCGATCAGCGATAAAACCCAAAGGCAGAGCGAACTGAGGAAATAGTATGCGATTGGGAATCAGCACGACGGCAGCTGCGTTCAACAGCCAAAGTTGGAATGGGATCGACAGAAGCAAGTGGCGTAACCCGCTGCTGAAAACAATTCGCATCAGTAATACGAACCAGACCAAAAGCAAGCAGATGTACAAGACGTGGTATTTCGGGCCGAATAAATTAATCTGGTTTGCACCGGTGGCAAAAAATACCTGGGTGGTCGACCATGAATAAGCATAGCTATGTGCGATCGCAACGCGGGCGGCGATGAGAACAGCAGAGCCCGTAATCACCAACACCAGGCGCAACTCTGGGCGTAGTTTTCGCGCCACGCCTGCATAGGCGCCGGTCCCGAGAGCCCACGCCACCGGAAGCGGATGAGCCAGCCAGGCCAACATTAGAATGGGAGTGGAGAAGGTCCGCACTACCCAGTTCCCTTCCCAGAAGATTGCCAGATACCAGAGTACAAGTCCCATGGACAGGTAAAGATTGAAGAAACCCATGTGATAGATGTAGCCGTAGGCGAGCATCGCGATGCAAGGAATCACGACCCACAGGTTCGGGTGCGGCTCCGGGCGGGCACAACGCGAGACGAACAGTACGGCACCCCATACAAAAATGAGAACCGATGCTGAAACCGCGATCCGCTGCGTGAGGTTCATACCAACACGCGGCAACAGCCATTGCAAGAGAAGGTCGAACAGGATGTTATTGGACGGAGATGCAATATAAAGCCCGGGCGCTCTGCCTTGCTGAATCAATGTCGCGAGCCAAGCGTTGTAGATGTGGCTGCCTAGATCCCCTGCCTGAATTCGAGACTGCCAGAAGCAAGGAACCAAAGACGCAACTGAGAAAAAGGGAACCGCAAACCAGCGTCGCGAGAACAGCGAGTGGATGCGTCCGGCCGGGTTGTTCTGTATGACCGGCGTCAGCAGAGCGCCGGAACTTCGATTTGGCAATTGACCTCCAGGAAACGGCAAATCGGTTCAACTTGCGAATACCGATGATGGAAAAAAGCCCGTTAGTCGACATGGGCTTCGATTCATTGGCCAGTATAGGGCAGCAGCCGTGGCGGCGATGTGTCGGCTTCGACCAGCCAGACTTTTCTGTCGTGGAAATAGTTGAGGAGCGGTCGCACGTCTCGACCGGGGATTTCGCGAGCCCAAACAATTTTTGAGTGATCGATGTCGGCGGCGTTATAGACCCATTCGTGGTGGACATAATGGTCGGGCTGGTAGCGCACAATAACCAGATGAGCGCCGGGCGTCTCGTCCAACTGCTTGACAAAGCGGGCGCGGTGAAGACTCCAGAAATCCGGGTTCTTGGGAACATTTCGCAATCCGACGAAGAAAAACGCCAAGTTGAATAAAAAGGCCAGCACGATGGCGCGGGAGAGGCCAATGCCGACTGGGCGGCCAAAAAGCTTCGCGTGCCGCAGATGTCTCATCGACTGCACCCACAGCGCAAACACAGTCGCCACGAGTGGCGCCGCATAGTGCGGCTCAAGGTAGACCACCGCCAACAAGCCCGCAATACTAAGGCAAAACTGGAGCCAAAGAAAACGCATCCTGCGGTCTCGAATCACCCGGAACAGCATGATAAATGAGACAGAGAGAATGCCGCCCAGGAACATCTGCCACACGTTCAGGAGGAAGTGGGTAGTCCTGGATTTCCAACCTGCCCACGTCGGGATATATAAGTCACGAATGAGGACATTGTAGTAGTAATCGAATTGCGGATTGGTGTAGTGCAGAGGAGGATCTGGTTTTTGCCAGGCAAAGACCGGACAGTTGCATTGTTGACGCAAAAAGAGTGCATGGGGCAAAACGAGAGCGTTCCGCGTGATCCGCCAGTTGTAATAACCGGTAAAGAGTAGCGTTAATACCAATGGAACGAGCACCGGCAGTAACACGCGCGGTCCAGTGATTCTGAATGGCGGGCTAGTTTTGGAAAGCAGCCAGAGAGCAAGAGCAATCGCCACCGGCAGGCAAAATATAAAGCCTTCCAGTGGACGGCTGTTGGCAAGGAGACTTGCGCCGATTCCCAGCAAGATGGAATCTCGTAAGCGGTAATGGTGAATGATCCGCGGCAAAGCTCCTATCACTAACGCGCCACCAGCAGCAGCGAGCGCCCCGCCCCAGTAGCTGTTCACCCAGTAAGTGGCGAGGCCAAAACGCAAGGGGACAATCAGCCCTCCAAGCAGCGCCCAACCCGGGGTAAACCATCCTTGCAGCATCCAGGTGACGGTCGCGCACATCAATGCCATGCTTAACAACACACCAATCCACGGTTGGCCGAGAATTTGACCGAGCGCGAGCATACCGCCTTGGGCCGGAGGAAAAATCGACATGTAGGTCGGGTACTGCAGCACATGGAACGTCTCGAGGAAGAGCGACATTGGATGGGGTGGGCTGGTGAGTCTTCCGTGAGCGAAAGTGTCGGCCGCAAGCAAATAGCTAAACTCGTCATGGACGCCCGGTACCGGTACACCAAAAAGCGGGAGGAGTGCGAGGCGAGCAACTATTGGGGGTACAACGGTGGTAAGAATCGCAATCCGTTTCCGGGCGGCGAAGCGCGCGGCAAACCTTTCAACGGCAGTAAACCAGCGGTCGCCAAACTCAGGTCGTATTAACGATAAGGCGAGAAGAAGAAGCAGGGTAAATAAGCTGAGACGCGTCATCGGACGCGCCCTCTATGAGTAACGGTCGCGAAGATTGCTAGAATAATGGGCCTGCGCAATTGTTCGTACTCTGAAATTGGAGGCAATGAAGCGGCACCGATCCCGTGGTCACTGTTGCGAACTGGAAGTATACTAAGCGCTAATAGATTGCGACAACTTGCGTTTCCAATTCAAACTCATGCGAAGGAAAGCGTCCGCGGATTTTGCGCGGCACATTTTGCCGCCCCAGCGGAGACAAGTTGGAGAATTTGGTTCTGATTCTCGTTCTAACCTTCGTTAATGGTACGGTCGCTGGCAGGCTCAGAAGGCGGTGTATATGACGCTGGTCGAGGGCGTGCTCGAGCGCACGCTGGTCTACCGGTTGTGGCAGGCACCGTTTGCGGCGCAGAAATTCGTTCCGGTCCTGGTGAATAATGATCTGCGACGTGTGCGCAGAGCTCTTGACGTGGGATGCGGGCCGGGTACGAGTACCGGGTATTTTGCAAATGTCGACTACCTCGGGATCGATATCAACCCTCGCTATATTGAAAGTGCTCGCCGCACGCACGGACGGACCTTTGTAGTTGCGGATGTGCGCAACTATCGCGCCGCTCCAGGGGAACAATTCGACTTCATACTAGCGAATAGCTTCCTGCACCATCTGAACACCGAGGACGTGCTGGGAATACTCTCGCACCTGCGATCTCTGCTAACCGAGGACGGACATGTTCACGCGCTGGAGTTGGTGATGCCAAAGCAGAGATCGATTGCGCGTCTGCTGGCGAAATGGGACCGAGGTGATTTTGCGCGGCCTCGAGAGGAGTGGCAGACGATATTCAGTCAGTTTTTCGAACCCGTCGTGATGGAGTTCTATCCGTTGACCCTCATGGGTACAATTTTGTGGAATATGGTTTATTTCAAAGGAAGACCCCGGATATGACGGAACAGACGAACTGGGTGAAAGTCGAGTGTCCTGGTGCTTTGGAAACAAGAGAGGGTGGAGCCTCTATGCAGCCGGCAACCGGGGAAGCGACAACGAACAGTCGCATCACTTATCTGACGGAATCGACGCCTGTCAGCATGGGGGATTGGTGGTTCGATATTGCGAATAGTGATCACTTCTGGATTCGACGACGTTTTGAAGTTATGAAAAAGCTGGCAGATCCGGTGTTGCGGAATTGCGGGTGCGCGGGCGAAATCGGGTGTGGCAATGGGTTGCTACAAAAAGATATCGAGAACCACTATGAAAAATCGGTTACTGGCTTCGAATTAAACGAGCTGGCCCTGGAGAAAAACATCAGCCGTTCGAGCCCGCTTTACTACTACAATGTTCATCAGCGTAATCCAGAATTTCATTCCAAGTTTGATCTTCTTCTCCTCTTCGACGTGCTTGAACATATTGAGGATGAGTCTGAGTTCCTGCAATCGGTTGGGTTCCATCTGGCGGAGTCTGGCACGCTGTTGATCAATGTTCCGGCGCACTCGTTTTTGCGTTCCGATTATGACATGGCGCAGGGGCATTTTCGGCGATACTCGATCAGCGGCCTAAAGAAAGTAAGTTCACGGAACGGCTTCGAGGTGCAGGCTTTTACATATTGGGGCTTGCCTTTGATGCCGCTGTTGCTGATCAGGAAAGCTATGAATATGGAACGCTCTGACGGCAAGGCGGGATTCGATGCAAGGGGAAGAACCATGAACTCTCTTCTTTCCCTATTGGCGGGATTGGAGCCGCTGCCGCAGCAGTGGGCAGGCACCTCCGTGATGGCGGTGTTGAAGAAACAGCGATGAGTCTGGGAGAGGCAGCACGAAGAACATGAGCGAGCTACAGAGCGTTTCAATCGCTATCCCGGTTTACAACGAAGAAGGCGTCCTTCCGGAGTTATTGCTGCGTACGGGCGCGGTGCTCGACCGAATTCCGGGGGGTCCGCATCAAATTGTGGTGGTGGACGACGGGAGTTCGGATCGTACGTGGGAACTACTGGAACAAGCCGCGGAGAAGGACTCGCGGGTGATCGCAATTGCCCTGTCGAGAAATTTTGGCCACCAGATCGCGTTGGGCGCGGCTTTGGATTACGTTTCCGGCGATGTAACCGTGCTGATGGACGGAGACTTGCAGGATCCCCCCGAGGCGATTCCGGTCTTACTGGAAACCTATCAGCAGGGATACGATGTGGTTTATGTCCAGCGGGTAAACCGCAAAGAAGCCTGGTGGTTGCGAATTTGTTATTACGTTTTTTACCGACTGCTGGCAACCCTCTCTTCGATTCAATTGCCGGTCGACGCCGGCGATTTTGGCCTGCTCTCGCGCCGTGTTACTCAGGAGATCAGGAGGATGCCGGAACACCATCGCTATCTGCGAGGAATGCGGACGTGGGTTGGATTTCGGCAGATCGGGATTCCGATCGAACGTGCAGCACGCCGCGCGGGCCGCACCAAATATAGTCCGTTGAGATTGTTAAAGCTGGCATCGGACGGAATTTTTGCTTTTTCGATTGTTCCTCTTCGTGCGGCGGCGATACTGGGAGCGGCAGCGACTGGGGTGAGTGTCTTGTTTGCTATGTATTCGTTGTACGCAAAATTCTGGCTGCATTCTCCGCAGGGTTTTACAGCGTTGATTCTGGCCATCACATTTCTTTCCGGCGTGAATCTGTTTTTTCTCGGAATTATTGGAGAATACATAGGGCGTGTCTACGAAGAGGCAAAGGGACGTCCGCACTATGTAGTGCGCGAAGTGATGGGACAGCACGGTTTTGGAAGTCACATGGCGAATCCCCCCATCGGGGTCGCCGAACAATTGGAGCGAACTGGAAGCAAGTATGACTAGCTGCCTCTGCGCTTTGCTGCGAGCGTCGGAGGCGCGGATTCAGAGATTTTGCACATTTCCGCAATTGACAAGTGGCGAACGCTCCGGCATCATGGGTGCGTCGATTGCAGCCTTCCCTAACGGGGTACCGAAGCACGATTGGAGAGAGCCTATGTTGGAATTCGTTCGCAGAGTCTGGTCGGAAGATGAGGGGCAGGATATTGCGGAGTATGCGGTAATGCTCGCTGTGATTCTGGTTCTGGTGGTAGGCACGATACGCCTGATCGGATCCAACGCCAATACTGTCTTCTCCAATGCGGCCAGTGCGGTGCAGTAGGAAATAAGCCCAATGAACGCCGGTTGAATACCGGGCTTTGCTCGCATTTTAGCTGGAGTTTTGTTCATGACACGATTTACCTCGTTTAGTGGGCCGTTGCGCTACTGCTGGTTTAGCAGTGTAGCGGCGGCGAGACTTGCGAGGAGATCGACAGTCGTATGATCGCCTAGATGAAAGCAAGTTTTGCCAGAGGCCGCGATTGCAAATCGCGGCCTTTGCTTTTTGCCAAAGAACCGCTGGTGAATCAGGGAGGAGAACCCAATGATTGTCAACATGGCAGAGAAAGCGAGTGAGGATCAGATCGCTCACGTTATTGACCGCATTCGCGAGGCGGGTTACCAGCCGCACGTAACTCGAGGAGTTGAGCGCACTATCGTGGCGGCGGTGGGCAATGGACGGCGGCACGAAATCGAGGCGTTACTAGTAGCGCCCGGCGTAGAAAATGTAGTTCCAATCGCACAGCCTTTTAAGCTGGTCAGCCGGCAGGTGAAGCCGGAACGGTCCGTTGTAAATGTGAGAGGCGTTTCGATTGGCGGGCCTGACGTTGTAATCATCGCTGGGCCCTGCTCGGTCGAGTCGCGTGAACAGTTGCTCAGCACGGCGCACGCAGTGAAACGGGCAGGGGCAACCATGCTGCGCGGCGGAGCCTACAAGCCCAGAACCTCTCCTTACGACTTTCAGGGACTGGGTCTGGAGGCGCTGAAAATCCTGCGCGAGGCGCGTGAGCAATCTGGACTACCTGTGGTTACGGAAGTGATGAGCACGGAAGATGTGGACATTATCTGCGAGCATGTCGATATGCTGCAGGTGGGGGCGCGCAACATGCAGAACTTCGCGCTGCTGCGGCGGTTGGCGACGGTAAGCAAGCCGGTGCTGTTGAAGCGTGGGCCATCGTCGACCGTGAAAGAGTGGTTGCTGGCGGCGGAATATTTGCTCTCTGGCGGCAACAGCCAGGTCGTGCTTTGCGAGCGCGGCATTAAGACCTTCGAAACCGAGATGCGAAACACGTTCGACTTGGCGGCAGTGGCGCTGGCGCGCGATCTTTCCCACTTGCCCGTGATGGCCGACCCTTCGCATGGAACAGGCAAGCAAAGTTTGATTGCAGCGGTTTCGCGGGCCGCAGTGGCGGTGGGAGCGGACGGACTGATTATTGAGGTACATCCGTGTCCAGAAAGGGCGCTCTCGGATGGAGCACAGTCCTTGGATTTTGCCGGATTTGAGCGAGTGATGAAGGCGATTGCGGAACCGCTCCGCAGAGCGGCGGTGCCGGTGAGCAGCGAAGCAGACCTGGCTCAAGCCTAGAGGATCAGCGTTTACACGCTTTGAGAACAATGAACATCGGCGACGCTTTCAAAGCTGACGCGTCGACAGTTTGTCGCTCAGTGGAGGATTCCCTTTCCGAAGCGAGCGGCTGCGGCGTTACTCTCGTTACCAGCGGCATCGGAAATGCTGGCATATGATCTGAGCTGGGTGCGGGGAATGAAAAAACTCAGCTTTCTGATTTCACTTACTAACAACGATAACGACTACCAGCAAGAGCAGGCGGCGGCAGCGGAGAAAGCTGGGCGAAAGCTAGGAGTGGACGTTCAAATCGTTCACGCCAACAATGACGCGGTCACGCAGAGTCAACAACTCCTGCACTATATACAGGGTTCCGCAGCGTCGCGACCAGATGCGATTCTGTTCGAACCGTCGGGCGGCACAGCGTTTCCGCAAGTAGCCCGCGCCGCGGTGGGCGCGGATATTGGCTGGGTCGTTTTGAATCATGAGGCCGACTATTTGCACCAGCTCAGGCAGTCTTCTCAGGTTCCCGTTTTCTCTATCAGCTCGGATCACATAGAAGTGGGCAAGATTCAAGGAAAGCAGTTTGCGGCGTTGCTGCCACAGGGCGGATCCGTGCTCTACATCGAAGGCCCAGCCAACAGCTCAGCGGCGAAAGAGCGCACCGCCGGCATGAACCTGACCAAGCCAGAAAACATTCAGCTAAAGACGCTGCGTGCGAATTGGACAGCAGAGGGAGCACACCGGGCGATGAGCTCCTGGTTGCGGCTGCGTACTTCCCAGCAGATGGTGATCGACTTGGTGGGCGCGCAAGACGACAGCATGGCTGCGGGCGCTAAAAAGGCTTTTGCGGAAATGCCTGAGAGCGAGCGGGCGCGGTGGATGAAGATACCATTTACCGGTTGTGACGGCCTCCCAAAAACTGGACAGTCGTGGCTACGCAGCGGTCTGCTGGCAGCGACAATTTATATTCGTCCCAATACTGATATCGCGCTGGAAATGCTGACCGAAGCGATCCGCACTGGAGTGCAGCCGCAGGAGCGCAGACTAATCCCTCCCGAATCGATGCCCTCGATAGACGAGCTTACGACGAGATTCGCCAAGAGCAACAAGCGGCATTTGACCGCAGGCGCGTAAGGACTGACAGAAATTCGGCCGAACGAAGCCTTCAGGCCTACTTCCCTTCTCTCTTCCTTCCTGATTTGACACACTGTGATCCCGCTTCCAGATAAATCTTGTGCAAACGCCGGTCTGGGTTACAATGCACACCACAAAGCGAAGGGGCAATCCGCTTTGGGTGTGTCCGGTTAAAATCCAGAATCAATGGCTGCGGATAGCGGAGGAAATTATGGCGAATGCTGCGCAGGTATTGGGGACGCGAAACCCAGAGTACAGCATCTGGCGAGTAATTATGGCGTCGTCGGTCGGTACCATGATCGAATGGTACGACTTTTATATATTCGGAAGTCTGGCGGCCATCCTCGGACCAAAATTTTATCCTCCTGGTAACGACACATTCGCTTACGTCGCTTATCTGGCGACTTTTGCAGTTGGATTTCTGGTGCGGCCGTTTGGCGCACTATTTTTCGGGCGCATCGGAGATCTGGTAGGGCGCAAGTACGCCTTTCTGGTGACGCTTTCGATCATGGGCTTTTCGACGTTTGTGATTGGGCTGCTGCCTTCTTTTAAAACGGCGGGGTGGTTTGCGCCTATCGTTCTGCTGTTAATCCGCGTACTGCAAGGACTGGCGCTAGGTGGGGAGTACGGCGGCGCTGCTGTGTATGTGGGCGAACACGTTCCGGATAACAAGCGCGGGTTTTACACCAGCTTTATTCAGATCACGGCGACGCTGGGACTATTTGTGTCACTCATCGTGATTCTGGTTACGCAAAACGCGATGTCCAAAGAAGACTTCGCCGCCTACGGCTGGCGCATTCCGTTCCTGATTTCGATCGTCCTGGTGATGATTTCGCTTTATATCCGGCTGAAGATGAAAGAGTCTCCGATATTTGCGGAGTTGAAGGCGACGGGGATGACTTCGACGCAGCCGCTGAAGGATGCCTTTACGAAGTGGCCGAACCTGAAGAATGTTTTGATTTCGCTTTTCGGCGCGACCGCCGGGCAAGGCGTGGTTTGGTATACGGGGCAGTTCTACGCTTTGTTTTACATGCAGACCATTCTGAAAGTGAACGTGAAAACGGCGAACATCGTGGTGGCGATTGCGCTGCTGATCGGGATGCCATTCTTTACGATTGTAGGTGCGCTTTCGGATCGCATTGGGCGGAAGAAGTTGATGATGGCTGGGTGCCTGCTCGGCGTGTTGACTTATATTCCGATTTACAAGGCGATGGAGCGGGCAGCGGGAAACAATGTTGTCACGGTTAAATCGGCGCGGAACAAGGTAACCGGGGCGATCGGGCTCACCGCTATGACGACCGATGCAAGTGGGGCGCTGGTGCCCGCGAAAGAAGCTCCGAATCCGAATCGGACGATGCTGGTGCTGCTGGTGTTCCTCCAGGTGCTTTATGTATGCCTGGTCTATGGACCGATTGCAGCGTATTTGATTGAGGCTTTTCCGGCGAAGATTCGGTATACATCGCTGTCTCTGCCCTATCACATCGGCAACGGAGTGTTTGGCGGATTGTTGCCTTTGATTGGGCTATCTTCTGTGGCGGCGACCGGGAATATCTATGCTGGCCTATATTATCCGATGGCTGTGGCGGGCATGACATTTATTGTAGGAAGCCTGCTGCTGCGGGAGACACGGACGATCAGTATCTGGAAGGAAGCGGGGGCCGCTCCGACGCCAGCGCCAGCAGCAAAGTAATGCCGTTAGGCTCGCGGTGCGTGCATCGACGAATCTTGCCAGGCGTTAGTGATATTTCGCCAACCGACGGGAGTTCCGCGTCTTGCTTTCGATCCCGTGGCTTCAGTTGGTCATCATCGACGAAGATTGAGCTTGTTGCCCGGCGCAAGAATCTCTTGCACTGAGACTCTTAGTATTAGGATCTACTGACATGGGATTGATTCGGACTGCTACTCTGCGTACGTTGACAGCAGGAATTGTTTATAGTGTGGGCGTTCTTGGATTTTATTTCGCGGCGGTATTGCCGCTTAAGGCGGCGGAGCTCCCCTCCCGTAACCTCGACTCCGGGTGGCAGTTTCGAGCGGTGGCCAACGCTGAGAACGCCGATGCTAAACAGTGGCATGCAGCTCAGGTTCCAGGGGTGGTGCAGACCGACCTGCTGAATAACCATCTCATTCCCGACCCGTTCGATCGAGATAACGAATTCCGCCTGCAGTGGATCGGGCTGGCCGATTGGGAATATCAGACTACTTTTCAAGTGGATGCGGCAACGCTGGCCCACGATCATGTCGACCTGGTTTTTGATGGCTTGGATACGTTTGCCGACGTTTATCTGAATGAGCATTCGATTCTGCATGCGGACAATATGTTCCGCAAGTGGCGAATTCCGGCGAAAGCAGCGCTGCGGCCGGGTTCCAATACGCTCCGCATCGTTTTTCATTCCGCGATCGAGAAGATGATCCCGTATGTGAAGTCGCTGCCGTATATTTTGCCTTCCATCTCGACCCACAATTACGGCAATGAAGAGAACATTGCGACCGCGCCCTACACGCGCAAGGCTCCCTATAACTACGGTTGGGATTGGGGGCCGCGGTTCATGACGGAGGGAATCTGGCGGCCGGTGCGGCTCGAGACGTGGGACGCGCTGCGGGTGGAGAATCTTCATATTCATCAGCAGACCGTTACCAGCGAACTGGCGAACGCTATGGCGGAGATTGAGATCGAAGCTAGCCAGCCTGTAACAGCAGGTGTGACAGTGGCTCACGATGAGATGTCTGGAGCGCAGATAGCCGACGGAAATCAGACTTTGCAGCTCGATGCCGGGATGAATCATGTTTCGATTCCGGTTCGAATTGTGGCGCCGAAGTTGTGGTATCCGGTGGGTTATGGGGCGCAGAATCGTTACCGATTTTCTGTCGCGGTGCGTGTGGGCCGCGAGGTTGCGGCAAGAGCGGAAACCAAGACCGGACTGCGTTCCCTGCAACTGCGCCGCGCGCCGGATGAATGGGGAAAGAGTTTCGAGTTCGTGGTGAATGGAATTTCCGTCTTTGCCAAAGGTGCGGATGTGATTCCGTTCGACAGTTTTCCGAACCGGGTTACGCCAGAGATTCATCGGCGTATTCTGCAGGCTGCGCGCGACGCGCACATGAATATGGTGCGGGAGTGGGGCGGTGGATATTACGAGTCCGACGATTTCTACGACATCTGCGACGAGCTTGGCATTATGGTATGGCAGGAATTCATGTTCGGCGGCGACATGGTTCCGGGCGACGTTGCCTTTCAGGAAAATGTCAAGCAGGAGGCGATCGACCAGATCAAGCGTCTGCGCGATCATCCGAGCATTGTGATCTGGTGCGGAAACAATGAAGTCGAGACGGGGTGGTACCACTGGGGTGACCGCCAGGAATTCAAGGAGTCGATCTCCGCAACAGCGCACGAACGGGTGTGGCAAGATTACGTAATTCTTTTTGCCGACGTTTTGAAGAGCGCAGTGACGCAGTATGCCGATCCTACGCCGTACTGGCCGAGTTCACCGAGCGCGAATTTTGAGGAAGTTCCCGACAATCAGCGCAACGGCGACATGCACTACTGGCAAGTGTGGCATGCGCAAGCACCGGCTTCGGATTACACGCTGCAGTTTCCGCGATTCATGACGGAATATGGATTTCAGTCCTTTCCCGAGATGCGTACAATCGCAACATTTGCTAAGCCCGAGGATTACGACATTCGATCTACGGTGATGCAGGCGCACCAGAAAAACAAGGGTGGGAATGAACGCATATTAACTTACATGCTGCGCGAATACCGGCAGCCGAAGGATTTCTCCTCTTACGTTTATCTGAGCCAGGTGCAACAAGCGGAGATCATTAAGATC
>DATNMU010000237.1:0-5906 GCA_035602195.1 Candidatus Acidiferrum sp.
CGGTTTCACCATCGAAGCCAGTGAACTGGGCAAGTTCAAAATGGTGGTGCAAATTGTTTCCGTGGTCGCGGTGATTCTAGACCATCGCTGGAAAGAATGGCCGGTCTACGGAAACATCGTTCTGCCCGTGCATTGGATCGCTTACGCAGCGATCTGGTTTGTGGTCTGCGTGTCTCTGATCTCGGCCATCGATTACTTCGCCGCATTCTGGTCGAAGATCGACCGGCGCGTTTCCAAGCGCCGCCGTCGCGCGTTCATTTTAAGCCGCCGCCAAAAGACGCGAACTGCTGCCCAGCCCACCGATGCCGATGTCGCCCCCACTGCATAATTCGTCGTCGGAGTTGGCGGCCTCGGAACTCAACCGAGCCGAAGGCGGCAACCCCGGAATTTGCAAGTCTTCCGAGCAGAATATTTCGACGCAGGAGTTCTCGCACGACGAACGTGCGCAATTGCTTCGTCTGGCGCACGATTCCATTTCTTCCGTTTTGGGAGGGGTTGATATTCCTTTCGAATCCCCTTCACCTCATCTGGCGGAACATCGTGGAGTATTCACTTCGCTGTATCTACGGGGAGAGTTGCGTGGGTGCGTCGGCTACGTTCTGCCCAACTTTCCGTTATATCGATCCGTCGCGGAAACGGCGCGTGCCGCGGCTTTTAGGGATAACCGCTTCGCGCCCGTCACCAGGGAGGAAGCCTCTCTCCTTGAGATCGAACTGAGCATTCTCTCGCCGCCGCAAACGATCCGCTCCGAAGAGATTGAGGTTGGACGCCATGGACTTCTTGTGAGCTGGCAAGGGCAACGCGGCCTGCTGCTCCCTCAGGTCCCTATCGAGCACGAATGGGACCGCGTAACATTTCTGGAACAAACTTGCCGTAAGGCTGGACTGCCTGCGGACGCATGGCGTAAAGGCGCGGTGGTTGAGGCCTTTACGGCTGAGGTATTCGGCGAAAAAAATGGACAGTGATCACAGGCCAGTGGCCAGCAACACGCAGTTGACAGCTTACTCGTTGACCTCCATTTGCTGCCCTGATAATAGCCGCTACCACTACAAAGTAAAAAACCGGGAACAGTCTTCCGTTCCCGGTTAAGCTACATTTGTATCCTTGCAGAACTCTACTGCTGCGCCAGCGTCTGATCGTCCAATTCCACGCCATCGCCGACGTGGACATCTTCCATAGCAAACACAATCATTCCCGTGGCCGTGGTAGGCGTAGTTCCGATGACCACAATTTCTGCCACCGCGCGCCGCGGCAGATCCCGCACGTGAATCACTGGGCCGTTGCTCTTCTCGAAGATTCCCGGATCGAAGGAAGGCTGCTTCATCTGCGTGTCTTCGCTGAGTGTAGCCCTGAACGAAAGCGAATCCACCGGATCTTTCAGATCCCATTCATATTGCCGGACAGCACGGAAATAGTCCCCCACCTTTACCCCTTGGTTCTCTCCCACGTTAAAGTAAACCTTGCGACCAGTTCCCAAGTCGGTGTCGAAATCTTTGCCCATTACGATCCGCCCTGACACTTTGCTGCCTACGGGCAAGAAACGGTCAAATCGAACTGGTGAGTGAAACGGGACCATCGTTTTCTCGGCAAAGGGGATCGCTGTGTCCCCGGGATTGATTGGATCGCAGGTGTATTCCACCTGTGCCACCGCCGTCTTGCTGCGTGTGTCAATCACGCGAACGCGGCCAACCGTTTCGTAGGGTTGTCCTGTAGCCTTGAGGAGCTTCTTCTGCCCAGGGAACGTTTCATACTCGTTGACATCCCGCAAAGCGCGAATAATTTCGTATTGCGCTCCGGTGCTATAGCCCGAACCCTTCAGATAGACAATGTCGCCATTGGCGAACTTCGTGGTCTGCGGCGTCTCCAACCCCCCAGCCACAAAGTTAGCGTCGGGCAAAGTCTTCCGACTGATGAAGCCTGCGCAGTAAACATCGGCATAGGTGGGTTTTTGCACCCGTTGGATGGGAAAACTCGCGGTTGTGGGAATCGTTCCCTCGGGAGTGGTGGCGTCGGCCCCATTGCCATTGACACCAGATTGGGCTGACATTGCGGTGACGGCCGCCAACAAGAACAGTCCTATTTTCTTCATGTTACCTCCGGGAAGTGACACGCCGTGCCCCTTCCAGCAAAATGCATGGAACCAAGGCTTCAATTGGGACGGTAACAAGGGGGTAAGAGGGGGTCAAGGTTACGAGGGTGTCAGAGCCAGCGTGAAATCGGGTTTTTGGCGGGGTTTACGAATCTTTGTTGCATCTGCAATTAAGCCCCTGTAAGATTCGCGCCGAACCTATAGATTAGATGATTTCTGCCGCCAACAGTTATTCGCCTCGTCTCCTACCCCTACGCCTGCCGCGAGTCTGCGTCGCGCTGACCGCGACAGATCCCACGGAACTGGTCGACAAAGCGGAGGCCTTAGTTCGGGATAACCCGTTCCTTGAGTTCAGGTTGGACTACATCCCCAAACCGGGCTTGGCGATCCCGAAGATCAAGCATTTCTTCGAAACGCATCCCGGCACAACAGTCATTGCCACCTGCCGCCGGGTCGCCAGCGGAGGGAAATTCAGAGGTTCCATCGCTTCTCAGCTGGACATCCTGTCGAAAGCCTCGGCTGCGGGCTGTCAGCTGGTCGACGTAGAATTCCAGACCGCGCAAAAGTGCAAGCCGGCGCAATTGCAGAAGCTGCGTACCAGCTCTGCCTTGATCGTTTCCTTTCACGACTTTCGCGGCACCAAGAAGCTCGACGAAACTCTGGAAAAGATGCGAGCCTTCCCTGCCGACTTCTATAAAATCGTGAGCACGGCAGTCACTCTTTCCGATAATGTTGCCATGATCCAATTTCTGGGACGCGAGGCCGACAAGCATTCCATAGTCGGGCTGTGTATGGGCGAACAGGGAATCATCAGCCGCATGTTGGGAGTCCGCGCCGGCAGCGTCTTCACCTTCGCCTCCGCCAGTGCCGGAGAAGAAACGGCTCCGGGTCAGGTGACCGCCCAAGAGCTGCGCAGCCTCTACCGCATCGATTCGGTCGATGCTGCCACCCGTGTCTACGGCGTCGCAGGAGACCCCGTCGCCCACTCGCTTTCTCCAGCCATCATGAACGCGGCCTTTCGCCGGGAGAACGTCAACGCCATCTACCTTGCCCTGCACGCCAAAACTCTTAAGGATTTGCTGAACTGCGTGCGCGAGATTCCCATTCACGGCCTTAGCATTACCATGCCGTACAAGGAAGCCATCCTTCCTCATCTCGATAACACGGACTCGCACACCACGAAGATTGGCGCCTGCAACACAGTGGTTCGCGCCCAGGATGGCAAACTCTATGGCTTTAATACGGATACTTCCGGGGTGGTGCGCCCGATCGAAAAGCGGCTCAGCACTTTGCAGGATGCGAAAATTCTCGTGCTCGGCGCAGGAGGGGCTGCCCGCGCCGCCGTCTTCGGCCTGAAGGAACGTGGAGCCGAAGTGTTCATTCTGAACCGAAGCCTCGCTGCGGCGCAGAAGCTTGCCCGCCGCGCCCACGCCCGCTCGATAAAACGGGCCGACCTCAAGAAGTACTCCTTCGATGTGATCATCAATGCAACGCCGGTCGGCATGGGCAATACGCGCGAAACTCCGTTGCAGGAAAAAGAAATCAACGCGCGCTACGTCTTCGATATGATCTACGACCCGCCCGAAACCCGCCTGCTGCAACTGGCTAAGGAACGCGGAGCGCAGATCATTCCCGGCATCGAAATGTTCGTCCACCAGGCCGCCCGCCAGTTCGAAATCTGGACCGGTAAGCCCGCACCGCAAGACGACATGCTGCAGGTGGTGACCTTAGCCCTGCAAGAACGCGCCTCCAAAGCCGCCGCTGCGGCGGCGAAAAAGAAATGAGCCGGGAGGGTCGATCCCTCCCGGCCACCCTCACTGATAAGAAAACGTCAGATCGTCCAGATAAACGTTGTAGGAATCCGGCCGACTATCGCCGTCCATCTGATAGTTAATGGTCACGCCGTACCACCCCGGCGCCGAACCATGGCCAAAAGTCCAATTCAGATTATTGGTTACTCCGTTTAGCGTGATCGACTGATATACCAGATGATTGTCCGAAGTCCGCTGCACTTTGAGCGTCAGGTGGTTCCAGGCGTTGCTATTGGGATGGCACGGGATTCCCGTGTGCTTCCAGTAGCCGTTCTGGTTATCCCAAACGTCCCATTCATTCCCGCTCTGAATTCGGCACTCGTGGCCCCAGATGAATCCCATATTGCCGAAGAACTGGTTGATGTCAAACTCCAGGGCCTGGGAAGGGCCGAAGTTATCTCCGTAGAAATAAACGTCATAGGTAAAGTCATGCAGCCCAGGCACGATCGACTGATTGTCATCAGGCATGCCTTGCGACGAGGACGGGCCGATCAAATGGTTATTCCACAAGCCGTCAGAGAACGGGGCGCTTCCGCCAACATTAAATTCGCTGGCGTGCCCGCTCATCGAAGGGGAACTTACATTCTGCGCCATAGAGAAAGAAATGCCATTGCACGGAGAAGGCGAACAGTCTACATAGCTAGGCCCTTTCTGCCCAAATTGGGCCCAGCCGCCGCTACTCTGCAGATGCGAGAACGAATTCCCGCCAGTGGCCGCCGACGTGTTTGGCGTGGCGGCACTTGCCACCGTCATTTGCAAGGATTGGGTTTTCGTAATGCTTTTGGAGTCGGAAACCGAAAGAGCGAAATTGAAACTTCCACCCGTAGTCGGAGTCCCAGAAATGGTTCCCGAGGTATCGCTGAGGGCCACCCCTTGCGGCAGTTGACCAGAAGCAACCGAAAACGTGTAAGGAGCAGTTCCACCGGTTACCGCGACAGTAGCGTTATAAGCAGCTCCTACGGTTGCTGCCGGAAGTGTCGTAGAAATGGCCAAGCTGGTAGTTGAACTCGTGGTCGAGCTGCTGGGTGCGGCAGTAGTGCTTGCAGCACTTCCGGGCGTAGTGCCCCCCGAACAGGCGTTCGAGAAAAACATTGACGACAAAACGGCAATCAAGCTTCCGAACTGCAATAACACATTTCGATTGGCACAGTTTTGCGCCAGACAGGAAAAGCGGTGAGACATCATCTACCTCTCGACTGGAGGATTACAAGGCATGCCAGTGCCTTGGTTGAAGCATTGAGCTTCTTATCTGGAACTGGAACTAACGGCCAGAGGAGGTGCGGACGTTCAGGCACCCTGATTTACTCGCAGACGTGGCGCGGCACACCTTATGAACACCCGTGCGGAGAGACTCAGGGATATACAACTGAGCACTACTGGGCTTTATTGGGGTGAACTACAGTGAAACCAGTATAGCGGAAAAGCCGCCGTGTTCAAGTCTTTTCCCAGTCTTTTTTGTAAACAAGAAGTGAGGAGTTCCAAGCCGAGGAGTTCCAAGCCAATGATCTGCAGGAAAACAAATTCCGTTGGGAGGCTTGGTCGAAGTGCGGCTTTCGCGATTCTTTGTTCTTTGGGCAGGACTGCAAGCACAGCAACCGCCTTCGCCGCAGACGGCCACAAGCCCTCAGAAAAGCGCGGCGGCTGGCGTGCCCGGGCGCGCCAGCAAATCTGCCCCAAAGGAAGAAAGCTCGGTCACCGTGGCTTGCAACTCGACTGTAGAGTTGCTGCTGACCGATCCTAGCGGGAAAAGGACCGGAGGTGATCCCATCTTGCAGCGGTCTTACGACGAAATTCCAAGCGCCTACTATGAATCCGCTGGAATTGAGGACGCGCAAGCCGGGGCTGTCGAATCCGATCCACCGAAAACGTTATTTATCTCCAATCCATTCCCTGGCCGCTACAGATTATCGATCACGGGAACCGCCTCGGGCACCTACGCTTGCAGGCTGCTAAGTGACGATGCCGCTGGAGCACATTCCGAGATCGCCCTGTCCGATATCCCGATA
>DATNMU010000238.1:0-3634 GCA_035602195.1 Candidatus Acidiferrum sp.
GATCGCCCCCGCCATGGTGGCGTTGGGCGCCAGCGGAACGCTTGCTCAACTCTACGCGAACCTTACGTCGTCGCCGGCCAGCAACGCGTGGCCAGCCTTCCAATCCGCCATCAAGGCGCTGCCGAACGGGGTAACCAGCGACGACCCATTCGGCGGCGGTGCGTAAGGCACGCTCTGCTTGATCGCTGTGCAGGACGCAGTTTACGGCAGTCGATCCATCAGCCCGGGAAGGGTCTTCATCAGATCGTTGTAGATGACCATGACGGCGAACAGCACCAGGAAAACGAATGCTGCCTGGTAAACGCGCTCTTTGATGCGCAAGCTCACGTCGCGCCGCATGAGCCCTTCGATCAACAAAAACAGGATGACGCCGCCATCGAGAATGGGAATCGGCAGCAGGTTAAAGATGCCCAGGTTCAGGCTGATGCCCGCCGTCAACTCCATCAGCGGAGTCCAGCCCTTCTGCTGGGCAGCGTACCCGGCGTCCTGCGCAATGCCAATTGGCCCCGATACTGCCCGCAGCGAAACTTTCCTCTGCACAATCTTTTTAGCCAGTTCAAGAATCAACAGCGAATATTTCTTGTTTTGCTCGAGCGAAAGGCTAAGTGCCTGGGTGAACGGCAAGGTCGTCACTTTCGTCTCACTCTTATTGAGAAATCCCAGGCGGTATCGCTGCTCTTTTGGATCTTCCGTCTTCGAGAGCACAGGTTTGAGATTAAAACTCAAAGTCTGACCACCACGTATCACCGTGAGATCGACCGGCTTATCTTTGGTTTCCTGCAGCCGCTCAATCATGTTCTCGATCGAAGTCAGGCTCTGGCCATCCATGGCAACAATGCGGTCGTCTTCCCTGATGCCAGCCTTGGCTGCAGGGGTGTCGGATTCAACTCTGCCGACCACCACCGGCTCCTCAGGATACCAACCAGCCGAACCCACCTCAGAGGAGGTCACAGGCTGCGGCACAATGGTTTTCTGGAAAATCTGATCGCCTCGCTGAATGCTCACAGTTAAAGGCTGGTTCGCGCTTAGCCATACCCGCGGCTGCAATTGTTCCCAGGTGGGATTGTCAATGCCATCGACCTTCACAATACGGTCGCCAGGCTGCAGGCCTGCTTGGGCGGCTGCTGAATTGTGTTTCACTCCTTCGATCACCGCGGGCTTATCCAGAAATACCGGATATTCGTAATGCACCATGTAAACGGTGGTGAGCAGGAAAATTGCCAGCAGAATGTTCATCGCCGGGCCGGCAATCGCGATCAGAAAGCGGTGAAAGCGGGAATGCGACATAAACTCGGCAGGATCGCCCGTGCGCTCTTCCATGGGATTCTCGCCGCTCATCTTCACGTATCCGCCCAGCGGCAAGATGTTGATGCGATAGTCTGTGTCGCCCCTGCGGAAGCCAATCAGCCGCTTGCCGAATCCAATGGCAAACTGCTCCACGCGGACGCCGAGCAGCTTGGCCACGGCGAAGTGGCCAAATTCGTGGATCAGGATCATGAAGCCAAGGACCACAGCGACGGCAGCGATGGAAATGAAGAAATCAGACATATAAGAAATCCGTAAACTCCCAATCAGATTCGATCACTAGACTACAGATGTTGCCCGCGGTTGGGCACTTTTCTTTCGCAGGCCTAAAACCCTCTCTTGAGCATATCGACGAGCTTCCGCGTCGGCTTGAAGAACTTCCGCGATCGAACGCAGCTTCCTACTATTAGATGCAGAAACCGTTTCTTCGATGATTCTCGGAATTCCATCGAATGAAATGCTGCCTTCCAGAAACGCCGCAACTGCCACTTCATCCGCTGCGTTGAGCGCTACAGTTTTTGCCCCACCCGCCTCCGCCGCTTCATACGCCAAACGGAGACAAGGAAATTTATTCATGTCGGGCGGGCAGAAGTCCAGATGACGCAAGTTACCCACCGGAAAGCGCATATCTGACTGAATACGCTCGGGATATGTTAGCGCATACAGGATTGGCAGCCGCATGTCGGTTACTGAAACTTGAGCAACTATACTGCCATCGACAAACTCAACCATAGAGTGAATTGTCGACTGCGGGTGTACTAGCACTTCCACCTTGCTCGGCGGCAGGTTAAATAGTCTGCAGGCCTCAATCACCTCGAAGCCCTTGTTCATCAATGTCGCCGAGTCGATGGTGATGCGCTTCCCCATCTTCCAGGTGGGGTGATTGAGCGCCTGCTCTACCGTGATGGCACTGAAATCGGACCGCGGCGTGTTCAGAAAAGGACCGCCCGAGGCCGTCAGCCAAATGCGTTCCACTTCCTCTATTCGCCCGCCGCGGAGGCACTGATGCACGGCATTGTGCTCGCTGTCGATCGGCAGCAATGGCTTGCCCTGGCGTCGAGCCTCCTCCGTAATCAATTCGCCGGCTGCCACTAGGCATTCCTTGTTGGCCACGCCTACCGTCTTTCCCGCTCGCACCGCCTCGTAGGTCGCCTCAAGCCCGGCCACACCGACGATGGCGCTTACTACGAAGTCGACCGCTCGATGGGTCGCGACTTGTACGGTGCCAGCGGCGCCATGGATCACCTCAATGTCACCCAGTCCTGATTGCTTCAGACGCGCGCGCAACCGGTCAGAGTCACGCTCATCTGCCATCGATACCACGC
Organism: Candidatus Acidiferrum sp.; assembly: GCA_035602195.1. Taxonomy (GTDB): domain Bacteria; phylum Acidobacteriota; class Terriglobia; order Terriglobales; family Acidobacteriaceae; genus Sulfotelmatobacter. The sequence goes on from DATNMU010000238.1 coordinate 2,631, forward strand.
GTGGCTGCCAGCGCTTGGCTTGCTCGAATGCGGCCTCCAGATTCGACCCGCTAGCTAAAGCGACAATCTGAAAGCGCTCCGGATAAGCCTCCGCGACACTAATTGTGCTCCGCCCGATCGATCCGGTCGACCCGAGGATGGCAATGTGTTTCATTCTAAGAAAGTCGTACCCTGATACGGTGAGTCTTCATTTTACCCGTTACCAGGGACGCGCGGGTGGGAACAATGCAACGGCGTAGAACCACAGCACCGGAGCGGCAAAGAGCAGAGCGTCGATGCGGTCAAGCATTCCTCCGTGGCCGGGGAGGATTGTGCCAGAATCTTTTACGCCAGCGCCACGCTTGATCAAAGATTCCACCAGATCGCCAAGTTGCGCCGCGATGTTTACCGCTATCGTCAACAGGACGATCGGCAACCAGTCTGGCTTCTCTAGCCCAAACAAGCCGTCCCGACGTTCAATCAATCGCGCACGCAGCAGAAATGAACAGATCTGCAATGCGTAAGTAAAGAGCAAACTCCCAACCAGCAAACTCGCAGCCACGGAGGCCGCAGCCCCCTCCCAGGTTTTTTTAGGACTGATGCGCGGCGCCATTAAATGCCGCCCCAGCGACCGGCCTACGAAGTAAGCGAAAATATCTCCCGCCCACACCACCAGTAGCAGATAGAGCAGCCAGAACGCTCCCGCGATCTGCTCGCGGAGTGTCACGAGCATGGCCATGGGCAACGCGATGTAGGCAAACGCAAACATCGCAGCCGCGGCGGCTGGATATGCGTCGCTCATCTGACTCCGCCGCATGGTGATGGTTAGGAAAATAAAGGGCGCAATGGCGCATGCGAAGCCGATCGCCACGATGAATTTCAGGGTGTAGAGTTGCGGTGTTTCGCCCGTAGACGTGACCGCGAGAACCAGAAATAGAAATCCAATGAAAAAATATGTGGGCAGGCGCATTGGCTGCACGCCATAAGATTCTGTCAGTTTTAAAAATTCATGAACGGTGATCAGC
>DATNMU010000239.1:0-8471 GCA_035602195.1 Candidatus Acidiferrum sp.
CAGCCACGGCCTTTTCGACGCAGATGATCTTATGGCACTCAGAGCACTTGCCGAAACGATGACTGGCGCGATCCATTTCGCTCCGTGGCCCAAGCCAGCCCGTGTCGATCAATTCTGGTTTTTTCATACCCTCAGTTTCCCACAGCCAGACCCGATTGCTAGCGCCGCTTGCCCTGTACGGAAAACGGATTCCCTTAAGGCGTAAACGCGCGTAGCTCCTCTTGTCATTTGACAAACCAGTAGTGCCGTTGCAAAGGTGCATGCACCTCTAAGAAGAATGAGACAAGCATTTCCTGATTTCATTCGCAGGAGAATATGCACACGATCAACCAAGGTGAATTCTTGCCACTTGTCCGAGAGATACGGAATTGGCTGTAGCGCGATTTTTCCTGGTCCCTCGCCGAAAACTCCCAGTATTCCAACTGATCGACCGCTTATCAGGCACAAAACACAAGTTGCGTTCGATGGCACTGGGCGTGCTCTCCAACAACGAGCCGAGGGGAGAAGAACATGCTGCGTATCTACATTGAAAACATTGGCGCAATGGCGGTCATTGAGTGCGAAGGCCGAATTGTCCGGAGTGAAGACGCTTTCAAATTACGCAACGCGGTCAACTTGCAGAGCGATGCCCGAATCATCGTGCTCGATCTCTCGGAGGTCTCCGCCATTGCAGGCGGGGGATTAGGCATGCTCGTGTTTCTCCAACAATGGGCTTACGACCACGACATTCGACTAAAGCTGTTCAATCCCCGCCTATCTGTGCGGGACAGGCTAGAGCACGCCAGCTCGATGCGAGAGTTCGACTTCGCTACGCTCGACGAAATGATGGCGCTACTTACTCGCACTGATAACCGATATGAACAAGCTGCCTGATTCCCAGAAGTAGAGGAACCGCTCGACTCTGCTAAGAGAAGAAACGGCGACGAGCCAAACCAGCTAGACCGACCAGGCCCACGCCCAGCAGGCCCAACGTTCCCGGCTCGGGGACTGTGCTGGTGGGCGTGGTTGTGGCGAAACAGGTTGGGGAACTACCGCACACTCCAGCAACGTGAACGTTCCCAACCGTTATCCCAGTCAAAGTATCGGCGTTACTTAGAACAAAAAACAACGAGGAAGTAGTTGCGGGGCCCTTGGCGTCAAGGCAGATAGTTTCCTTTGTGACACCGCCGCACGCGCCGAACGAGAGCGAGCCAACGCTAACATCACTTATCGTGGTGGTTCCCTTGATGTTTACGTTGCCCGAGAACCCAACCACAGGGCCGCCGAGTCGGACAGAGGCACCCGATGTCATTTGGATATCAACGCAGACCGAGGCGCTTGAAATGCTCATGCCATTACAGGTTCCGCCTTGAGTGAGGGTAAGCGTTCCGATCTGCGTACCACCTACTAATATATTGTCGGTGATCGTGACAGAGGTTGCTGAGGCCGGTGGCACAGTTGCTAGAGCTGCCGCGATGACCAATACCAAAAGTGAAAAGCTGTTGTTACGCACGAGGGTCCTCCTGTTGGGAGATAATCGGGCCATACCAAGGTTCCTTAGGCTCCCACACATTAAGCAATCGTGCGATACGGTACATACCGTAGACGCCCTGCGTCACCGCTCTGTTGCGCATGCCCACCGCCGCCCATCCTTGCAAAAACGCATGGATGGGGCACCCGCGGTGGAATGGGGCACAGCAATATTGTTGAAGGTGGGCCCACCCGCCCGAAGTGGTAGAAATTCGCAGTCATGAAATGGGAAGGATCCCCATTTTCTTTACCAGAGCTTTGTAACGCGGATCGTCGTGAACAAAGTTGAAGAGCGGTTCATTTTGCAGGAATGCCAGCCCTGGAGAGCGGTCGCGGAACGAGTCTTCCAGGGATTTCAGCGTCCGTTCTTTGTCGTTGAGAAACGCATACTGGTAGGCGAAGTCGAGTGGGGAAGTGTACATCTTACGAGAACGGGCCTCTAGAAATTCAAGCCGCTTCTGACTAACAGCTTTGTAGCCGCCGCGTTCATAGGCCTGATGAATTTCAGCAGCCTTTTCCGGACTCTCGGTCAGAGCAATTTCTTTTTCAATTTGTTGTGCGAAGTGCGGCCACATCCCCTTGAGCCAGTATGCTTCCGCCAACGCATAATGCGAGAAGAAGTCGTTCGGTTGCACCTGCGTCCGCACGCGGAGTTCGGCGATGGCATTGTCGATCTGGCCAAGGTTCAGATAGGCCAAACCGAGTGCCCAGGGAAAAACAAACGGATCGAGTTCGACAAAACGCTTCTCCTCCTGGATCGCTTCGTCGGCGCGATGCAGCGCGACCAGTGCGTGGGCGCGTAAGAAATGCGACTGCGTGAAACGGGAATTGAGCGCAAGAGCCCGGTCGGCCTCGGCAAGGGCGCGTTGCGGGTCCCAGGCGAAGAAGAAATACCAGCCGGAGAGCGAGTTATGCGCCTCGGCGGAAGAATCATCGAGTTCTACGGCCTTCCGCGCGGCGCTCTCCATTTTGGTCATCGCCTCGGGACCCGGGCCCAAGCCATAGACGGCGCGGAGGCCATAGGCATCGGCGAGCCCGCTCCACGCTGCGGCGTAATCGGGTTGCAGTTGAATCGCCTTCTCGAAGGCTTGCTGGCTTTGATCTGTGTCAACTGCGAACCAGTAATAGCGACCGCGCAGGTAGGCGTCGTACGCTTCGGGGTTGATGTAACGAGGCGCGGGCGTGGTCGCGGTCGCGGCCTTCACTTCTTTGGCAACGATCTGGGAAAGCTCTTCCGGAAGTGAGTAGGCCTGATCGAGATCGCGGTCGTAGCTTTCGGCCCAGACGTGGGAATCGGTTGGGGCGTAAATCAACTGCACCGTCATGTGCACGCGGCTGGCGGTGCGCTCGATGGAGCCTTCGAGGACGCCGTCGACGTTGAGTTCGCGGGCGAGGTCGCGCACGGGGCGGTTGACGCCTTTGTATTGCATCGCCGAAGTGCGGGAGACGACTCGGAGCGTGCGATTCTTGGCGAGGGCGGTGATGAGTTCGTCGGTCATGCCGTCGGCGAAGTAGTCCTGGGCGGCGTCGCCGGAAAGATTGACCAGAGGGATTACGGCGATCGAGTGGATCTGGGAAGCTTGATTGGTTCGAAAGATACGACCGCGCAAAATGAAGATTAGCGCGGCTGTCGTAATGAGGCAAAGGGCAACGGCGGCGAGTGCTCGTTTGGCCCGGGACGGGGTGATTTCGACTGTGGCCACGTCTCTTGCGTCGGGACTGCGCCGCGATACTTCCGCGTCGCCGGACAGCCGGGGCGGCCGTCTCCACATGGGCTGGGGCGCTTCCGGCGGCACGGCTGCTACGGCTGCCGCATGAGGCGGGTGGCCGTTTTCTTCCGTTACGAATCGATAGCCTTTGCCCGATACCGTGTGGATGAAGCGGGGGTTGTCCGGGTCGTCTCTCAGCGCCTGGCGGATTTTGCGGATCGCGGTGTTGATACCGTGTTCGGTATCGACGAAGACATCCTTGCCCCAGAGACGGTCGACGATTTCCTGGCGGGTGACGACGCTACCTTGCCGCTCCAGAAGAAGGATCAGCAGCTCCTTGGGAATGCGCTCAAGGGAAATGCGCTCGCTTTTCTGGGCGCGTCCCTGGCGGCGCAACTCGAAGCTGGCGCAATCGAGCTGAAATTCGGCGAATCTGTACTGCGACTCAGACATACCGCAACAAACCTGAGGCACAAAACTATAGCATTGCCGGGGGCCGCGTGGGTAATGGCTTTTGGCGCCAATTGGTTAGGGCTTCAGGTTTCTTTACCTAATCTTCACCTTGCCGTCCTTGTGATTTTTGGGCATCCGCGACAGGATGCGCCCCGGAGTTCGAAGAGGTTCTCTTCGAGCGAACTCTTCGAACACAAATTACAAGGAGGCATGCGCTGTGTCCACTCTTGAGAAACTTATGGTTCGTTTCACCCTCTGGCTTGCGATCACCCTGCTACTCGCCGCTTCCCTAAGCGCACAAAACGTCGTCTCGCAATGGAACGCAATTGCTTCCATAGCGATTGTTACGAACGCTAAGGAAGGTCAAGCCTCTTCGGGGGTTTGGTTTGCCTATGTCCATTTAGCGGTCTTCGACGCGGTAAATGCCATTGACCATCGCTTCCAGCCCTACCTGTTTACCGCCAATCCGCCAGCCGGTGCAAATAAGGACGCTGCGGCTGTTGCAGCTGCCCATCGGATACTTGTGAACTATTTCCTCTCCCAGCAGACGACGTTGGATGCCGCGTATGCGGCCTCGGTAGCGGCAATCTCCGATACTCCAGCTAATATTGCGGCAGGCCAAGCCGTGGGGGAAGCCTCCGCACAGGCACTGATAACAGCTCGGGCCAACGATGGCTTGTTAGCCAGCGTGCTATACACTCCGCCGGTAGGGCCAGGTTATTGGCTGCCGACGCCACCGCTTTTCGGACCTCCAGTGACCCCTTGGCTCGGGCAAATGGTGCCCTTTACCATGTCAAGCGCAGCGCAATTCTTCCCTGACGAAGGCCCGGACGCACTCGACAGCCAGCAGTGGATCGACGACTACAACCAAGTGATGACTCTCGGTGCTCTCAACAGTACCGTCCGAACGCAACAGCAAACCGAGATCGGTCTCTTCTGGACGGAACATGCGGGGCAGCAGTATGCACGTGCGTTCCGGAATTTAGCTACCCAGAAAGGGCTTAGCACTTCGGACACGGCACGCCTCATGGCCATGCTGTGGGCGGGATTTGCCGACGCGGGCATCGGATGCTTTAATGCGAAGTATAGCTTTAGTTTCTGGCGGCCTGTAACTGCAATCCCAGTGGGAGGAGCCAACCCGGCGCTCACGGCTGATCCGACTTGGTTGCCGCTAGGAATTACCCCCGGCCATCCAGAGTATCCGGCGGCGCACGGCTGCGTGACCGGCGCAGTCTCGACGATTCTGGCGGGATACTTCAGTCCGAAACTAGCCTTTTCTGTGGATAGCTTGGTGACTGGCACAACGCACAATTTCACCAGCACCAGCGACCTGATGAAGGAAGTTGAGGACGCGAGGATCTATGCCGGATTCCATTATCACCACTCGGTGATTCAGGGCAGGGTCTTGGGTCTCAAAGTCGGACATCAGTTAATGCAGCGATACTTCGGTCAAGCACGATAGGGTCTTACGCTATGTCAGCAAATTTGACGGTCCAGGAGTGTTCTTCATGAAAAACATGGATCGTGGGGAAATCTGGGGGCGAAATCAGTGGGCGGACGGGACGTTCCCTACTCGCCCGCGCCCAGCCCTTTTCTGGGGACGATCCGGGCAGTGTCTCTCAGCGGCTGAAGCTGGTTGATTTAGGTGGCTCTTTTTCGGCACGGCTGGAAGCCGTGTCCTTCGAGCGAACTCTTCGAACAAAATTACAAGGAGATGATTTATGAAAACAATTTCCAAGATGCTCCGTGCAGGTCTGGGTTTTGTTTTGATAGGAGCCTTTTTGGCCGCGATGGCCGCCGCCCAGTGTGGCACTCCGACGGCGAAGCTCCATAAGCAGGCCTGGCGGGTGGGCGATCCGACGGCGTTACTGACTCAAGCTGCCGACAGGGAAGAACCAATCGTAGGGATGTGGCACGTAAATTTTACTGCGAAAGGTAATGAAGCCGGTCCGCCGGACGGCACCCCCATAGATAATGCCCTCGTTCTGTGGCACAGCGACAGGACGGAAATGATGGCTTCTGATCGCCCCGCCCAGGATGGCCAGATCTGCATGGGGGTTTGGGAAAAGACGGGGAAGCTCACATACAAGCTCAATCACATCCCCTGGCTGGCCAACGATACCGCCAACGCGCCAAGCGGCATCGGAAATCCGACCGGGCCGGTTCGCCTAGTTCAAGAAATTACCTTGTCTCGAGATGGGACGCACTACTCCGGAACGTTCACCCTGGACGCGTATGATCTGTCAGGAAACCCGATCGGTCACGTCGTCGGTGTGATCTCAGCAACACGGATTACGATAAACACGACCGTTGGCGATTTGCTCTGAACAAGTAATCACGATTGCGAGGACGGCAGGACCACCCTTCGTTCTTTTGAAGGGTGGGATTCCTCTGCATCTTAGAGTTTTGTGTTCCTCTCCGAAAGCTCAAAACAACAAATTCACAATTACCTTGTGACATGCAACCTTGCGCCTCCTCCCGATTCGTTTCATGATTGATCCCAAACCATGATTTGCTCTTCCACCAGCGGACGTCAGCTAAGTGATTCCGCCGCAATATTTTGCGGGCAAATTCTTTCAATGCAATATTTTAGCCGGATTCCGCCAGATCACCACCTCTGCAAGTAATTGAGCCAGGAGATTTTAGCCATTTGATCCGTATTTTTTTTGATCTGGATCTGGACGAAAATTGGGGGCGAGAGCCTTTTTATACTGACGGGCAGATCAGCCTTTGCAAAAAAAACCGCCGGGGATTTGCGTAGCTAGAACCGGCGAGCAAAATTTACTCAGCAGATCGCGGGGCGCGTAGGGCGACCTGCTGCGCGGGGTACAGCGTCCGCGGTAGGTGGGTGAAGAGGATTCCGTAGCGAAGTTGGACGCGCGAAATTTCGAAAGATGTTTAACTCGTGCAGAAAGAGGAGATGGCGTGGAGGCAAGAGTGAATCTCGTGTGGACGCGCCAGAGGCGCGGCTTTTGGCGAGTCGATTGCTCCACCGAAAAGTGACGAGAAACTGCGTCGCAAATTTTTTCGGAGGTTTTCATGAAGAAACAAATTCAGTCCCTGTGGTTCCTCAGCGCTCTGGCACTTTTCCTGAGCGTCGGCATTTCGCTCAGCGCGCAAGACAGCAGTGCGCCGCAAACTCAGGCCCCGGACGCGCAATCGCAACCCACCCAGACCCCGCAGGCGCAGCCGGCAGCGCCGCCATCGCAGGACGCTCAGCCGAGCCAGACGCCGGAGTCGCAATCGCAACCTTCGCAAACCCAACAGGCTCCGCCGAGCCAGAGCCCGGACGCGAGTGCACCGGCAAACAATCCCGATTCGCAAGCTACTTCAGGACAGGCCAGCGGAGTTCAGAGCTTTACCGGCACGATCCTAAAGTCGGGGGACAAGTACAAGTTCCAGGATGCTGATACGGGAAACACTTACGATATCGACCACCAGGACCAAGTGCAAAAGTTCGAAGGCAAGAAGGTGAAAGTTCACGGGACACTGGATCCGAGCACCAAGACGATCCATGTGCAGTAAATAGAGTAAGTGCAAATCGAGGGTAAGAAAGGTGAGCTCTAGCAAAACTTTTTGAACTCACACGGACTGACAGGATAGGGCCGCGGCATACGCCGCGGCCTTTTCGCTTTATTTACGCCAACTGGCAGGCGCGCGATGCCTATGAAATACTGGCAACGATTGTTGTGACGCGATACCGGCCGGGATGGCGAAATTGGCAGACGCAGCGGACTTAAAATCCGCAGGTCCGAAAGGACTGTGGGGGTTCGATTCCCCCTCCCGGCACCAGAGTGGTTCGCCCGGCACCCGAGTAAGACAGAGATCCAATACTCGTACGACTTTGGGGGTAGCTTTGACGAATCGGCCCAGACTAAGCCGCGGATGCAGGAGTGGCAGATTTTAACCAGGCCTCCATCTGTTCATGACCGACTGCGCCCGCCTGCTGCATCACGGGATGGCCGGAGTTGAAGACGATGAAGTTTGGGATGCCGCGCACGTTGAAGCGCGCCGCGACTTCCGGATAGCGTTCGGTATCGAGTTTGACAACGATGGCACGTCCGGCCATGTCAGCGGCGGTGCGGGCAACTTCCGGCGCCGCGACCCGGCACGGCCCACACCACGCCGCCCAGAAATCCACCAGCACCGGGACGCGGGCATTTTGAATGATTTCGTCGAAGACCGAAGGATCAACTTCCAACGGCTCATCCGCGGGCGGCAATGGATTTTTACAAGCGCCACACCGCCCGGTATCGGAGAGGTGTACCGCTGGAATGCGGTTCGGGCGTCCACAGACTTTGCAGGTTCGAATTACAGCCATAAATCCCCGGCAGACTGGTCTCTCACGAAGTTCGGCAGGGAAGCGGGTGAGAGATGAAGCCCGCACTTTCGGATGGTATTGTATCGCGCAAGGTTGTCTATAACCTAAAGTCGTCCAGCGATCGTTTACGCGCGTTCTGATCGCAGCAGATGAAAATATCTCCGCGCCTTGTTCACATCGTGCGCAATCTGTTCGCGCAATGCTTCGACGGACGGAAACTTGATCTCATCTCTGATCCGATCGAGAAAGCAGATCTCCACTTCGCTCTCAGGCGTCAGTTCAATGGGATGAAAATTGAGAAGGTGAGTTTCAATGGCAAACGAATCCGCGCCAAAGGTAGGACGATTACCAACGTTGGTTACGGACTCGAAGCACTCGCTCCCGACCTGCGTCCAGGTGATGTAGACGCCATCTTTCGGCACAAGTTCTTCGTAACGCGCCAGGTTGATTGTGGGCACAGTGTACTTCGAACCATAGCC
>DATNMU010000240.1:0-7148 GCA_035602195.1 Candidatus Acidiferrum sp.
CGCCCACACCACAAAGTCATACTTCTCGCTATCACCCCACGGCAGCGCCAACCCAAATCCCATCGCCTGCGCCTTCACCAAAAACGCCGCCTGCGACAGCTCCCCCAACCTCTTCGGATTCGACCCCTCCCGCTCCCACCACCCCGGATCCAGATCCGCCACGGCAAATATCCAAGGCAAATACCCCGGCACCGGTTCGTCATCGCCGTTACCCGCTCCCTGCTTCCTAGGTTCTGACATTCCGAATCTCCCTTTTAACCAAAACTCCAGACTACCGCTTTCCCATTTCGGAACTCCGTGACATCTGAACATCGACCCTGTGGAAATCAATGTAGAGCGGGCGCCCCCGCCCGCTGCCTTTGACTTCGCTCGCACCACCCGACGGCGTCATCCCGAGCGCAGCCGTCCTCAGGCGGAGCGAGAGCCTGCCCTGAGCCTGACGAAGGGAATCTGCACTCCGCCGCCGTCCTCCCAACTCGTGTGGAAGCGGGCGACTCGCCCGCTCGCCTTTGCCTTTGCCCGTGTGGAGCGGACACTCCTGTCCGCTGCCTTTGACGTTGACTTTGATCTAGCGCCCGACAACCATCCCGACCGGTGGTGCCCCATTTTTCGCGTCCTTTGCGAGAAGTGGGGATTTCCGCCCTCGGCCCGCACCACCGTGGAAGAGCGGCGCTTCAGCACCGCGAAGGGGTTCACAATCGACGGGGGCTTCGGTTCTTGAGCTGGCGGGATTCGCTGCGCGTCGGCTCATTCCGCGTCAGGACGGCTGTCATTTCTCCGAAGACTGCGACGCATAATTTCTCAGTCTCCCTGTTATTACCTAGAATCTGCCTGCGCCACTTCAGCAGAGCCGCGTCGAACTTGTATCTCCTAACCCAGCGGAGTTCACGTAGCCTTCCAGCGCTGGTGACCAGCACTAGCGTGTCGAGGTCTCTCAGTTCGTCATCCTGGAATCGATAGTCATGAACGTGACCACCACGGGCCCTTACGACATTCTTAAAGGAAGCATCGACGACCGCCTTCTGCTTTTTCACAGAACCCAAGCCGACTTTATCGCGAGCAATGATCCCCACCTTTTCCACTTTTCTGAGAAAACGACGCAATCGCTCGTACAATATGTAAGTCTCCTGTAGGTAGGCTTCGATGTGGTAGCGAATCCAGTCTGCCTCCGACAATTTATGAAAGCGAAAGACCTTAGCATGTGGGTAGTGCGAGAGATACGCCAAGGCTTGATTGAGTCTTTTCATCGAGCCATCGATCTCAGAGAACTCCTGAAACCAATCGAGCCAATACCGTTCATTCGGAGACGGCCTGCGGCCCGTCTCGAGGCCCTTTGGCGGCGGGAGACCAAAGACCGGATTGAGCAAGCCCGGATGGATTCGTTCCTTGAGTAACGGAACAACCCTCTCATGGGCCACTTTGAAGAGAGACCAATACGCCTCGGGAGGCCTTTTCATTCCGCTCAGCCCACCTTCCCCTTTCCTCACCTCACCCCCAACTGCCAAAACAAAAACCCATACACATCCGTCCCTTCTTCAATCTGCTTCGTCACCGGTTTCCCCGCCCCATGCCCCGCCTTCGCTTCAATCCTCAACAATATCGGACGCGTCCTGCTACTCCCGTTCTTAGCGGAACTCTGCATCAACGCCGCCATCTTCTTCGCATGCATCGGATCAACTCGCGTATCGAAATCCGCCGTCATAAACATCACCGCCGGATACTCCGTCCCCGCCTTTACATGGTGATAGGGAGAATACGCATAGAGCCACTTGAACTGATCCAGCTTCTCCGCGCTCCCGTACTCCGGAATCCAGAGCTTGGCAATCTGAAAATTCTGGTAGCGCAGCATGTCGAGCAGCGGCACCTGGCACACCACCGCCCGAAACAGATCCGGCCTCTGTGTGATCATCGCCCCCATCAGCAGCCCGCCATTCGACCCTCCCTGAATCGCCAGATGATTCTTGTCCGTATATTTTTCGGAGATCAAATGCTCGGCCGCGCCAATCATGTCGTCAAAAACATTTTGCTTTTTGTCGAGCATGCCCGCCCGGTGCCAGTCCTCACCAAACTCCGCCCCGCCCCGCAAATTCGCCACCGCATAAATTCCGCCATGCTCCATCCACAAATAAGCCGATCGGCTGAACGCCGGCGTCTGGCTGATGTTGAATCCGCCATACGCCGTCAGCAGCGTCGGGTTGTGCCCATCTTTCTTCAATCCCTTCTTGTGCACTACAAACATTGGCACCCGCGTCCCATCCTTTGAGTGGTACCACTCCTGCCCAACTTCATAGGCGGAGGAATCAATCGAGGGCGCATCTACCTTCGCCCAAAGCGCAGTCGAACCAGTCTTCAAATCGTAACGATAAATCGACGGAGCGAAAGTAAATGAATGGAAGCCATAAAACATTTCATCATGGTTCCACTTGCCCGACGATCCAAATACCGTGCCCATCGCGGGAAGCGCCAGATCGCTGATTTTCTTTCCCTCGAGATCAAAAGTCTTGAGCTGTGACGTCGCATTCTGCTCGTACTGCGCAAAAATCTTTCCACCCCACGCCGCCGCGCCCTGCAAAACCGAATCGCTCTGCGGAATAATTTCCTTCCAGCTCTCCCGATCATAATTTCCCGCATCCGTTACGAACATGCGATAACGCGGTGCATCTTCATTGGTAACGACGTAAACCTTCCCCTCGTAAACCGTCGCGCTATAAAGAAAATTCTTCCCGCTCGTGATCGCCGTCGGCGGCGTCCCCGCCTTCAAGTCCATCAAGTAAAGTTCTGACTTCGTCCATCCTTCCGATACCGAGATCAACAACCAGCGCCCGTCATTCGAACGATTCACGCTCGGCCAATCCTCCGCATCGCGCCCTTCGCCAAAAATCAATTCGTCCTTTTCCGGATCGTCTCCCAGTTCGTGAAAGAAAACATGGCGGTTGTAAACTTCCTCGCCCGCCTGCACATCGCCCTTCCTGGGATATCGCGTGTAATAAAATCCGGAGTTGTCCGGCAACCAAGCAATGCTCGCCGCCCGCGTGCCCTCGATCGTGTCGGGCAAAAGATTTCCAGTTTTTGTTTCGAGAATGTGCAGCGTGCTCATCTCCGACCCGCTCGGCGAAGTTCCATACGCCAGATATTTTCCGTGCTCCGCAGGCTCGTACCAATCGAGCGCAATCGTCCCATCCGCCGCCAGTTGATTCGCATCCACCAGCACGCGATCTTTTCCCTCCACGCCTTCGCGCACATAAAGCACCGGCTGGTTCTGCATTCCGTCGCGCCGCGCATAAAAATAAAATCTTCCCGCAATCTGCGGCACGCCAATGCTGCCAATGCTCAACAACTCCGTCAGCCGTTTTCGAATCGCATCGCGCCCCGCCAACGGATCGAGCACTCCGCGCGTGTAAGCCATCTCCTCCGCAACCCACTTCTCGGTCGCAGGATTATTTCCATCCTCCAGCCATCGATATCGATCGACAACCTTCGTCCCATGAAAATCTTCCTCGACCGGCCGCGGCTCCGCCCGCGGCGGCTCAGATGAAGAAGACGACAAAGAAGTCGAGGATGACGCCGCCCGCTTTGCATCATCGTCCGCAAAAACCGTGGCAATCATGATCAACACAAAACCAAAAATCAAAATCAACCGCCCACCTCCACTCATACCCACCTCAAAATCCAGTTCTCAGACTACCAAACCATTCTCGGTTTTCTTACCCCGCACCCGGATGTTATGATAATCACTCGAAGCTGTTCTCAAGCTTCGAACTGGAAGCTCAGACCCACGAATGGATCCGAGCTCCGCACACACTCCTCAGTAGCTCAATGGCAGAGCATTCGGCTGTTAACCGAAGGGTTGTAGGTTCGAATCCTACCTGAGGAGCCATTTCCTTCCATGCGTTCCGTTCCTTCCATGCGTTCCGTTCCTTCCATTCGTTCCGTTCCTTCCATTCATTCCGTCCGTTTTATTCCTGTGTTCGCTTTATGTGTGCCGCCATTTTCTTGCAGCAAAAATATGCAGTAGCTTTTCATGCGGGAAGATGATTGCGGGTTGGACGGTCTGTGATTGACTTGGGTATTTTGCGGACGTAAGATTTTGCGCGATCATCGGCAGATACATTTGCATTGCATCTTCTCGTTAACGGAGTGACACGATGAACTTTTTGACACGGCGCGATTTCATGCGGATTGGGGCGGGGTCGGTGGCGGCGGGTGCCGCGGTAAAGATTACTGTGCTCGAGCCGACGGCGCTGTGGGGCGCGGGGCGGGCGGTGGGGGCGAGCGATCGGGTGCGGTTTGCTTCGATTGGGACTGGGACGCGGGGATGTGAATTGCTGCAGGCTTCGCTGGCGGTGCCGGGGATTGAGTGCGTTGCGGTTTGCGATTTGTATGACAGCCGGCATGAGGCGGCGCTGGAGTCGGTGCAGAAGCAGGTTCCAGCGACGCGCAACTACCACGAAATTCTGGATCGCAAGGATGTCGACGCAGTAATCGTTGCGGTGCCTGATCATCAGCATCGCAGAATCGTGATGGATGCCTGTGCCGCGGGCAAAGATGTTTATTGCGAGAAACCGATGTCGCATACGGTGGAGGACGGCTTTGCCATGGTGGAGGCGGTGCGGCGGGGAAATCGCATCATGCAGGTGGGGAGCCAGCGCGTGAGTTCGATTGTTTACGAAAAGGCGCGTGATCTTTATGCTTCGGGCGCGCTGGGGGACGTGTTTTTTATTGAAGGATCGTCGGATCGGAACTCGGCGAGCGGCGCGTGGGTTTATCCAATTCCTCCGGATGCGAGCGAGCAGACGATTGATTGGAATGCCTTTCTGCAGGATGCGCCCAAGCGGCCGTTTGATGCGGCGCGGTTTTTTCGGTGGCGATGCTTTTCGGATTACGGCGAAGGGTTGGCGGGTGATCTGTTTGTGCACTTGCTCTCAGGAATTTATTTTATTGCGGGAATGAGTGAGGTGCCGAAGCGGGCGCAGTCGACGGGCGGATTGTTTCGCTGGAAGGACGGGCGCGATTTTCCGGATCTGATTGAGACGATTTACGATTTTTCGAACGTGCGAATTTCGCTGCGCTGCAATCTGAATAATGCGGGCGGGGAGCCGATCCGATTCTATGGGACGAAGGGGACCATGGAAATCATCGGACAGACATTGACTTTCACGCCGCAGGATGCGAGCCCTAAGCCGGAGACTTATTCGACCAAGGGCTGGCCGGAGAAGTTGCGCAAAGAATATTTGGCGCAGTGGGCGGCGGAACATCCGCAGCCGGGGCCGCTTGATTACAAGGTGGTGGAGGCGGAGACGTTTACTGCGCCGGCGGGGTATAGCGACGTTTCTGCGCATCAGGCAAACTTTTTCGAGTCGGTGAGAAGCCGCAAGGCGACGGTGGAGAATGAGGAATTTGGGAATCGCGCGGCGATTGGTTGTCACTTGGCGAACTACGCTTATTTCAAAAAGACGATTGCTACCTGGGATGGTGATAAGAAAAAGATTTCGGGTTAGATTGGAAATCTTATTTACCACAAAGGACACTAAGGTTCACTAAGGGGAGAGAAGGACGTTCAGCGGTTTTTTGGAGTCCTGGCTGTCCCCAGATTTCTCCGGAAAAAACCGCTGAACGTCACCCGTCTGTCCCCAAAGTTTTCCCAGGTTTTCCCCCAGGTTTTCCCGTCGGAAACTAACCCTCAATGTGTGTCAGGAATTGGGGAGCCGATCAACACTCCTAGTTTTCGTGGCGGCAGACCTTTGAAAACGACAACATCAGAATGAGTAACGCAGGGACTCAGTTAGCGAGTTGGCGTGAAAATATCTTGGAGCTGTCGGTCCGACAAATGAACCTTCACCGTACTGGTAATAGTTCCAGCCCATGTTGAAGGCCAGCTTATGGCCAATATCAACGCTCAGGTTGGCCACCGGCTGCTGATACTTGTATTGCACTGTGCCGAGAGGCTGAAGAATGTTGAACTGCGGCACGCTGCCGTTAACGTTAGTGATGCTGTAGCCGACGTTGGCCATCACTCGCTTCGCAGGCTTGAACCTGACAGCGGCCAATCCAAAATTAGTGTGGTTGGTGTAATACGAGTTGGCCATCAGGTTATTCGACGTATCGTTCCCCGCACAATCATTGTTAACGGCATTGGCCACGAAAGGAAGGATCACGCCGGGTGGCGGAGTGTCGTTAAAGCAGATAATGGCATTCTGAATCACACTGTTGAAGTTGTATGCGAGATCTAGCCCAAGGCGTTCGCGTGGCGCAAGCGACGCGGTCAGTCCATAGTTTTGATTGTGACCGACATACTGAGTCTGTGCGTCGTTGTTGGATAGATTCAGAATGTTAATGGATCCGCCCAGGATCGCCCACGAGCGCGGTGTGTAGGTCGCCTGAAAACGGTAACGCGCTTCCTTGCGTGGCGACAAGCGGACGAACACGGCGTTGAAGTTCGAATGTTCAAAATCGAAGTTCAATCGCAAGGCATGGGTTGGCCGTGCCCAGAGCCCGAATAGCACCGTTTTCTCCAGGCCCACGAAATGGTCCTCGTCTCCGGGCAGAAAATCAATGAAGTGATTGAACTTCCGGTCGCCATAGCGGTAACCAATGCGCGCCCCGGCCTTTTTCGAAATGTCCCAGGCCAGTTCAGTCTGATTTCTCGTCCAGGTCTGATTGAAAGACGCGGTTTGTAGGGTAGGCACTATCGTCGGTGCGGTAGCGCTCAGCGGGGTCAGCAGCGTACACGCTTTTGGGTTTATGCAATCGTTATCGACTTCGCTGAAATTGCCATTCTGTGGAATGCGGTAGGCCCAGAAATAAAACTTCTCGATCAAGCGTAGATGTTTGGCCAGGTGCACGGTGGCCCCGAGATCGGCTGTGTCGGAAATACGGTTGGCGGCGGCAGTCCCAGTGCCGGTAAAGGCGAGAGTGTTGGTGCGCGTGATCAGGCCGCCGAAAGACTCGTTCAACGGCGTGCTCGAAGTTGCGGAGCTGTAGGCGAAAGAAGCGACCAGCTCTACCCGCTGGAAGTAATTGCTGCGCAGGCTGAGGCGCTCGGTGGGCGTGGTGGTGCGGATCCGCTGGTTCCGCAAGTAGTTGAAGTACGCGCTGCAGGTGACATTGGTCAGTGTCCCATTGACAATCAGACTGGTTGCCGGCGGCAC
>DATNMU010000241.1:0-3047 GCA_035602195.1 Candidatus Acidiferrum sp.
GCCAATTTTGCGGCTCTTTGTTGGAGTTGAGGATGCGCTCGAAAGTGACTTGGGCGTGAGCTTGTGCGGCGAATGGGAGGCAGCCAGAGATCGCGACGTAGAGAGTGGCGAGGATTGTTCGCCGCGTCATTTCGCACCTACGCTGACGAGGAAGGCCACGATGTCATCAAGATCCTTGTCGCTCAGTAGGTCCGGCTTATAGACCGGCATTAGCGACTCGCGGGTTTTGTTGAAGGAACGCAGCTTGTGTTTTTCCAGCAAGTGGATTTGCTCGCTGGTATCCATTATTTGCACGCTGAAGTTGTCTTCGTTCAGAGCGACACCTTTGATTTCTTTTCCGTCGGCAGTGACAACGGTGATGGTTTCGTATTCCTGAGGGAATTCTTTGGTCGATTCCGTTAATCCCCAGGCCAGGCGGCGGCTGGGATTGCGCACGGAATCGATGATTGCTTCTCTGGTGCGCGAGCCACCGACGCCGGAGAGATCGGGACCAACGCGTCCGCCTTTACCGTCGACGGCGTGGCAGAGCGAGCAATTGGCATCGCCGTAGAAAAGTTGTTTGCCGTGAGCGGCATTGCCCGCGGCGTTGGCGGGCGCCTTTACTTCGACGCTGCGGATGTAAGTAATGATCTGCCAGATTTCTTCGTCGGTCATGCCGACGCCCTGGCCGTTGGTTCCGTTCGCCGGCATCACGGTGCCGGGAATGCCGTTGCTGATCACCTGAAACATTTCCGCGTCGTTGTGGGTGTGTTTTTTGTGGGCGCGTGTAAGATCGGGACCGCGGCCTCCGCCGTGGGCGCCGAGTCCGTGGCACAGGGCGCAGTTGATGCGGAATTGAAACTCACCGGCTTTTGCGGCTTTTGGATCGTTGGCGTAGGGGTTGCGATCGTCGGCGGAGCAGACCACCGCCACCGCCATGACCAAGATGGCAACTGCAGCTCGCCCTTGCAGCAGAGAAATAGAAGGTCTCACGGTCATATTTCCGGCATTGCCACCAAACAAGAACGATTGGAAGAATACCGGATATTATCACTTTGACGGGCGAGAAGCGCCCTGCGGCCTGCTCACCAGGTATAGTGCGCCGTATAGGTGATGATCTTCTCCTCGTCCGGAGCAATGGTCACCGGAAATTCGATGGTCTTGCTGTCAGTCTTCTTGAAAGCATCCGAGTGCACCGTGACATCCCAGTTGGTCCAGCGGTACAGATGCTCCACTACGCGCACATCCACCGCTTCTTTCTTGTGATTGCGCACCTTGATTTCGAAAGTTTCGTCGAGCTTTTGGCCCCGGTTATCCGATTTGAAATCGGTGCGACGTCGCTCGCCGGTCAGGTCAAACGCATTCCCGGTATAAATGCGTAAGGTTTCATCGCGGGGTGTGTGATCAATTACGTTTTCGCCGGTGAACTCAACCTGGCCGTCATCGTTGCGGCGGTAGAAGCGCACGCGGCCTTTGGGCAGAGGCATCCCCAAGTGGTTTCCTTCTGAATTGGAGAATTCCCGCATGACCCAAATCTTGGGGTTCGACTCGGTGCCATACTCAGCGTTGGTTCGAATCGTCTCCAGGTTCCAGCCGTTGTAACGGCCGGCATCAATCTTCGCTCCGTCATAGATATAAACCTGTTTGGTGAGGACGTTCGCGGCACGCACAAATTCCACCTGCTTGGTCTCGCGGTCGTGCAACGTGGTTGGACGCGCGAGGGTGTAGAGGTGATATTCGTCGAAGGCTTTTTCGGTCACAGGCAGCTGCATCCTTCCGTTCACAACTACCGCCTCTGACGCGCCCATGGCGGCGTACCCCTGTCCCTGCTGAATCTTGTTCACATCCCCCGCCATCAACTTGATTCGCGCATTCTCGAAGGCCTTGCCGCTCTGATTGTCCATGGTGACCCAGCCCACCAGATCGACGGCGTTTCCTTTCTCGGGCGCCACGATGTTGTAATCGGCCTCCCACGTCAGGCCGCCGGTCACGTAGGAAAATTCGGCGCGCAGGGGCCCCGGCTTGTCTGAGGTCAGCAGCCATTGCAGTGTGGGTTTGAGTACGGTGTCGTCCGTGAGCGCGGGGAAGATGGGTGTGCCGGGCAATCCAAAACGAACTTTGCCTTCGATTTCGATGATCGGCTGTTCCGAGCCCTGCGCATAGCCCTGCTGGCCGTAGCGGTTCATCACCATAAAACTCTGCGGCACATAACCGCTACGGATAATCTTGCCCGGGACGACTTCTTGTTTTTCGCCACGTTGCACCAGGAAGTCAATGGTCTTGCCCTCATAGAACGAAAGCAGCAGCGATTCTGATACTGGATCGGCGCGGTAGTTCTGTTCCAACACCTGCACCGGATGTTTTCCAGCAGGGTCTCGCAGGATGACGGAATCCGGTTCGAGGTGCATGGTGATGTCTGTTATGCGAACGCTGGTGATGCCCGCCTTCAGATCAAGCGGAATGTCTTGTCGCACAACCGCGAAGTTCTGGTTATAGATGGTGAGCGACGGCGCTGGTGTTTCGTCGGCGGCAAAACAGACCGCGCAAGCGGCAATCAGGCAAGCCAAGTGGCGCATTAGGTTTTCTCCTGCTTGAAAACTGTGATACAGCGTATCTCTCAGGGAACGCTGCTGGGAGTGCTGCTTGCGGCACAGTTATCCGAAGAATCTGGCCGATAGGAACCGAGCATTGCGTTCATCGGTTGCCCATGCCGTCCCACGATTCTCAGAAGCTTTCCGCTCGTACATGACCGCCGGGCATCTGCCCCTGGCACTTCTGGCTCCCTAGACTGGAGATTCCCTCAGTTTCGGCCGGTCTTTGCCTAAGGGCGGCGACTTTTTATATGTAGGCCCGTAAGTGATTGAAGGCTCAAGCCTTCCAGCGAAAGGCAGCGGGCTGGGGAAGGCCGAGGTGGGCCAGCACGCGAGAGGCGAACTCGCGGGCCATCTCATCTAAGGTAGTAGGCCGGTAATAGAAGGCGGGGATCAGCGGAAAGATCGTGGCCCCGGCATCGGCGGCCCGGTACATGTTGCGAATGTGGATCTTATTGAGAGGCGTTTCGCGCAGGC
>DATNMU010000242.1:0-9226 GCA_035602195.1 Candidatus Acidiferrum sp.
CCGACCGCGTTGCGCATCCACACCAGCTTTTGCCGATGCCAGACCAGTTGCCGCAGATCGCGCTCCTCCAGGCTGGGCCGCCAGATCCGGGGAAAACGATTGCTCAGCAACAGATCCAGCAGGTGGGCCGCGTCGCGCGCATCCGTCTTTTGTTTGCGCACCACCGACGCCCGGATCTGCGCCGCATCCCCGATCCACAGCTCTTGTCCGAGTTCTCCCAACATTCGCTCGAACCAGCGCGTGTGCCCGGTGGCTTCGATCCCCACCCGCACCGGCCCTTGCAGCGCAGAATAAAAAGCTCGCGCCTCTCCGTTCTCGTGCTCCAGACGCCGCTCCACTTCTTCGCCTGTCTCCGTGTCCAACAGCGCAATCTGCTGGTAGCGCGTGTGCAAATCGCAACCTATAATCATCATCGCTCGGCTCCTTTCCTCCGAGCCTTGGTCGCTTGAGCGCTTCCAAGTCTACTCGCTCGTTAGGAGCCGACACGGTTATCTCATCAGCCGTATTACAAATTTTGGATTATCAATCATTTGCTCGTGCGCGAGGTACTGCACCGCCGACGGGAAAGCTGATTGTTGCCGTATTATTCTGCTGGCAGACTCGCAGAACAAGTGGAGGAGTCGAGCAGCGTAAACTGCTGGTGGTCTTGCAGGCAAACGCGGGTGAAGTAGGCGATGGACCCGACCAGGGTTACAGCGGCGGTGCCGACTCCGTCCCACCGCTCCATATTTCTCACTTGCCACCAAGCTGAGGCACTTCAAGAGAGCCAACGCCGAAGGCTTCTTTGGAGGCGCGAAGACGCAATCCTGTTTAGCCCTCGCCGGTACTTCGAGTCTGAAGATTGTCGCATTTGGAGAGATCGTGAACATATTTCATGTCGTGGGCGCACGCCCGAATTTCATGAAGGTAGCGCCAGTGCTGAATGCGCTCAAATCGCATAAGCATGTCGTTCAGACTTTGGTCCATACGGGCCAGCATTACGATACGAACATGTCGGACGTCTTTTTCGAGCAGCTCGGCATCCCGGCTCCGGACGTGAACCTTGCCGTCGGTTCGGGCTCACATGCGCGGCAGACTGCCGAAATCATGACGCGCTTCGAACCGGTGGCGCTCGAACGCACGCCCGATATTGTACTTGTCTATGGAGATGTGAATTCTACCGTTGCGGCAGCTTTGGTCTGTGCAAAGCTCGGAATCCGCGTTGGCCACGTCGAAGCCGGCCTTCGCTCTTTTGACCGCAGCATGCCGGAGGAAATCAACCGACTGGTAACCGACCAACTTGCGGATGTGTTGTATACGCCCTCCGATGACGCAGACACCAATCTCCAGCGCGAGGGAGTTTCTCCAGACAAAATCTTTCGTGTCGGCAACGTCATGATTGATTCTCTCGTGAAGTTGCTGCCGGTAGCGCACAGTCAAAGCAAGAACGGCGTTCCCAATCGCTATGCCCTGGTTACTCTGCACCGTCCCTCCAACGTTGACGACAGCGCTACTCTAAAAAGCATATTGCAGTCTTTGCTCGAGGTGAGTCGAGATCTACGCGTCATATTTCCGGCTCATCCCCGCACCCGCCAACGGATTGCCGATTTCGGACTGAATGCGGAGCACCTTCAGTTACTCGATCCGCTGCCCTACCTGGATTTTCTGCGCTTGCAGTGTCGCGCGACTGTGGTGATTACCGACTCCGGGGGCATCCAGGAAGAAACGACCTACCTCGGCATACCTTGTTTGACCCTTCGAGAAAACACCGAGCGCCCAGTCACCGTTTCTCTCGGTACCAACGTTCTCGTTGGACGTGATCCCGTCAAATTGCGGTCGGAACTTTTCCTCGTGCTTGCGGGCAAGGCAAAGAAGGGAACCGTGCCCCCTTTGTGGGACGGGCACACCGGGGAACGCATTGCGAAACTGCTTGCCGGATGAACTAGCCAAGGGATTGAGAGTTGTTGCCGGAAGAGGACAGTCGCTTCCGGCATGAGAGCCGTCTCGATCCCAGCTGTCTGACTCTGGTGCAGCCCGAAGGGAAGTTCCCACGGTTCCGTTTCCGGTCCGTAAGTTCCTTCTCGATCCTCTCGATCTCTTGCTGGTAGTCGATACCACAAATGCCACGAAAGGGATCGACAGCCCTAAAGTTGTGCGCTGCTAGTGGAACTTTTTGTAATAGACTTCCCACATGCGATGTCGAGCCTGCATGGCGGAGACTGACGCTATCGTCTTCTTTTTCTTTCAATTAAGAATCGCGTTTTCGGGCTAAACTACGTTCAGAGGCATGATTCAGGATATCAAAGCTGTACTCCTAGTTGGTGGGCTGGGAACTCGTCTGCGTTCGGTCGTGCCGAGCGCACCCAAGGTGCTCGCCTCTGTTGGGAAAACCTCTTTTCTTGAATTGTTGGTGGAGCAGCTTCGTTCGCGGGGGATCCGCCATCTGCTGCTGTGCAGCGGCTATCTTGCAGATCAAATCGAATCTCAATTCGGGGATGGGGCTGCTTGGGGTGTTTCGATTGAATATTCGAAGGAAGAACAGCCACTCGGTACTGCAGGCGCGGTAAAGAAGGCCGAACGTTATTTGCGGGATGTTCCAGCATTCATCGTAATGAATGGTGACTCGTTTCTCGAAGTCGATTTTGCAGACTTGCTGGACTTTCACCAAAGCCACTCCGCAACTGTAACACTGGCAGTCACCCGGGTAGAAGACACGAGTCGGTACGGAACCGTGCGGGTGGACTCGACTGGGCGCGTGAAGGGCTTCGCGGAAAAGACTAATCAGGCCGTTCCCGGCCTTATAAATGGCGGGGTCTATGTCTTCAGTCAGGCTGTCTTTCAATACATTCCCACGGGCCCCGCAAGTCTGGAGAAAGATGTCTTTCCCGCGCTGATCGAGAATGGAGCGTATGCTCGCGAGCAGCACGGAATATTTATCGATATCGGGACACCGGTTGACTATGTCCGCGCTCAGAAGCTTAGCGATTCTCTGAAGGCGGCAGCAAAAGGCCGGCTCTTGCACTCTCCCGTTGGAGAGAGATGACTACCGCCAGTGGCTTTATAAGGAATTGAAATGACAGAGAATAGAACTTTTGAACAGCGCGTGAAGCGTTCAATTAAAGAATCCATTGCGGTAAAAAATCTTCTGCTCGGGAATGCCGATATCGTGTCGACGATCGCGGAGGTCAGTGCCGGTTTGGTGGATAGTTTCGATAAGGGGAACAAGGTGCTTCTCTTCGGAAATGGGGGAAGTGCCGCCGACGCGCAGCATATTGCTGCGGAGTTTGTAGGACGCTTTGCTTTTAATCGTCCCGCGCTGCCTGCGTTAGCCTTGTCCGTAAACACTTCGTGCGTAACGGCCATCGGAAACGACTACGGATTTGATCTCGTCTTTTCGAGACAGATTGAGGCGTTGGCGCGCCCGGGAGATTTTGCGATTGGCATTTCAACCAGCGGGAATTCAGAGAATGTTCTGCAGGGCCTATCAGTGGCCCGTAAAATTGGTTTGACTACTGTCGCTTTGACCGGCTGCACTGGCGGGAAAATGAAGGGTGAGGTTGATTACTGTATTTGCGCGCCATCCCATGAAACGCCGCGCATCCAGGAATGCCATATCTTGATTGGCCATATCATTTCAGAACTTGTCGAAGAGACGATTTTCCATGAACAAAGCGGCGTTTCTCGATCGTGACGGCGTCATCAATCAGAAAGCCCCGATCGAAGGCGAGTACATAACTCGCTGGGAAGAACTGAAGATCCTTCCTGGGGTCGCCGAGGCTATCATCCTGTTGCGCCGAGCATGGTTCCAGGTGATTGTTGTGAGCAATCAACGCTGCGTCGCTAAAGGGTTGCTTGCAGAAGCTGAGCTGGATTCGATGCATCGGAAACTGTGTGACGAACTTGGAGCGCTCGGAGCGACGATCGATGCAGTCTATTACTGTCCGCACGACGAGGAGCCTCCCTGCTCGTGCCGCAAGCTACAGCCTGGAATGCTTTTCGCGGCGGCGACCGAACGCAAAATCGATTTGCCGTCCTCGTGGATGATTGGTGATTCTGAAAAAGACATCGAGGCCGGCAAAAGAGCGGGATGCAGAACGACGAGAATTGCGCAAAACGAGGCTAATGAAAATGTCAGAGCTGATGTCCGCGCATCGTCCCTGCTTGAAGCCGCCCAGGTGATATGTCGGACGGACGAGACTACGGCGGATTCGCCAACGCCAAATGCTTCCCCTGTGCACGTAGTCCGATCCTAGCTTTGATCCATTCGACCATGGAAATCAACACGCATGATCATTACGAGCACGCTCAAAAGAGGCAATCGCCGGTAGCACGAGCAAGTGATAAAGTGCAGGTGATGAGCGCCGTAAGTGCGATGCAGCCCGATGGGCATGACAAATCTCATGGTACTCGTACCCGCCATTGCAAAAGACGCAAGGACGGGGCACCCACAGTTCCGGAACGGGAAGGGAGAACGTGGAAAGCCGGGCCACCCGGCCCATACGGTGAGAATTCCCTGAGACCGCTGGGGCGCGGATGAGGGTGCAGGGATCCTTCGGCGCAAAAAGCGCGCCTCGGGATGACAAATCTTTGTGGTAGCCGCGCCTTTCAACCTTGAGAAGCCAGCCTATCGCGTTGCCGCCTGCAGCCGTCCCTCGAGAGCCTTTACCTCGGCATCCATTTCCTTTGGAAGGTGGCTGCCCAGGCGGGCGAAGTGCTCTTTGATGGATGGCACTTCCGCCAGCCAGCCATCGATATCGACATCCAGAAGCGCCTCCACGTTGGCTGCGGGCATGTCTAATCCACTCGTGTCGAGGTCTTGCACCTCGGGAATTCTACCGATGGGAGTCTCCTTGGCATGCACCTTGCCGTCGCAGCGCTCGAAAATCCATTTCAACACGCGGCTGTTTTCGCCATAACCCGGCCACAAAAACTTTTTCTTATCTTTATCCTGGCGAAACCAATTGACATAAAACAGCTTCGGAAGTTTCGATGCACTACTCAGCGTTCCCATCTTGAGCCAGTGCGCCAGGTAATCGCCCATGTTGTAGCCGCAGAACGGAAGCATCGCCATGGGATCGCGGCGCAACTGTCCCACCTTTCCGGTGATGGCGGCAGTGGTCTCACTGCTTACTGTCGCGCCCAAAAACGTTCCATGCTGCCAGTTGAAGGCTTCAGTGACGAGGGGAACAATTCCCGCGCGTCTTCCCCCGAAGAGGATGGCATCAATTGGCACACCTTTCGGATCTTCCCACTCCGGGGCAATCACCGGGCACTGCTTCGCGGGCACCGTAAATCGGGCATTCGGATGCGCCGCCTTGCGTGCTGATTCGGGACTCCATGGCCGCCGCAACCAGTCGACCAAATTCGCTGGCTTCTTCTCGGTCATTGACTCCCACCACACGTCCCCATCCAGCGTCATGGCGCAGTTGGTGAAGATTGAATTCTTCGTAACGCTGAGCATGGCATTGGCATTCGATTTCATGCTCGTGCCGGGGGCTACTCCAAAGAAACCGAATTCCGGATTGATGGCGTAAAGGCGCCCATCGGCGCCGAACTTCATCCAGGCAATGTCATCTCCGATCGTCTCCACCTTCCAACCCGGAATGGTCGGAATCAGCATCGACAAGTTAGTCTTGCCGCACGCGGAGGGAAATGCGCCCGTGAGGTACTTCGCTTGCCCGGAGGGGCTGATCAGCTTGAGGATCAGCATGTGCTCGGCCATCCAGCCCTCATCCCGAGCCTGCACCGAGGCGATGCGCAAGGCGTGGCATTTCTTCCCCAGCAACGCATTGCCGCCGTAACCCGAACCGTATGACCAGATCTCCCGCGTTTCAGGAAAATGGCAGATCCACTTATTCTCAGCGTTGCAGGGCCATGTTGCATTGGGCTGATTGGCCCCAAGCGGAGCGCCAACCGAGTGCAAGCCGCGAACGAACTCTCCATTCGCGCCAAGAACCTCCAGCACATGGTTTCCCACGCGCGACATGATATGCATGCTCACCACAACGTAGGGCGAGTCAGTAATCTCGACCCCGATCTTTGAAATCGCGGAACCGATCGGTCCCATGCTGTAGGGCACCACGTACATGGTGCGTCCCGTCATTGAACCGGTGAACAGCCCCACCAGTTTCTGCTTCATCTTCGCCGGTTCTTCCCAGTTATTGGTAGGACCGGCCTCTTCTTTCGTTCTTGAGCAGATAAAAGTCTGGTCTTCGACTCGCGCCACATCGGCCGGATCCGATCGCACCAAATAACTGTTGGGACGCTTCGTCTGGTCCAGCGGAATTGCCGTACCGGTCAGAACCAGGAGCCGCATCATCGACTCATATTCCTCGGGTGATCCATCGCACCAGTGAATGCGGTCGGGTTTGCACATCTGGGCAACTTCTTCGACCCAGCGACTTAGCCGGGCATGCCGGGGATTACCCGCGGCTGTCTCAACTTCTATGGTAGTTGTAGCCATGATGACGAATTTCTCCGGGAGAATAAGTGCAGCGCGTCAACAGCGGTTTCAGAATGCCGCAAGATGAGGGCATTTTTCATACAAGTAGAACCCTCTATTCTCTCTCACTCCATGACTTTATTCCAGCGAATGCACGGCTATGGATAAATTTTGACAAACGAACATTTAGTCCGAATCAGCCGACAAATCGACGGATTAAGATGCCTCGCGTCGCAAGAGTGGCGAGAGATTCTTTGGGCAAGTCACGCGCACTTTTTGTGGGAGACGTGGCAACCTATCTCGTCTTTGTACCCCTGCAATGCTTGGAGCCCTGCCCAGATGAGTCTCCGCCAATTTTTGCCCGAGTTTGCACGAAGTTTCTGATGCTCGGAAGGACATGTCCAAAAGGGCACGTACCAACTGTGGGCGCGTAGCGGGTATGCCGATACAATCCCTTTAGTTTGATCAAGAAATACTCGGAATATGAGCTTTCCCTAAGGTGCTGACCTCGATGGTCTTTCGACTATGAACCTCCGAAACCTGTTCAAACCGTTCGGCGAAGCACAGACTCAGTTCGTTACCACACGTGCTGCTAACGAGACTTGGATCTACGTGCTTTCGAGGATGGATTATGAATAGCCACTTTCCCCCAAATCGCGCTGCGAAGGCTCTTTGGGCAGTTATTTCAGGGTTAGGCCTTCTTAGTCTTTCGCTCTTGGTGGGTTGTCAAGGATTCAGTTCCGCCCCCAAGTCCGCGGCCACAACTACCACCACCACCGCCGCCGCAACCCCTAGTCAATTGGCTTTCAATCCAAGCACCGAGAACTTCGGTACTGTGCAGGTGGGCAGTAGTCAACAGCAGTCGGCCACGGTGACAAACACGGGTGGTTCGAGCGTGACGATTGCAACGGCCGCTGTCAGCGGTACGGGGTTCACGCTTAGCGGAATTTCTACGCCGACAGCTCTTGGCCCAGGACAGAGTGCGAATCTCGATATCACGTTCACGCCGCAAGCAGCGAGCAATGCGACCGGAAGCGTTACTCTCTCCTCGAACGCCTCGAATCCATCGCTGATGCTCACCCTTTCGGGTTCAGGAACAACCGCTACGGCTCAGTTGAATGCGTCTCCGGCAACTCTGGCTACCGGCAGCGTTTTCGTGGGGAGTAGTGGAACGGCCTCCGGATCTCTCACTGCGAGCGGCGCCAACGTGACTGTCACCGCCGCCAGCAGCAACAATTCCAGCTTCACGATAAGCGGCTTGTCGCTGCCAGCCGTGATTGCCGCCGGTACAAGTGCACCGTTTACCTTGACGTTCACACCGCAAGCCGCCGGTGCAGCCAGCGCGACCCTGACATTTACCAGCAATGCCGCGCCCTCGTCGACCACAGATGCGGCTACCGGCACAGGCGTCGCGGCGCCAGTGCACACCGTTAATTTGTCCTGGAGCGCCAGCAGTTCACCGAACGTGTCTGGATATAACATCTACCGCGCCGTTTACGTCAGTTCGTGCGGTGCATACCTAAAGGTCAATGGATCCGCGCTGGACACGGCCACAATATACTCGGATTCTTCCGTGACCGATGGCACAAACTACTGCTATGCCACTACCGCTGTAAATTCGAGTAATGAAGAGAGCGGATTCTCCAACGTCGTTTCCAATGTCCAGATTCCCGCTCCCTAGGCGGGCAGAATAGGGCGGGATAATTCGCGAGTTGTCTACGAGTTCAATTGGTGCAATGTTTCGCGAATTTTCTTCGCTTCGGTGAAGTTAGGATCGAGCTCTAAAGTACGCTGAAGTTCCCTTCTCGCGGCTGCCCTGTTCTTCTGCTTCTGATAAACCATTCCCATGTGGTAATGGTACGTGGCATTCTCCGGCGCTTTCTGCAGAACCTCTCGCAGCAGATCTGTGGCTAGATCACATAAGCCTTTTTGGTAGTAAGCCCATGCCAACGTGTCGGCTGCACTGGGCGAATCCGGCATTCTTTGGCGCGCGAGCCTGGCGAGCAACAGCGCCTCCTCCTTGTCTTCCCCATTTTCCAGCATAAGGTAGGCGAGGTTATTCGCCGCTGGACCGTAGTTCGGGTCAACTTGCAACGCCTTTCGATATACATCCTCGGCCTGATGCCTTCTTCCGCGCATCTCTTCCACATTTCCGGCAAAAAAATACGCAGTTACATTTCTTGGATTATCGTCCATTGATTTATAGGCAGTTGCCAGGGCCTGATCGCCCTCGCCTCGGGCCATTTCAACCTTCGAGAGCAATGTAATTGCGTCGAGATTGGCTGGGTTCAATTGCGCGGCTTTCCGTAGCGATGTTTCAGCTCCGGCCAGGTCTTTATTGGCGACTTGCAACCCGCCAAGTAGTGTGTAGACGGAATCGTTCGGCATTCTTGCGGCTTGCGCCTCGACTCTCTCAAGCGCCTTTAAATTCTGCTTATGTAGCATCAGGATAGTGACTAAGCCGGTGAGAGCCTCGAAATAATTCGGATCCCGATCGAGAGCCTGCTCGTAGTATTTCCGTGCGGCGTCATCTTTACCTTGCCTTCGCAGGAAAGCGGCCATCGCTGAATAGCCTAAAGGACTCTTTGGCGCAATCTGGATGGCTTTATCCAACTCTGCTTGCGCTGTCGCGGAGTGGCTGTTCTCGCTTTCAGCGCGCAGAATGTAGCCGCGAGGGTCCAAAGGCCGATTGTGGATGATCTGTTCCGCGGTCTCGTTCAGCAGTTGTCGATCGCCTCTGATGCGGGCAATCTGAGATAAAGCGAATTGCACTTCAGTCATTTCAGGCGCAAGCTTCGCGGCCTG
>DATNMU010000243.1:0-23694 GCA_035602195.1 Candidatus Acidiferrum sp.
GGTTTCGTACAGTAATCGTACAACGTTTCAACCCTCCGTAGTATTGTCTGCTACTAACTAGCTGCCTTTTGATTATCCGGTTGCTTCAGCAACCGCCAATCGGTTGTGATTGAGGTCTCTAAAACATGCAGCCACGAAATACCTGTGCTCGCCCACAGGCTGGACGACTATCTACGGCATCTATCAGGCGACTTGCGGCGCTTCCGAGCGCGCAGGAGTATGCCCAAACGAAGTTCCGTGTTCCTCGGGCCCTGCTGCAATAACGATGATTGTAATAACCATCGCAATTGCCACGAAGATTCCCATTACATAGCCGTAGCTGTAATGGCGGCTCAAGGATGCCTGAATGAAGGGCGCCGACGCAGCAAATACCACTCCAAGTTGATAGGAAAAACCGGGCAAGAAGCCCCGCACTCGGTTGGGCGAGAGTTCATTGATATGCGCAGGAATAACTCCCCAGGCGCCGTGCACCATAAATTGCATCAGGAACGCTCCTAACCCTAGCAAGGACAAAGTAGGAGAAAGCACCCACAGAGGGAGCACGACGAGTCCTCCTAAAACGGACGTAACCATCGCTCGACGACGCCCGACGCGATCCGAGTACAAACCGATCAGCGCCCCGCCGGCAATGGCGCCGAGCATCGAGATGATGCTGACTAGGGCTGTGACGGGCGGCAGATAGTGGCGCTGCTGTTGAAGGTATGTGGGGTACAGGTCCTGTGTCCCATGCGAAAGAAAATTCATCATCGCCATGAGGATGACCAGATACACGAATCGCTTCCAATTCAGGGCAAGCTCGCGGAAGTAATTGCGCCAATCTTTCTGTTTCGAAGCGGCGGCCTTCCAGACACGCAGAGGCTGTATTTTTCTCCTCTATGGGCTCGGTCGTTCCTCCTACCGAGGTTCTTTATAAGAAAGCTGTTGTTCGCCAGCGGGTTAAGATTTAACGTATGCGAGTGACGTTTGACCGGCCGAAAGTGCGCGCTCGGCATATCGCGGGAATCTATGCAACGTGGCTGCTGATCGCGTATTGTGTAGCGGCTCAGACGGGACTCATACCCAACACAGCGCCCCCGAATGGCGCGGAAATACAGCTGCACACCTACCTCAAACATGCTGCGGAAGCGATGCACAAAGGCGACAACGCGGCCGCAGCTGAAGATCTGAGGCGCGCCTTGAAGATTGATCCGCATTCACTCGCCGCGCTAAACAATCTGGGAATTGTGCTTTCCCGGATGGGGCGACCTGCCGGGGCGATTCCGTTGTACGAAGAAGCGTTGAAATTTCACCCTGACGACCTTTCTACAAAGCGCAATCTCGCTATCGCTTATTTCAAAACCCAACACTACGCGCCCGCTTGGCGGTTGCTTCGGCTTTTGTCGACGGCGTATCCAAGCGACTTTCAGATTCTCGACTTGGCCGGCCTGTCCCTGTTTGCTCTGGATCGTTATCCGGAAGCCGCCAGATATCTGGAACGCGCAAACCAGGTGCAGCCATCCGATCTGGAGACGCTCGACATGCTCGGCAAGGCGTATCTGCGGATGAAGAACTATAAGGCGCTTACGAGCGTATTTGCTCGAATCATGCAGGTAAATCCAAACTCAGCATCCGCTCACATCATGATGGGTACGGCCTATGACCAGATATCGAATCGCGCGGAGGCCATCAAAGAATATCAAGCTGCGGTTCAGGCAGATCCGAACTTCATGGGGGTGCATTCCGGCCTGGGCTTCCTGTATTGGCGAGAGGGCGAGAACGAACTTGCCGAGAAGGAGTTCCGCGCGGAATTGCAACACTTCCCCAGCGATCCGGTATCGAGCTGCATTCTCGGTCTAATCCTTCTGGACAAGTCCAAGCCGGCGGACGCCGAGCCTCATTTTCGGGCTGCCTTGGCGGCGAATCCCCGTTACGCCGAGGCGCTGTTCGGTCTGGGAAAGGCGGAACTGGCACTGCAGCGGCCCAGCGCAGCGGTTGAGCCGTTACGGAAGGCCATCAAAATTGATCCCAACTACGTCGAGGCGCACTTTGTTCTCGGAACAGTTCTGCGGCAGCTCGGCCAGACCCCCGAGGCAGCAGACGAACAAAAGATAGCGCTCGATATACAAGAGAAACGCAGAACAGAAGCCATTAAAAGGAATGAGAACCAGTGAAAGCGTTGCGCAAGAGTATTTGATCGTTCCAGATTTAGCCAGGAAAAGCAAAGAGCGCACGCCGAGGCGTGCGCTCTTTGTAGGTGGTGAGACGCCGGCTAGAAGTTAACCTTAGCGCCAATCTGAACATTGCGCGGATCGTGCCATCCATTGACGGTGCCGAAGCTCGCGCCGTCGTCCACGCCCGTATCGATGGAACTCGGGTTGCCGTGATTGAACGCATTGAAAGTTTCGAGACGGAGTTGCAATGCGACCCGTTCCGTAACTCTTACGTTCTTGATGAGCGATATGTCCCAGACCTGTAATCCGGGTCCATAAATTGCGCCTGGCCGGGATGAGCCGAACTGTCCCACGGCGTCGGTGAAAGCCGCAGTGTTGAAGAATTTCGCCGCGGTTTTCGGCCCGCCGACGCTCCCTGTAATCTGGTCGGCGCGGATTTGAACCGTACTACCCGATCGCGTCATGCCCAGACCGCCGGGATAGAGTGGACACGAAGTAACGGTGGCCGAGATTACACAACTACCCACCGAATTGGGAACTGACACCGCCGCGAAGGGGTCCGAACCTTGTGTGATGGAAAGTGACTGACCTGTCTGGATGGTAGTGATGCCAGAAATTTCCCACCCACCGAGGAGTTTGCCGACAATGCCATTCTGATTCCGATAGAACGGCAGATCGTAGACATAACTGGCGATGAACATCTGCGGAGTGTTCAACGTAGATGGCCCGTAGCTCTGCTTCAGGTCATAGGTGTTGTAGGTGGCCAAGGACCGGTCCTGAGGATTCGTTGTGAGCAGCCGCGACCAGGTATAACCAAGTTCCACCGTTAGGCCTTTGCTGAAGCGTCGGTTCAATGACGCCTGCAGGGAGTTGTAGTTGCTGGTGAAGATTGGCAGGCGATCGGTGATTACCCCGTATCCGGGATATGGACGGATAGCGTTTACGTCGACGCCAGGATTCGCCAAGCGAGCAGCAAGCGTGGGCTGATTGAGTTCCACATCGCCCAGCAGATGCGTACCCCTGGTACCCACATACCCAACTTCGAGGACGGTGTTGGGCATTATTTCGCGCTGCACGGAAAGGTTGTAATCCATGTAGCTCGCCACCTTGAAGGCAGGCAACCCGGTTGCGATCAAACCGTTTGGACCGAGCGACGCACCAGCTGGCTGTAAAGCCAGCGGGTTATCAAATAGGTTTACAGTGCTGCTGCTGTTGTTGTTCACCGTTGTAGTTTGAACTAATGGCGGATCGGTGAAGGCATTCTGTTCCCAGATGCCGTTCAAGCTGCGGTCATAGAAAATGCCAAAACCGGCCCGGACAGCCATCTTGCCATCTCCGCGCGGATCCCAGGCCAAACCCAGCCGCGGTCCCCAATTGTTGTTGGAATTGGGATTGACCCTGGCGCCGAATGGTGAGCATGATACCTGCGGTGCGATCGCTTGAGCCGCCGTGCAGGCTTTGCCGCTAGGAAAGATAAGCCCGTTGGCATAGATCGCTGCGTTTGTCGCAGCGCCACTGGCTGTCAGTCCGGTCATATTTCCGGAGTTGGGATCGATGACCGCAGCATTGGCCGGATTAAACAGAAGAGGATCGAAGCTGTTGAGCGTGTTGTTGCTGTCGGTTGGCGACGGGAAGTAACTCCATCGCACACCCGCGTTTATCGTCAGCCGCCGAGTGACCTTCCAGTCATCTTGGACATAGAGTTCAAAATTTGTGTAGTTGAGGTGTGGGATTGTGTCTTTGCTCGGTTGCGTATAGCTATCCGCTTGCCCCAGCAGGAAATTAGCAAACGCCGGGTTGCCATTCGTGGGGCTGAAAGTGAATGTCGCGAAGCCGGAAGAAGCGTTTTCCGTCTTCTGCATCCACATCGCCGTAAATCCGGCGCGGATGGTGTGATTCCCATGCTGGATGGAAAGATTGTCGAATATATTCTTATCGATGTTGCGCTCGAAGTAGGGTGCGCTTCCGTTGCCCAAACCAGTAAGTGCCGGGACCGCCTGAGTTCCTCCGGTAAAGCCTACATTGGGGGCCCGTCCATTCGGGTCTGTATATGCGGTGTTGTTGGTGAGTTGGCCGAGAAAAGCCGGCGAATTTGCAATTCCGCTCAGAGTGGAATTAATGGCGCCCCAGGCGTCGACATATTCAATTTCGTTCACTACCTTCGGTGAGATCGTGGCACTCGCGTTCACGACCAGGTTGCGACCGGGCGCGTTCACCGATGTGCTTTCTACTCCAGGGTAGTTTCCGCCGCCCCAAAGGGAGAAAGGCTCGTTCTGCGGAACTACGTCTTCCATGTAACGCCCGAACACACGAACCCTGTCGCCAATGTTCTGATCGAGGCGAATAATGTCCTGCCGGAAGTTATTTAACTGGCTGTAGTTTGTAACCAACTGCCCGGTCGAAGTATTCGCCGGATTGTTGACCATAAACGCGTTTAGATACGCAGTGGCGTTCTTGCTGTAACAGGCGGGACTGATAGTGGATACACCGCCAGAGGTGGTCACGCATCCCGCGGGAGCAACCGTGACTGGACTCGCAAATGAACCGGCAAGCTCTGCGGCAGTCGGCACATTGATAATGTTCAAGCCCGGCGTGCTCGCTTTGCGCCATTCCTCCGACCAGAAAAAATATGTCCTGTCCTTCTCCGGGTGGAACAGCTTGGGAATGAACAATGGACCGCCGAGCGTGAAGCCATAGTCGTTGTAGCGCTCGATCGGGACCGTGTCTGCGGAGGAAAGCGGCTGTCCGGCCGCGATAGAGGCTCGACCGCCAAACGTATTCGCATTATAAAAATTGTTCCGATTAAATTCGTAAGCGCTGCCATGCCACTGGTTGGTTCCCGACTTAGTGGCCACGACGATTTGACCGCCGCCGCTGCGCCCGAACGCCGCATCATAGTTGCTGCGCTCCAGCGTGAACTCGCGGATGGCGTCGATGCTCGGAGTATTTAGTAACGTTCCGTTCGAGCCACTGTCGTTGATGTCGGCCCCGTCTACCGTGTAATTGTTAGCTCCCGTGCGCGCTCCGTTCACCGAAATTGAAGTGTTGTTTGCCAAACCGAAGCCGACCTTATCGGGCAACTGATTGGCAACGCCGGGTTGCAACAGGATGAGCTGTTCGAAGTTGCGGTTGTTCAGCGCCAACTCTCGAACCTGGTCTCCCGTGACGGTTCCCGATTCCTCGGCGGTGGTTGTTTGAATCGCGATATTCTCGGCGGTCACCATGATCGTTGCAGTGGCTTTTCCGGTCGTCAATTGCACATTGAGGGTGTGTTTTTCCGCGACGTTGAGAATCACTTCGTTCGCCACGAACGTTTGAAATCCACTGTTTTTGACGGTGACCGTGTACCGGCCTGCAGGAAGATTCGTAATGTTGAAATTGCCGCCGTCGTTGGTAGTCACGGAGCGGATGTCGGCGCCGGTTTCTTCGCTGTGAACCACGATAGTCGCGCCAGCTACAACGGCCCCGCTGGGATCGCTTACCGTGCCCGTGAGTGTCGCCGCCAACTCTTGGCCCAAAGCTGTTGCTGACAGACTTAGGATCACTACGCAGGCCACTAGAACTGAAGAATGCTTCCGCAGAACTCCGCGATCATCCCCGGTTGAGCTCTCACGCCTTCCGCACGTCAATGTCGCCATCGCACTCCTCCTCAAACCCACCACCCCAACTCAGGATCACAAACTGTGCTCATAATTCAAACGCACTATGCTATATAGCATGTCATCGACCGTAGTCAAGAAGAAAAAAAGCAATCGGCCTGAGAAAATTGTTCGATACGCCGCGCCTTGGATTGAAGCTCCCGAATTTGAGAGAAACGAGGACTGGAAGAAGTCGTAAGTCCAGGATCAGTCCGAATCGGAAATGATCGCTGAGGTCGCCATCCCCTGCTCCGGCGCATCCAAAATCCTGAGGCCCGTACACGAGGGGGCAATTCGCGCGCCAGATTCTGTGAAGACGATCCTGCGTAAAGGACCATCAACGCCATCCCTTTCCAGAATTGAGCTTTACAGCAGACCCTCAATAAGCTATATAGCATAAGGCGCTGCAAGTGGCCGCATGCAGGACTCGACGGATCCTGCGGTCGATCCGAGCAGGGCTGCCGTGTAAGAGAATCTGGAAACCATTATGTCTGGAAATCATCACAAGAGGACGCCCGCTTACAAAAGAATCCAAGGCCAGATCCGCGACCGCATCGCGTCCGCTGCCCTGAAACCGGGGGATGCGGTTGCGTCGGAGCGCGAACTGGCCAAGACTCACAAGGTGAGCCTGATGACGGCTCGCCACGCCTTGGCTGGCCTGGAACACGAGGGAATCGTCGAGCGGCGCCTTGGGGCAGGTACTTTCGTCGCCGTGCCCAAGATTCACTTTAACAAGTTGATGAGCTATACCGAACAAATGTCGAGCCGTGGTTTGGCTCCGCGCTCTCGAGTGTTGGTGGCAAAGCTGATTGAGGGCGAGCCGGAAGTTGCGGCTAGGCTCGGGTTGCCGGAAGCCAGCCGAGTGCTGAAAATCCAACGTCTCCGGCTTAGAGATGAAGAGCCGTTTGCGCTGGAAACCTGCTACTTGCCCGCGGCCGATTTTCCCAATCTGGCATCGGCCCCTTTGGGAAGAAGTTCCCTGTTTGCGATTCTCGAGCATGATTACGCGACGAAATTGGCATATGCAGACGAAGAAGTCGATGCCACGTCAGCGGATGCCAACATTGCGGAGTTGCTTAGCGTGCCTCGCGGTGCCTCGGTGCTGCGCATTCGCCAGATCATCTATTCAACGACGGGCAAGGCTACGATTTACGGAGTCGGTTTCTACCGCTCGGAACGACACACTCTGTTTATCCGGCGCTTCCGCTAAAACAGTTAAAGCGGTGTAGCCAGCGGGCGGGAAAAGGGAGCCATGATGGACCTAAGAGTCGCAACGATTCTCGCAAGTCTTATAGCACTGCCCGGCGCACCCAATCAGGCTGCGGCGCCCCCAAGCCCGGCTCCCAAATACGTTAATACCCTGATGCCGCAACCGGCGCACCTTGCCACGCAAGAAGGACGTCTCATTCTCACCCCTTCCTTTGCTGTCATCACAGACCGCTATCGGGACGCTCGCCTCGACGCCGCCATCGCGCGCAGCCTTGATCGCCTCAAAACTCAGACTGGCATTTCGATTCCACCATCCCCGCCAGCCTCCAGCACATCCGGGACGCTGGTTGTTAGTGTCGATGGATCTGGAGAAACTACCCAATCGGTCGACGAAAACGAGTCCTACTCTCTGGAAGTCGCTTCCACGGGTGCGCGCCTCCACGCTGCTACGGTAGTCGGAGCCATGCGCGGCCTCGAAACTCTCCAACAGCTAGTCCAGTCCGATGCAACGGGCTATTTTGTTCCCGCGGTGTCGATTCGCGACACTCCACGTTTTCGCTGGCGCGGTCTCATGATTGACTGCGGACGACACTTCGTGCCCCTCGACGTTATCCGACGCACTCTCGACGGTATGGCCGCCGTTAAGCTAAACGTCTTTCACTGGCATCTTAGTGAAGACCAGGGCTTCCGCATTGAGAGTCGAGCTTTCCCCAAACTCACCGGGCTGGGCTCCGATGGACTTTTCTATACTCAGGAGCAAGCCCGCGAAATTGTTGCCTATGCGCGCGATCGCGGCATCCGTGTCGTGCCCGAGTTCGATATGCCGGGACACACCAGCGCATGGTTCGTCGGATATCCCGATCTCGCCAGCGCACCAGGCCCCTTCCACATTGAGCGGGAGTTCGGCGTCTTTGATCCGGTGATGGATCCTACGCGAGAGAGCACCTATAAATTCCTCGATACTTTTATCGCAGAGATGGCGGCCATCTTCCCTGATCACTTCATGCACATCGGAGGCGATGAGAACAACGGCGTAGAGTGGAAAGCGAATCCGCGTATCCAGACTTTCATGCGGGAACACAATCTGCAGGACACGGCCGCGCTGCAAAATTATTTTAACCAACGTCTTTTCAAAATTCTCGAAAAGCGTGGCAAGCACATGGTCGGCTGGGACGAGATTCTCACTCCCGATCTGCCCAAGGACATTGTGGTTCAGAGCTGGAGAGGTTTCGATTCACTCGCCGCCGGAGCCAGAAATGGATACGACAGCATTCTCTCGGCTGGCTATTACTTGAATCTTATGAGCACGGCCGCGGCGCACTATATGGTGGATCCGCTGCCCCAAACGAACGGCCTCAGTCCAGAGCAGCAGGCACGTATTCTCGGCGGAGAAGCCTGCATATGGACTGAGCAAAGCAGCCCACAAGACATCGATTCGCGCATCTGGCCCCGGACAGCGGCCATCGCCGAGCGGCTCTGGTCGCCTCGTGACGTGAACGATGTAGACGACATGTATCGTCGTCTCAACGTCGAGTCGCTGCGATTGGAAGCCCTAGGTCTCACCCACATCTCCCAGGAAAATGTGAGCCTGCGCCAGTTGGCCAAGACCCAGCAGATTGAACCTTTGCAGGTTCTGGCCTCTAATCTCGAGCCTGTCACTTTCGACCGGCGCGCACACATGCAGCACCCGAATCAACTCACGCCACTCAATCAGCTGGTTGACGCTCTTCCGCCCGATCCGCCATCGCGCCACAATTTTGAGCTGCTGATGCACGCGTATCTGCAGGATCCCGCAACTCGGCTGCAGGAAGAGAACGAACTTACCACTAACTTCAAAGCTTGGATCGCGGCAGAACCTGGAATCCTCCACCTCATGGCGGGCGCGCCTACACTTAGCCTGGCAGAATCGCGAGCGCAGCAGCTTACCGTGCTGGGCACGATGGGTCTCGAAGCGGTTTCATATCTTTCGTCCGGAGTACCCGCAGCTGCGGGTTGGAAGGCTGAGAAACTGGCTGTCTTGGACGAAGCCGAGAAACCCCAAGCGCTGGTTCGCTTCACGGTTATCCAGCCCTTACGCGATCTAGTCAACTCGGTTCCCGAGTCGCCTGATAGGCAAGCATCGTCCGCGCAAAATTAAGGCAGGCTGACATCTTAGTCAGCCTGCCGCAGTTCTTCATTCTGGCGCCGGAGGTCTCTTGAATTAGCGACCGAGGCCTGCAGCCATGGTTTTTACCATGGTTCCGTTTGCATCGTCGTCTTTCAGTGCCCACACATAGGCGCCGCCAAGACCTTTCGGAACCTTGGTGTTTATATAAGTCATCTTCAGAGAAACTGTGGAGGGATCATCGTAGGTATAGAAGGTCCCGCTGGTCGGATCGTAGAGCGATACCGCTCCTCTTTGCTGATCGAAGTAATTGCCGTAGCCATTGGATGTGAGTGTGGAGAGCGTCGAGTAGGTGAGAAGTCCGGGAGTTAACAGGGTGTCGCAACCCGGCGTATTACCGCTTAGGTCGGTGCACAGACCTGTTCCGCTGGCCAAGAGCACTGGAGAAGGGCCAGTTGAGTTCTGGTACAAGCCTTGATTCACGTTGGGGGCGCCCGTCCAGCCTGCGCCATACAGGGGCAAACCCATGGTGTACTTGGATGCGGGCACGCCGGCATTGAGATAGGCGTTTACCGTATCATCAATGTCGAGCCCTTGGCCAAACAATGGGTCCTGAGCGGAGTCGTATAGTGGCGATGCGTCATTGGTCTGCGTGACCCATGAGCCGGAATAGTTGTAGCCGTCGATGGTGATGAAATCTACCTGCTTGGCTGCATTTTTGAGATCGATGTTGACATAGTTCTGCGCTCCGGCGGGCCCATCGAACGACATAGTATATTGCTTCCCCGTAGTTTCGCTCAAAGCGTTCAGTTGTTTGCGGAACTCTTTCAACAGGGCGGTGAAGTTCTGCGTGTCGGTCGCCGTGGGGAATTCCCAATCGATATTGAAGCCGTCAAACAAGCCGGGAGCAGCGATGCCTGGGGCGATGTTGCCACTGACAAACATGTCGATGCAGGAAGCTGCGAGAGCTTGGCGTCCTGCAGCGGTGCTGGCCGCGCTGACGAAGGCCGCAGTGTTGGCAGGGGACGCTCCTCCCAAAGACATGAGCACTTTTAAATTGGGATGGAGTGCCTTGAGTTGCTGGATGGCCGCAAAGTTTCCATAGAGCGGCCCGGGATAGGCGCTTCCGTTCACGCTGGGAAGGTAGGGAGATTGATAGTCGGCCCAGGTATCGGCAATCGCGCAAGCAGGCGCAGGAGTCGTCGTCACGTTGCCGAAGGCGTAGAGCAGGTGGGTTAGTTTAGAGGCCACACCGTTCTGTTGCAGGTTGGCAATATTGTAGCCAGCGTAATAGATACTCCACTCTTCGAAGTATCCTCCGAGAATCTTGCCTTGATTCTGGTGTTGTGCGAATGAGGGACAGATGCATGCAACGAGGGACAGCAAAGTCAGCAAAGCTACTCGGAGCAACCGTGGCAGGAGATTGGTAGACATCGTAAACGCCTCCAGGATTCGTAAACTAGGAACCGGGGGGAGTATAGAGCTATATAGCGGAACTTGCAATACCATATTTTTGGGGCACAACTGTTTAGCGGGGGTCATGGCAAGGTCGGCATAAGCGCAATGCTCGGCAGGATCATTCATCCAAAAAATCAAAGGCAGGCTGAGTTATCAGCCTGCCTTTGTGGTTATTCCTGGCGCGAGTCTCTACGGGTTGAGATCTGAAGCCAGGGCTTTGGTCAGGTCTCCGTTCGGGTCGTCATCTTTCACAGCCCAAACGTAGCCGCCGCCTAAACCATACTGTTTGATGTAGTTCACTTTGCACTGCACCGATTCAGCATTGTCGTAGCTGAAGGCGGTGTTAGTGGTTGGGTTGAACATACGCGCCGAGCAGCGGGTGGCGTCGTAGCTGGGGGTGAATCCGTTGTTCAGCAGGTTTACGATTGACCGGTAGGTCGCCATGCCGTCGGTCAAGAGGAAGTCGCATCCCGCAGCTGGACCTCCCTGGTTCTGACCCGTCGGGCAATTCCCTACTCCGTTGATGTTGGGGACCGGAGCAGTTCCATTCGGGGTCTGAGCTCCCGTCGGATCCGTGGTCCCGGTTGCATTCTGATACATTCCGCTGTTGGCCGAAGTCAGACTTCCCGTCCAACCCACACCGTAGAGCGGAAAGCCCATGGTGTACTTGGCCGGTGATGCGCCGTGCGCCAGATAGTACTGTACGGTTGCATCAATCGTGTCACCTTTCCCGTACAGCGGACTGGCAGTTTCGTCGTACAGCGGAGACGCGTCATTGGTGGCATTGGACCAGTCTCCGGCGTAGTTATAGCCGTCGACATTCATATAGTCCAACACCGCATTCAGACCCCCGATGTTGATCGTGTCATAACCACCGTCGTTACCCGAGTCCGCGGCCGCGCCCGGGGTTGACGGACCGGCAGCTAGATCGGCCAACAACTGATACGTCTTGCCAGTCGTTCCGGACAACGTGGTCAGCTCGTTGCGGAACTCGGTCATCAACGCCGTGAAGTTGGCCGTATCGTTTGCGTTCGGGAACTCCCAGTCGATGTCGAAGCCATCGAAGAGAGTGCCGGTGGAGACACCCGAGGCGATATTGCCCTGGATGAACATGTTGATACACGAACCGACAAACGCCTGGCGTTGAGCCGCCGTGCTGGCTGCGGTGTCGAAAAGCTGGTTGTAGGTGGGGGGATTCCATCCGCCGATGGAGATCAACACTTTCAGGTTGGGATGGAGTTGCTTGAGTTGCACGAGCGCACCAAAGTTCCCCTGTAGCGGGGCCGTGGCCGGGGTAGCGCCAGGAACCTGCGGCACGTTCTTTTGGTAATCGGCATAGGAGTCGGCGAGCGCGCAATTCACGTTGCTGCCGTTTGCGGTCGGCTTGGCAAAGGCATAAATGAGATGCGTGAGGACGCCGGCTACGCCATTGTTTTGCAGGTCCGCAACGTTCGCATTGGCGTAGTAAGTTCCCCACTCTTCGTACCATCCGGCCATCACCAGGTTAGTGAGCGCGGACGTTGTCACCTTCACCGCCGAACTGGCGCCAGATGTTCCGGCATAGTCAGTTGCTTCAACTGTGAAACTGTAGCTTGTCGAAGGCGAAAGATTGGCCGGTGTATAGGACGTGCTTGTGGTGGTTCCGATCGCACTTCCATTCTGCAGCACCGTGTAGTTGGTGATGGTGCAGCCGTTAGGAGGAGTGACCGCATTCCAACTGAGGTTTGTGCTGGAATCGGTGGTGCCGGAAGCCGCCAACCCGGTTGGAGTAGTCGGTTTGGTCGTGCATGAGCTGGCCGAAGTGGTCACACTCACCGCCGAACTCGCGGCTGATGTGCCGACAGCATCCGTCGCCTCCACGGTAAAGCTGTAAGTTGTCGAAGGCGTGAGACCAGTCACCGCATCGGAGGTTGTGGTTGGGGACGCTATGGTTGCTCCGTTCTGCAGGACTTTGTAGCTGACACTGCATCCTGCGGGTGGATTGACCGCCGTCCAACTCAGGTTCGTGCTCGAGCTGGTTGTGCCGGATGCCGCAAGCCCGGTCGGAACAGCCGGCGCGCTTGAGCAACTCGAACACGGACCGGTCGCAGTCCAAGGTTGACCACTGCCAGACCCGCCGTTATTGGTTGCCGGGCTTTGATTCTGCGTCCAGAAATTGGCGACGTAGTTCTCGCCGTTCTGACTCGCAGTCATGCCCTGGGTGTAGACCGCAGTGGAACTCCATGCCGTCGCGCATCCCGATCCTCCGCTGGCGGACGTCGTCACGCTCACCGGCGAACTTGCGCCCGAAGTGCCGTTAGCGTCCGTCGCTTCCAGCGTGAAGCTGTAAGTGGTCGAAGCCGCAAGTCCGCTGACTGCAAACGATGTGCCGGTTGCGGTTCCGATTGAGCTTCCGTTCTGCAATACGGTGTAACTGCTGATGGTGCAGCCTGAGGGAGGAGTGTCCGTCGTCCAAGTCAAGTTTGTGCCGGAGCTGGTTGTACCGGAGGCGGCCAATCCGGTCGGAGCGCTTGGCTTGGCGTTGCATGAGTTCGCCAGTGTCGTCACATTCACGGCCGAACTTGGGCCAGAAGTGCCGTTGCCGTCCGTCGCCTCAACCGTGAAGCTGTAAGAGGTCGAAGCCGCAAGTCCGCTGACGGTAAACGTTGTGCCGGTCGCGGTTCCAATCGAGGTTCCGTTCTGCAATACAGTGTAACTGCTGATCGTGCAGTTCGCGGGAGGAGTATCTGCCGTCCAACTCAGGTTTGTGCCGGAGCCGGTTGTGCCGGATGCGGCCAATCCAGTTGGTGCGCTGGGTGTGGTCGTACAACTGCCGCCGCTTCCGCCAGTTCCACTGAGAGAAGATGTCTGCGGACTATTTGTGGCGCTGTCGGTCACTGTCAGCGTGCCGCTGGCCGCGCCTGCCGCTGTTGGGTAGAAATACACGTAGATAGGACACGAGCCGTTGGCGGCCACCGAGGATCCGCAATTGCTGGATACGACGAATGGGCCGCTGACGGTGACGTTACTGATGCTCACGGCAGAGCTGCCGCTGTTGGACAGGGTGAACGTAACCCATGCGGTTCCTGTGTCGACCGCGGTGCTTCCAAAGTTGTAGCTCGACGGGCTGAGAGAGACTGACGCTTGCGCCAACAGCGAAACCGAGATAATGACGCAGAGTAGGGGGGAGAAAAGCAACGCACGCTTCATGGTGGCTCCTTAGTTCGGGGGACGCGTGCCAACGCGCTCCGCCCGCGGTTGGGTGATTTGGGGGGAAGGCCCAGTCGCATCGGGCGCTGTGTCGTGAGAGTTGGTTCGATACAACACTCAATGCAAGTCCACGGAATACTGATTTATTGATCGCGATTGCTGCAGATTTGGAAAGAACGAGATTCCAACCGCTCTATAGCATTCGCATGGAGTACCGTACTCCCCTTAACCAGACGAGTCAGAAAACTTTTTTCTTGTTCCGCTATCCGAACTGCAAATTAGCCCGCGACCTGCTAACCGCTAGAAAGTGTGGGGAGTGCAAGTCTGCGTCAAGTTTGTTTTCGCGATTGCGAAAACGACGATTCCGACGCGATCTTGTTACGAAAAACGAACTAGATGTTGGTGCGGTCGACGCAGAATCAATTTAATGGTAGGTCAAAAATAGAAGGAGGCCGACTTTCTCAATCATGTTCAGTGAAGGGCGTGCGGTCTCGATTACTTGAGGCCTGCCGCAATTGCCTTCGTCAGGGATCCGCTGGCATCGTCG
Source organism: Candidatus Acidiferrum sp. (assembly GCA_035602195.1). Lineage (GTDB taxonomy): Bacteria > Acidobacteriota > Terriglobia > Terriglobales > Acidobacteriaceae > Sulfotelmatobacter. The sequence goes on from DATNMU010000243.1 coordinate 14,296, forward strand.
TCGTTTAGCGCCCACACGTAAGCGCCGCCAAGCTTATTTTTCTTGATGTAGGCCGTCTTCGCTGCCACCGCAGCGGGATTATCGTAGCTATAAAAGGTTCCATTGGCGGGATTATAGAGCGTCGCTCCGACTCTTTCCGAATCGTACCATGCGATGTATCCGTATTTATTCGTGAGGTTCTCAACCGTCGAGTAGGTTGCAAATCCCGCAGTCAACACGGTGTCACAACCGGGCGAAGCAGTGGCTTTGTCCGGGTTCGGGCACAGACCCGATCCGTCGGCCAAGAGAACTGGTGAAGCGCTGGCTGCATTCTGATACAAGCCATGGTTCACGTTGGGGACGCCCGTCCAGCCGACGGCATACAACGGCAAACCCATGGTGTACTTGGCTGCCGGCACGCCGGCGTGGCGATAGGCTCTTACGGTCGCATCAATGTAGCGATCGTCGCCATAAACAGGGTCGGCGGCCGTGTCGTTCAGCGATGACGACTCATTGGTTTGCTTCTCCTGCGCTGCGGCATAGTCGTAACCGTCGATGGTAAGGAAATCCACTTGCGCAGCAGCCGCCTTAAGATCGATGTTCACATATTTCTTCGGGTTCGCCGGCGAATCAAACGTCAAGACATATTTCTTGCCCGTTGTTTTCGACAAAGCGTTGAGCTGCGTGCGGAATTCCTTCAGCAGAGCGGTGAAGTTCTGCTTGTCCGCGGCGCCGGGAAACTCCCAATCGATATTGAAGCCATCAAACAAGCCGGGAGCAGTAATACCCGCAGCTATGTTGCCCTTGACAAACATATCGATGCACGAAGAGGCGAGCGCGGCACGACCGGCCGCGTTGGCTGCGGCGGTCACGAAGCCCGCAACGTTGCCCGCTTGTCCCCCCAAAGAGATCAACACTTTCAGAGTGGGGTGAAGGCCCTTGAGTTGTTGGATCGCGCCAAAATTTCCATAAAGTGGCGCGGTGTAGGCCTTGCCGCTGACACTCGGAAGGCTCGAATTCTGGTAAGCGGCCACAGGATCAGCAATCGCGCACGCCGGCGCAGAAGTCGGAATCACATTGCCGAAAGCGTAGATCAAGTGTGTCAGTTCATCCGCGACCCCATTCTTTTGCAAGTCCGCAATGTTGTAACCGGCGTAATTGATGCCCCATTCCTCGAAGTAGCCCCCAAAAATCATGCCATCATGGCGCGCTTGCGCAAACGACTGAGAGACACATGCCCCGAGAACGAAGAAACTCGTCAAAAACGATCGGAGCAGGTACGGCACTAAAGATCTTGGCATAGGCAACGCCTCCACGATTCCCACGGGATTGATCGGCAGAGTATAAAACTATACGAGAGAGCCTACCGGTCCCGCATGTTGCTAGCCAACTCCGGCGTTCCGCTGGCTATAGCGTGGTCCAAGGAGGCGATTCCTGGAGTTTACGGAGGCTTGTGAGCGATACTTGCCGTCTACAACTTCTCCTACCGAGCGTGCGATGCTTCTTCGATCAAAGCCGCAACCTCTTTCGGCCGTGAGACGTACACCGAGTGGCCGGCGCCTGCAACCTCGACCCTATGGCTATTGGCTCGCGTTGCATACCATCGTTCGAGGTCGGGGTTAATGGTTCTGTCGCTTCCGGCTACCAACATCCAACTTGATTTAGTTCTCCACGCAGGTGTGGTGATTACTGCTTTGAAATTGTCAGCTTTGTTCAGTACCTGCGACCGGGCCATGAAAGCGGCCTGCTCAGCCGACAGGTCGGCAGCGAAGTACTCATGAAACTTCAAGCTGACGGACAATCTGCTGAGATGATAGGCTCTTCCTTCTCGGCGCCCCTCGTGGAGATTTTCGATTTCGATCAGACTGTCGCGCCTACCCACTCCGCGGCTTTCGTCGGTGGCGAAACACTGAAACCTAGAGCTGTCAACCTGCCCGCCGTTCGTAAGAAAGACGCCGGACTCGTTGGTTCGGCGAGAAATCCGGATCCCTCAGACGCGTTGATGTGGGGGGACGTGACGATTAGTTTGTCGGCGATGGAAGTCCATCGCACTGGGCTGCTAGTCGCCCTCACGCTCAAGGAGTTCAAGACTCTGGCCTATCTCCTCAACAATCCACGACGAGTAATCTCCCGGAATGAACTTCTCAATAAAGTGTGGGGATACCAATGCTATCCGTGTACTCGCACTGTCGATAACCATATTCTAAGGCTGCGTAAGAAGCTGGAGCGAGAACCAGCTCGTCCCGAACACTTTCGAACGGTGCATGGCATCGGATACAAGTTCTTGCCGTAGATAACCCTTGCAAGCAGGAAAGCAGCTTCCATCGGCACTCGCCGATAATTACTTCCAGTTTTGCCGATCACTCTGGGTGATCCTGCTGGAACCACATGTTCTTCCGGAATTCAATGGATGCAGTTGGACCTCGTGCCGATCAACCGCCGCGCTGAAATCATGTTGGCCTTTCTAATGCATAAGTTCCGTGTCTACCTGCTCGATCCTTTTTTCACAAGAGTCTGTCTAGTACATCGAACCTGCACAAAAAAACAGGGCCAAGGCTGTGGTTTCTGGGGTTTTCATAACCTCGTGACCCCTCTAGCTTCTCACTATGAGCAAACCTCACGTGCAGAAACTCCAAGCAATGGATGACGGATTCGGTCCGGTCCAGATCAGGACGAGGTTGCACATGAGCAGACAATCGAGGGTGATCCTAGGATTCGCACTGTTTCACTGGAGGGTGCGAGGGCGCCTGGTGTACGCATAGTCCATAGATTATCGAGGAATATGATGGCGAGCATCGCTGAATTCAGTCCCATACCCCAGGTGCCGTGGACAAATATCCTTCCAGGGAAACGCCTCGACCGGCTCGGCTCGGGGCCGGAGATGCTCTCGGAGACGCTACGAAGCATTGGCAAGCTTGTCCAGGTCTCTCGCGGCTGGCACGCCGGAAGATTGGATCCGAGATCTCAATGCCGAGCTTCGAGGCATGCTTCCCTTCGATCTCCTGGATGTCGTCGTCTATAAGAAGGACGAAAACGAGATAGAGTGGCGCTCATCTGCAACCGGGCAAACCGCCGGGAAAGACGTTCCACTGGAGGAAACGATATTGGGATGCGTCTACCAACATCAACAGCTTCTCTGGATCGCGGACTGTGACACTGATGAGGGCTGCGGCGGCGCGAGTCAGAGGCTGAAGAACCTCGAGTTGGGATATCGATCCTTCTGCGGACTGCCACTGACCACGCCGTATCGCCGCCTTGGAGTATTCGGGCTTGCGAGCCTGCAACCTGATCGCTTCACCGCTGAGGACGTCGCGTTCCTGAATCAGGTGGCGGGCCAACTGGCGCTGGCAATCGATAACCGGCTCGCCCACGTTCACATCGCTGATCTTCAGAACCGCGTTGCCCAAGAAAGCGTCTACATCGAGGAGGAAATTCGCGGCGAGACGCACTTTCAGGGGATCGTTGGCAGAAGCGCTGCCTTGCGTAAAGTGCTTAAGCAACTCGAGACAGTGGCGCCCACGAATTCCCGCGTGCTCGTCTTGGGCGAGACTGGGACCGGCAAGGAACTCATCGCGCGTGCGATTCACGATCTCAGGCCGCGCCGGCCCAATGCGTTTGTCAAGCTGAACTGTGCCGCCCTGCCCGCCGGATTACTGGAGAGCGAGCTTTTTGGGCACGAAAAGGGAGCATTCACTGGCGCCATCATGCGGAAGGCCGGCCGGTTCGAGGTTGCGGACAAGGGGACGCTGTTTCTCGACGAGGTGGGCGACATTCCACTGGAATTGCAGCCGAAACTATTGCGGGTCTTGCAGGAGCACGAATTTGAAAGGTTGGGAAGCACTCGCACTCAGCAGGTGGATGTGCGTGTGATCGCGGCTACACACCGGGACCTGAAGCAGATGGTGGAAGACGGGACGTTCAGAAACGATTTGTATTACCGATTGTACGTTTTCCCTCTACCCTTACCGCCTTTGCGCGATCGACGTGAAGATATACCGATCTTGGTGCGCCATTATGTGGACAAGTACGCCAGGCGAATGAACCGGCGTATAGAGACCATTCCTCCCCACTCCATGGAAGTCTTCGCAAACTATTCGTGGCCGGGAAATGTTCGTGAATTGCAGAACTTTATTGAGCGGGCGGTAATCCTAACGCCGGGGAGTGTACTGCGTCCACCTATTGCGGAGCTGAAAGAGGCTGCTGTCCAAACGGCCAGTTCGGAGCTGAGCACCCTGTAAGAAATGGAGCGTGAGCACGTGCTGCGGGCGATTCGAGCATCCAACTGGAAGATTGGTGGTACGAATGGCGCGGCCGCACGGCTGGGTATGAAACGGACGACCCTGGCGTATCGAATCCGCAAGCTGAACATCTCCGTTCGTCCGCAGTGATAGGCGGGTCATTTTTGGGGAGGAAGAAGAAAAGACACGTGGGTGAGGTCACGCACTGTTTGTAAAGCAGTATTGCGCGAGCTGCGGTTGTTCGATTCCGTGCGCTGTAGTTGCAACAGGTCTTGATCATGGCCTACCTGAACGTCCTCGAAGGAACTCAGCGATCCAGCCGCGAGGCGGTTCGCACTCCAACCCGATTATCAATTGATTAAAACGTAACCTAAACGTCATATTCGCGTGCACGTTTCACCGGAAGGCGGACCCACCGCACTAAGGGCGGAATTGACCGAGGAGTGGGTTCGGGTAGCGCTCCTACATCTTGCGCAGCATCTCCTCATCTAAGGAGAGTGTCAGACTTTCGATTCTGTGAGACTGGGAAAGAAATGCTCCACACTGAGCCGGCACGTCGTGCGACTTTCCCGAACAGTAGGTCCGAATTGTCTGGTCTAGAGACTTGACGGAGCGTCTGAAGTTATCGCTTCCCTCCGATGATTTTCCTTCCATCCCGTCTGCCATACCATTCAACGTTGTGGCGAGATGATGATCGAATTCTTGTTGCGCCATAGCTACGGGCTTTGGCAGTTCAAAACCGGGAAGCTGGACACGGTACTTCCACAAGACAATTCGCATCAGGAAAAGCATACGCAACTGCGGTTGCCACTGGCGGATTCGATCGCGTAATGCGAGGTCCTGTTGCCGGGATGAGCCGAATTCAAACAAGACTGCGTCGGCCAGACTCCTCACCTCGTCAAAATTCGCATTGATCGTCTCGCGAATGGCGTAGTCGCGTTGGGTAGCAACTTTTAGCTCCTTTGAAAGCGGTTCCCTCGCAAGTTCAGCCAGTAGTCGCAGATTAGAAATAAATGTTCGCTTCATCTCCACTGCGGCTGGCGCGCCCCATAACTGGTCAAAGACAAGCCACATCATAAACAGTCCAAGCAGAATGCCAACGATGCGGTCCCTTGCTATGGAGAGCGATGTCTCCATGGCGAACTTCTGCAGGTTGATGAGATAGAAAGCCAGCGCGACCTGCAATCCGAAGTATGACAACCGAGGGCTGGATGTCAGGAACCAGGCAGCCGCGCCTGTGACAAGTACGAAGAGAACAGTGAATCCCGCAATCGAGTCGAGGTAGGGCAGAATGAATATCTGCGAGCCCATTCCGATAAGAAAGCCACCCACCAGGGCTCCGGCGAAACGCAAAATCTGTTTCTGGCGAGATGCGCCGACCGTGGACAGCCCCGTCAGCAGGCATGTCGTTACCGCCGTGCTGATACCCGGCCAGGCGATGGAGTCGTAGACGATGTAACAGAGGCTCGCCGCAAGGCAGCCTTTCAGCGCGAATCGAAGATGCTCAGGATTGGTGCGCGCGTCCGCAGCGAAAAACTTCAATCGCGATGAGTCGGCTGAAGGGGGCAGGTACTCATCCATCGATTGAGAACCCGCAAATGCTTGTGGGATTAGCGCGACTATTTTCTCCATCTCGCGCAGCAATGTAACGCCACGCAAGGGTTCATCATCAGGATTGAAATGAATCGATCCTGGAATTTGTCGATTCATTAGATCGGTGCGAATGCGTGCGACGGTCGCCGCCAAATTGCGCAATTGCTTCTGATCGGCGGCGGAAAACTCGAAGCTGAGCTGCGTCAGGGTTGCGGCAATATCCATGAGCCTCCCGACAAGCGCTACAACACCACTCATCTGTGCGGTGTACTCTGGAGAATAGTCAGAGCGGCGCAAAGCGCTACGCAGGGTTGATGATCCGATCATGGCCAGCCTGGCGATCTTTTCAGCCTCGCGATCTACGGGGCGGTCCTCTATGTAGCCGGTCAGCAAACTCTGGACCGCTGCTAACCGTTCCGCGATGGGCAGAACGATATCCTCTCCAGGCTTCCTGCGCGCAAACACCAGTTCTACAGCCGCAGTGACTGCGACTCCGATCGATGACGCCAAGATAACCCTAAGGGTATCTTCCACATTGGTTTCGGCTGATACCTGCCGATCCCACAAGGGAACTCCGACCGCGATCATAATGGCGAATATACCCGCAGCACCGTGATTGGTCATGGCGCTGAGGGCATAGAAAGCTAGGAAGAACGAAGCAATGATCCAGAGAAAATGCAGGATTGAAATACTGATCACAAATCCAGCTGAGATCAAAAGATAGGCGGCACCGATGCCGGTAACGAGCAATATTGTTCCTGTTGACCATAGAGTGGCGCGAGGACTCTCTCGCGTAATGAGAAGTGCATAAATCGCGCCTTGGAACCCATAGGGAATACGAAAGGTCATGCAGATGATCATGACCAGAGTCGCAGCAACAGTCATACGTGCGACTAACGCTGCTCTCCCCGGATATGGGGCGAGTTCCCCTTTCAGAAAGTCCCCGAACCAAGCCGACGGCCGGGGAGACTCGGGTAGACTTTGGGCGATGGTGGCCATTATCAGTTTCCCCGAATCGTGACCACGGCCGACTCGCCAATTCGAAACAGATCTGGAGTGGGATTTTGCACGCGCACGCGAACCGGATATCGCGAGGCCAGATGCACCCAGTTCAGGCTTCGCTGTACGTCCGGAAGGCCAGTTTCCAAACGGCCAATTACATCGGGATCTGGTGTGACTCCGAAACCGATGCTATCCACTATGCCCGAGAAGTGCACGTCTGGTCTCGACATTACATAAACATCGGCTTGCATACCTGGCACGATTCGCTTGAGCTGGCCTTCACGGAAGTTACCAACAGCCCACCAGGTGCGCGCGTCAATGAGAGTAAACACCTGCTGGCCGACGTGAGCATAAGCGCCTTCTGAAATCGTGAGATTGGTCACACGCGCATCGAACGGTGCATAGACGCGGCAGTTGTCCAGATTGTAGCGGGCATTTTTCACAGCTGCTGCCTTTGCTCCACGTTGGTTGATGAGTGGCTCTAGGGTTGTCACGGCGTGCCTAGCTTGTTCGTGTTGCGATAGAGCTGAGGTCAATTTTGCTTGCGATAGTTGTAGTCCGGACTCTGCCTGCATCAGAGCTTGCGCCAGTGCAAGTTCCGAAGTTCTTGCTCGATCTACCTGATCCGCAGTGACAAACTGTTTTGCCAACAGAGGCTCAAGTCGATGCAAATTGTTATTCGCATATGTCCACTCGGCTCGTGCCCGATTGACGCCCTGCGCTGAGTTTGTCACGTCGGCCTCCGCGCTATGGGTATTTGCCTGCGAAACCGAAACCGCGCTCACCAATGCTGCTATCTTCCGTTGCTCGTCTCCGATTAGTCCTTCCAGAGCAGCCTGTTCGGAAACGGCTGTTTCGAGCGCATACTGATACGGGCGTTCGTCGAGTTCGTACAGCAGTTCGCCCTTTTTCACAAACTGGTTGTCGCGCACATTCAAGTGGATAACCGGACCGTCTACTTGCGGCGCTATCCCGATGAAGTTCGCAAATATTTCGGCATCCTCGGTTCGTGGATGGTGGTTTGCGCGGTAAAGCGCCACCAGTCCCAGCGCGAGGGCGGCTACCGCGAAGCCAATACTGATACGGCGGCTAAGCACCTTCTGCGGTTTGGTATTCGTGTCGAAATCCATAATCCCTGTTCCTGGCTGGTTAATGAAAGAAGATCAGCCACAGAGCGAACGTGAGAAATGCGGTAAGGCTCGGATAAGCTACAACCGGTAAATTGAAATTCATGTGGAATCGCAACAGCACCAATCGACTGACAGCAGTGAGGAGAATAGCTGCCACCAAGCAGATCAGCCAGGCGGGGAAAAACGAGCCCAGGATATCCACGGCGGGAGCTCGTCCGCAACTCGTAAACAACAGCGGAGCGAGTGCCAACAAATGCGTCACAAATCGGCGGTTACCATTTGCATTCATGGACGACGCCTCGGCTTGTTGAGTTGAATGGAATCCGCGGTTCGGAAAGCCAACTCTGCGAGCGAGGTGAGCACCTGCGTGCGCGCCAGCACATCAGCCGAGCGAGCTTGCGCGAGAGTATGCTGGGCGGCAGTTACATCCAACAAGCTCCGCACACCGTAGTTATACGATTCCAGAGCGGCATTGTAGGACTGGCTGGCGGCCTCCAAGAGCGCGAGGGCTGACTGGCGCTGCCGAAAGGCAGTGTTCAAGTTCGAGTAAGCCGTCCAAACCTCGTCAGCAATCTGGTTGCTGGTGACATTCGCTTGTGCCTCTGCCGCGTGGACATTAGCTCGCGCCTCTGCCAGCTTGTTTTTTCGCGCACCCCCATCAAAGACCGTCCACTGCAAATTGAAACTCAATGCGCCGACCAAATCCGCCGTGTGCGACCAGGGGTACGGCGACTGCAATCCATACAGCGACTGCGCAGCTGGGCTGACACTGAGGCTCAGTGCAGGGTAGTACCCCGCGCGTGCTTCTTCGACCCTTGCATTTGCGGATCTTATTTCGGCCACTTGCTGCATCAGATCGGGGCGTTTGTTGAGTGCCCGGTTGATTGCCTGGTCGGCTGTATCGCCGATCGACTCAGGAATTGGCACTCGATCCAGCGGTTCGGCGTGAATCACCGTGGTTGCGGAGGTTCCCACTGCAGTTGACAAATCTCCTCGCGCATTCTGCTCAGCTCCTAGAACAGCTTGCAGATCATATTCCGCCTGCGCCGTGGCGCTCCGCGCTTCCAGTACATCCGGCAAAGTTGCCAAGCCATTCTTCAAGCGGTCCCCTGCGGCCTGCTCCACCGCCTGGGCATTAGACAGACTGGCTCGCGCTGCATCCTCTTGGCCCATCGAATTCAACAAGCGGTAGTAGGCCTGCTCTACCTGGTAAATGACGGTGCGATGTGTATCGTTGAATGCGAAGTTGGCTGCCAGGACCTGCGCGCCCGCAGCGTTGATTCGGCCAGAGCGGGCGCCGAAATCAAAGACGTTGTAGTTGAGGTCGAGTTCCACTTGAAAATCTTGGACTACCTGGCCGTCGAAGCGGTTTCCGAAGAGGACTTCCGAGCGGCCTGTCTGAGAGAGTGCAGCCGCCGCCAACGTAGGATACAACTCGCTGCGCGCGACACCCAACG
>DATNMU010000244.1:0-9362 GCA_035602195.1 Candidatus Acidiferrum sp.
TCTGGCCAGCGCGTTTCCCTACGATGCCAAACGGGACTGCTTTACTTGTCCTGCCGGAAAGATCCTCACTCATCACGCACTGCTGAATCGTGGCCACGGCGTACATACGCACGTGTACCGCGCGCCCAAGGCGGCATGTCCCAACTGCCCGCTGCGCGGCCAGTGCGCTCCACCGGACGCGCGACGCGCGTGGAGGCGGTCCATCACGCGTCTCGAAGAGCCTGCGACGACGACGGCGTTCAAGGCGAAGATGGCGACCGAAGAGGCACGACAGATCTACGCGAAACGCTCGCAGATCGCGGAGTTCCCGCATGCTTGGATTAAGGAGCGCTGCGGCTTACGGCAGTTCCGCTGTCGGAACCGGCTGAAGGTAGCCATGGAAGCTACTTGGGCGTGCCTCAGCTACAACCTGACAAGGTGGTTCAGCATACAACGCAAGCCCGATCTGGTAACAGCGTCCGCTTAGGCCGCCAAACCGACTCCCTTGCGCACAAGGAAGCCGGAACTCCAACTCACGAGCAACTCATAACGCCGTGCAAACAACGCGTTGGCAAATCTCCAACAAAACTGCGAAGCAAAAACCTATTTCTTCACAGCTTCCAGGCGGACGTTCTCCAGTTTCCATTCGTGCGAAAAATTGACAAAGTCTCGCCCGATACCTTGGTCCAATTGCTTTGCTTTTCCTCGTCAGGTTTAATCGGCAGCAGGTATAAATACCAAGAGAGCCTCAATGAGCAGCGTACAAATCGAACAAAAAAGCTATGAGATGCCCCCGCGCGACGGGTTTACCGTCACACATTTCATCACCGTCGCCGACATCGACCGATCGGCTGATTTTTATGAGAAGGTCTTCGGCGGCCGCATTCTCAGTAGAGGCGACAGCAAGGGTGCGTCTGGGCACATTCAGATCGCGAATACTTGGCTGATCGTCAACGTCGGAGGCGGGCCCACCCCGGACAAGCCGTCAGTGACGCTCAGCGTCCCCGCCGACCCGGATAAGGTCAGCAGCTTCTTGAATATCCGTGTTGCGGATATTCAAGCGTGCTATGAATTATGGAAAAGTCGAGGAGCCAAGTTCATCACGGAACCGATATCCAAGTACGGCGAGATACGCTGCTACATCCGCGATCCTGACGGTTACATTATCGAGGTGGGACAGAGTACCGACCTCACGTAAGGCTGACGCTCGGCCGGGAGGGGACGTGGATTTAAGCGCTGACGGGTGCGGATCGAAGCTCTAAGTTATTAGGATTGTCGCCGGCCATGTGCATTTGCTGCGACGAAAGAACTACAGACGGCCGACAGCTGCTGTCGGCTTTAATCAACCAGACAGCCGCTAAGTCCTGATTAACGCGGTTACCAGAGAAGTCGACCTGTATGACTTGGGGGATCGTTACAGCACATCCTCCGATGGAGGGACAAGAGATGGATTGGAAACGGTTGGTCCAGTTTGCGCTGCTGGGCAGCAGTGATTTGGAACAATATGCCATCCTGCTGGTACGCGTTTCGCTCGGGCTGTTCTTCGCCATCTCCGGGGCAAACAAATTGTTTGTCGCCGGCAGCGCGCGGACCATGTACGAAACGCTCGTTGAGGCTAAAGTCCCGTTTCCCCACCAGATGGCTTATTTCGTGTCAGGTGTCGAGTTCGTCGGCGGATCCTTGCTGACCGTGGGGTTTCTTTCGAGCCTGGCCTGCGTGGCTTTGTTGATCGATATGCTTGTCGCCATCCTGACCACCAAGCTTTCCGCCATGCCTAAAGGACTTTCGCCTCTTAACTGGCTCGACGATTTCCTCTACCATCCGGAAGTCCTGTACGTGCTCTTCTTTATCTGGCTGATCTGCTCTGGTCCGGGAAAGTTCAGTGTTGATTACTGGCTCGCCGGCAAGCTCTGACGTGATCGATCGACGAAGGAGCTTGTTCCTAGACAGGAACTCGATGGTGCGTTGCCCAGTCGATCAGATTTCGAATGGAGGGTCTCATGAAAGCAAACGTTAAGTGGACCTTCTTGGTTGCCGTCTTGGTGCTGGCGGCCACCGCCCCTGGCATGCGAATTTCCGCCGTCCCCAATCCACAAGTCAAGTCCGGAGTAGACCGCCTCTATGTGATCGACTGCGGCGACGGCAGTGGCCCCGACGAATCGCGTTGGACACCGGGAGCCAACGTCGGAACCCCCGTCGGCTTTCCCGGACACTGCTACCTCATCCACCACACCCAAGGGTGGTTCCTGTGGGACACGGGCATTGATGATGCTGTAGCGCAACTGCCCAATCATGAGAGGGTGTTTCACGAATGGGGACCCGGCACCGGCCCGATCTGGCGCAAACCAATAACGCTCGCGGCTCAGCTCGAAGAGATACACGTTAAGCCCTCGGAGATCAAGATGATGGCCGTGTCGCATAGCCACCCGGACCACGCGGGGAACATCGAAATGTTTCCCAACACGCTGATGCTGGTGCAAAGAGTTGAGTACGAATGGGCTGGGAGCCGACAGGACACCGTCGCCTTTAATAAGAAGCATCCGGTAAAGCTCATCGATGGCGATTACGATATTTTTGGCGACGGAAGCCTCGTGCTACTCTCCACACCCGGACACACGCCCGGCCACCAATCTCTGCTCGTGAGGCTCCCTAAAACTGGACCGGTGATTCTTAGCGGCGATGTTGCGCATTTCCAGACCAGCTTCGAACGTCGCTACGTCCCCGACAATAATTGGAGTAAGCAGGCCTCGCTACAGTCCATGGACAAGATAGCGGCAATCATCGCGAAGGAACATGCGCAGCTCTGGATCAACCACGATCAGCCCCAAAGCGACGCGCAAAAGAAGTTGCCGGCGTATTACGAGTGACGGCCACCTTGCCACTTGCGGGAAAGGACCGATTCGCGGAGTGTGTGCCATTTGGCACAGTTGAAGAGGCCCACCAGTGCATATACTCCGACCTATATTCGAAGGCAGCTTGAAGGCGTCGAACCGGGCCTTCACCACTAAACCTCGGCACGAGCAAGCAGGAGGGATTGCATATGACCATAGACACTCTACAACCTAGAAAAGGAGCCCTCATGGCTACCACGACCCAGAACACCAGCCGGACGACACACCTCCTCGCGCTCATGAAGAAGGGCGACGACGCCTTCAACTCCCGCGACTTCGCAGGAATGAAGGCGACACACCACCCCAAAATTGTGGCTCACGTCGCAGGAGAGGCAGAGCCGATCCACGGTCAGCCGGCGCACGCCGCAATGATGAAGGAAATGTTTCGGATCTTTCCCGACGTCCATGTCCACAACGACCCATACCCAATCCAGTTCGGGAGCGGCGACTGGATCACCGTAATCACCCGCGCCACAGGAACGTTTACCGGGGAGATGACCCTGCCCGGCGGCAAGGTGATCGCCCCGACAGGAAAGGCTTTCGACCTCGACTTCGCCACGACCGCCAAGTGGGACGGCGACCTGCTCATCGAAGAGTTCGTCTTCTTGGACTCCGCTCTGCAGGCGCAGCAGATCGGGCTCGCCTAGTCGACGCCTGAGGGCGCCAAGATCTTTCAGGCCGGTCAACCGGAGTGGAGAAGTACGACGGGTTCACGGGACGCACGCTTCAGTCGAGTCTTTGGGAGCCACTGAAGATATTGAAGACGAACAGTGACCATCTTAGGAGAAATGCGATGGCGAACAGCAAAGATGTCGTGGTCACGGGGGTCTCCACCGGAATTGGTTGGGGAACCACAAAGGTGCTTGTTTCAGAGGGATTTCGCGTGTTCGGTTCTGTACGCAAGCCGGCTGACGCCGATCGTTTGCAAAGAGAGTTCGGTAACGGCTTCGTGCCTCTCATGATGGACATTACGGACGCCGACGCTGTACATCAAGCTGCCCAGAAGGTCGGCTCCATGATAGGCGATAGGAACTTGGTTGGCCTGGTGAACAATGCAGGAATTGTAGTGAGTGGGCCACCTGTTGTCGATAAGTTAGGATGCGGCCGGAAACGCCTTCGGTCCAACATGCTGCGGAAAAAGTCGGTTCGGGCACCTCGGGGGCTGAAGACCTCGCTGAGAATGATGCCTTTATCGCAGCGCTCGAAGCGCTGCGCCACCCGAAATCAGACTTCTTCCGCAGCCTGCCAAAGGAAGCGTCTCATCTGCTGGCTATCCTATAACGGGCAGCTAGTTTAGGAGCGATTCCCAGTTGGCTGGCACCCTTCCTGCGGGCCCGGGTGCGGGCTGATTTTTTGGGTGCGAATGCGGCGGAAGCAATTCCACACCTTTGATCGTGATCATGCGCTGCTTCTCGTAATCGTAGAACCAATCCTCACCCGGCTCGAAGCTGGCAATGATCGGATGTCCCGTCGCCGCCGCGTGCTTGGATGCATGCTGACTCGGAGAACTGTCACAGCATCCGATGTGCCCACACTCCGCACACCGACGGAGATGAAACCACCAACCTTTCGGTGACGCCAGGCATTCGACACACCCATCGCCACTCGGCTTCGAAGCCGGGTTGATTCTGCGCAGACCCTTTTTCATTTCCGATTTTCCTTTCGTGTCTTCTATTCGCAAATAATGTCAAGCCACCAGCAAGATCTTTCCCGTGCCACCCTTTTCTGCCACTGCTTGAGCCTCGGCCGCTTCACTGAGTGGCAGTTTCTGGCTAATCGGGATTACTAGCTTGCCATCCCTCACCGCTTCGGCCATGAACTCGAGCGTTTTCCTGTCGAATTTCGAGAATACTGGCACCACCTTTACAGATAGGTACTTCGCGGCGTTCCGCGGTGAACCGACAACCGATGCATACACTCCTCCCGGCTTGACCTTGGCGATCAATTTTTCAGCAGTCTTGCCGTTGACCGTATCAGCTACGACATCGAGCATCGGAAGATTCGCAATCGCGGTGTCGTCGTCGGTTGCGACCACCTGATCCGCGCCCACAGTCTTCGCCTCATCCATCTGCCTCTTCAAAACCCCCGCGATCACCGTCGCCCCGCGTTGCTTCGCAGTGAATACTGCCGAACGCCCGACATTTCCGGCAGCACCTACGACGAGAACTGTCTGGCCCGCTTTGATCCCCGTAGCGGAAATGAGCTGGTTGCCAGTCGTCGTCACCAGCGGCAGCGCCGCCGCCTGAATCAAATCGAGCCCCTTGGGAACTTTCGCCAGAATCGCGGCTTTCACGACACAAAGCTCGGCGTAAGTATTATCCGCCATAGCGAACACCTGGTCGCCGACGGAAAAGCCTTCCACTCCCGGCCCAATCTTGACCACAGTCCCAGCGATATCGACCCCTATGAGGCCCGGGAACTGGATGGGATAAAAATCCTTCGTTAATCCGGCACGCCGTTTGTAGTCGATCGGATTCACACTCGTAGCAGCGACCCGCACGAGTACTTCGCCGGGACCGGCCACTGGATCAGGGTACTCCTCGAACTTGAGAACTTCAGGCCCGCCATACTGGTGGACAACGATTGCTTTCATATTTCATCTCCTTATGTACGGTAGGGAAACCGTCACTAACAAAACTTAGATGAACGAAGCTAGAATTGGTCGCCGACCCGATGGAACCCCGAAAATTCGAAGCTGGAAGCCGCCGGGACAGGCACGGCGAAATAATTTAGTGAGAAACGACGCACCGATTCTGGCGCTCAACAGTGGCTCGCCTTCGCTGAAGTTCGGTATTTCGCCCACTTCAGCACATCCCATATCTCGCACTGCAAGTAAAAGCCTGACGAGATAGAAGGCGCTATCCCGTCGCCACCCTGACCAACGCGCTTTCCACCCTGCCTAAAGGACTTTCGCCTCTTAATTGGCTCGACGATTTCCTGTACCTTCCGGAGGTCCTGTACGTGCTCTTCTTTATCTGGCTGATCTGCTCTGGTCCGGGAAAGTTCAGTGTCGATTACTGGCTCGCCGGCAAGTTACTGAGCTGATCGATCGACGAAGCAGCTTGTTGCTAGACAAGAGCTTGATGGTCATAACCAGAACTTTTAAGCCGCCGCCCGCTGCACTGATATAAAAGGATGCTAACCCCACGCTGGACTTCGACGAGGTACGCATGCCCCGATTGCTTTCGGTAAATGTCGGCCTTCCGCGCGACGTGACATGGAAGGGCAAAACTGTCCGAACGTCAGTCTGGAAATCTCCGGTTACGGGACGGCGAATGGTGCGCAATCTCGATATCGATGGTGATGCGCAAGCCGATCTCGCCGGTCATGGTGGGGAGCAGCGCGCCGTTTTTGTCTACCAGATGGACTCGTACCATTACTGGGAACGCTTTTTGGGCCGCAGTGATTTTACTTTTGGCCAGTTCGGAGAAAACTTCACCGTTGAGGGACTTTCTGATAACGAGGTCTGCATCGGCGATCGATACCGCATCGGTGGTGCGATATTTGAAGTAACGCAGCCGCGCGTAACGTGCTACCGCGTTGGCATCCGCATGAACGAGCCTCGCATGCCAGCGCTGCTCGTAGCACATCACAGACCCGGATTCTACTTTCGCGTGTTGCAGGAAGGAGAAGTTGGGGCGGGCGATGACATTGTAAAAATTACTGACGGTCCAGAGCGAATCAGTGTGGCCGACGTTGACGCTCTCCTGTATTTGCCAGGACACTCCAGCGAGCAACTGCAACGCGCGCTGCGGATTCCTGCACTCAGCAAGGGTTGGCAGAGTTCGTTCCAGGCAATGCTCCAACAAGACTTGAGCCCCAAAACTGCGGCGGGGAATCCGGGACTCGCGAATGAGGAACAAGCTCCGGCGTGGCCTGGCTTTCGACAAATGCGAGTTACGCAGATTCGCAAGGAAAGCGATAGCGTGACTTCCTTCGTTCCGGCGCCGATCGATGGGCGACCTCTTCCTGTCTTCCAGGCGGGGCAATTTGTTGTTTTGCGGCTGCTCGTCGATCCTGGCAAACCGCCGGTGCTTCGCAGCTATTCGTTGTCTGATCTGCCGGTAGCCGATCATTTCCGCATCAGCGTCAAGAGCGAATTGAACGGGATTGGAAGTTCATTTCTGTGCAACCGTGCGCGAGAAGGCGATCTATTGGATGTTAGTGCGCCGCGCGGAAGCTTTACTCTGCGCCCAGGCCAGAGTCCTGTGGTTCTGCTGAGCGCTGGAGTGGGCGCAACGCCCGTGATGTCGATGCTGCACTCACTCGCCGCTGAAAAATCGCAACGAGAGATTTGGTGGATCTATGGAGCGCGCAATCGCGTCGAGCATCCATTTGCAGAAGAATCGCGTTCATTACTGAAACAGCTCTCTCGCGGACGAGAATACATCGTGTACAGCAGGCCCGCTGCAATCGACCAAGTCGGGCCAGACTTCGACGCTCCCGGGCACATCGACACAGCTTTGCTGGAGAGAATCGGAGTGTCACAGGGTAGTGACTTCTATCTGTGTGGCCCCACTTCATTCTTGCAGAACATGCGCGATGGGCTGCGAACCTGGGGTGTACTCGTCGAGAATGTGCACACGGAAATCTTCGGTTCTCTCGAGGCTATTACCCCTGGTATGGCGCAGGTTGTTCACACTCCTCACCTGCCACAGGGGCCGCCCGGATCTGGCCCCCCAGTTTCATTCGCGCGTAGCGGGATTACCGCCGCTTGGGATCCGAAATTCGCGAGCTTGCTTGAACTGGCGGAAGCGTGCGATGTTCCGGTCAGATGGTCGTGCCGGATTGGAGTCTGTCATACTTGCGTGGCTGGTCTGATTGATGGATCGATTACTTACAACCCTGAGCCGCTGGAGAAGCCCGCGCCCGGGAATGTGCTCGTATGCTGTTCCCAGCCAAACGCGGGTGTCACTCTGGATCTTTAAGAGAAGATCTTTGAGAGAAACGGGAGGAGTACAATCATGCGTTCTGATATCGTGCCCGGAGGAATTTTCCCCGACTACGAACTGCCCGATCACACGGGCACATTGCGCAAGCTCAGCGAGCTACAGGGCGATGATGCGCTAATCCTCACGCTCGCGCGCGGCCACTATTGCCCAAAGGAGCACCAGCAGCACTTGGAACTCGCCGCGTTCTACCCGAAGATCGCGGTGGCGTACACTCAGATCGCCACGATCGCCACCGACGATCACCATACGCTGCAGGAATTCCGTGCGTCAGTCGGAGCCCAGTGGACCTTCCTTTCGGACCCCGACCGAACGATTCAGAAGGATCTCGACATCCAGGAGTACACCGACCCCGAGCATAATCCGATGATCCCGCATACGCTCGTGCTCAAGCCGGGCCTCGTGATCTACAGCATCTACAACGGCTACTGGTTCTGGGGCCGTCCGTCGGTCGTCGATCTTTGGCAGGATCTGCGCGCCGTGACGAGTGAAATCCGCCCAGATTGGGATCTGAGTACTCCTGGACTCCGCGAAGCATGGAATGCCGGTGACCTCTCGCGTTTCCACGGGTGGAACAAGCAGGCCAGTAAGGAAGATGCCTCGATTGCACGGAAGAAATAGACAGCCGCCACCAACTTCGCTCTACTGCGGTATCGAAGAGCTCGGGTGAGTTCGACTCGAACCTTGGGAGTGGCGACTTGAGAGGCAACAGCGGAGAAAAATGAAACCGACTGCTTCCCCAAATCTGTGGCGACCGCTTCGAGTAACGATTTTTCGCAATCTGCTAATCGCGGACGTCATTTCAGACGCCGGCGCTTTCATGCAGAACGTCGGCGCCGCATGGTTGATGGTCTCACTTGGCGCCGGGCCGATTTATGTTGCGCTGACGCAGACTGCCGCCTCCTTGCCATATTTTCTGCTGGCCCTTCCAGCAGGCTCCGCTGGCGATATCGTCGACCGACGCAAGCTGATTCTTTTCACCGAGTCGTGGATGATGGGCGTCGCGTTGATTCTAGCGATCTTGACTATCGCGGGAGTGATGTCGCCATGGATACGTTTGGTGCTCACATTTGCGCTCTCGGCGGGAGACGCGTTCGAAACGCCGGCATGGCGTGCAATCCTCCCTGAACTGGTGCCCAAGGAAGACCTAGCAGCGGCTTCCGCGCTCAACGGGATTGAATTCAACCTCGCCTGAGCGGTTGGGCCGGCGCTCGCTGGCACGATCATATCTGTTGCTGGTGTCGCGACAGCCTTCGTCGCAAATTTCGTATCGTTCTTCGGTGTCATTCTTGTTGTTGCCAGGTGGAAGAGGCCTGTCCGCAGGAGGAGCGCGCCGCCGGAATCTTTTTCGGGAGCTACCGTCGCGGCAATTCGGTACGTCCGGCATTCTCCCGCAATCCTGACGGTATTGCTCAGAACAGGCGTGGTCATGTTCTTCTCCAGCGCACTCTTCGCGTTGCTGCCGACGGTTTCTCGGAGTGTGAATCAGAATGCAACCGGCTATGGACTCTTGCTCGGATGCTTTGGCGGCGGTGCAATCATC